>JBARMS010000093.1:0-29870 GCA_049802575.1 Acidobacteriaceae bacterium | reverse complement strand
GATGTCTTCCTTGGTGACGCGTCCGCCGGCGCCGCTGGCGGGCACCGCGGCAATGTTGACGTTGTGCTCGCGGGCGATCTTGCGGACGAGGGGCGAGGAGCGCACGTTCGCGGACAGCTCGGCCTCGGGTTCGGCTGCGGGAGCCGGCGCTGCGGCTGCGGCGGGAGCAGCAGCAGCAGCGGGGGTGGCTTTAGCCGGAGCGGCTCCGGCTGCGCCGCCGATGACGGCGACGACGGTGTTGATCTGCGCCGTTTGGCCCGCGGGGATTTTGATTTCGGTGAGGACTCCGGCCGCTGGCGAGGGGATTTCGGCGTCCACCTTGTCGGTGGAGATTTCGAAGAGCGGCTCGTCGCGCTGCACCGCGTCGCCGACGTTCTTGAGCCACTTGGTGATGGTGCCCTCGAAGATCGACTCGCCCATCTGCGGCATGATGACGTCGTGTCCCGGGCCGGACGCGTCGGGCCCGGCCTCGGCCGGCGCTGGAGGCTGGGCCTGTTCCGCGGGCGGAGCGGCGGCTTTCGTTTCCTCGATCTTTGCGGGAGCGGGCGCAGGCTTCGCGGGAGCTGCGGGGGCGGCTCCGGCCTCCCCGATGATGGCAACGATGGTGTTCACCTGGACGGTCGAGCCTTCGGCCGCCTTGATCTCCGTGAGAACACCGGCGGCGGGCGAGGGAATCTCCGCGTCCACCTTGTCGGTGGAGATTTCAAAGAGCGGCTCGTCGCGCTGGACCTGGTCGCCGGGCTTCTTGAGCCATTTGGTGATGGTGCCCTCAAAAATCGACTCGCCCATCTGGGGCATCAGTACGTCGGTTGGCATGGAATGCTGTCTCCGCGTTCAGAAAAACGTTCAGAACAAGTGGGCGCAAGCTGCTCGCACGGGGTGAATCGGCGCAACGTTCGATTATAAATCTGCGCGCGCGGCGGGGGCTTGCGCTAGCGACGACCCGGACCCGGTATCGGGATCGCAGGAATCTCGATGTTCGGCCTCCGAATTCTGATCGCAGTCAGAAGCTCGTCGATATCGTTGAGGCGAAAGTGACGAATCGAGATATCGATAGTCTTCGTGGGGGGCAAGCCATGGACCACGATCCGCCGGAAGGGCCTGGAGTGCGACGCCGCGGTTTCGTAGTGGACTCTGCTGATCTCGCCGAACTGGATCCGCCTCTCGCCTTGAAGACCGCTGGCACGCATCACAATGCTGGCGTCGTCCCAAAGAACGAGATACTTCAATCCAAACAGAATGACGTACAGCGCGAATAATGCCCAGACGAAGGCCGCCGTCCACAAGAGTCCCCACTGTCGCTTGTCATAGGCGACGCAAACGCAGAATACGGTTATCGCGCCAAAGATCAAAGTCTGGCCGAGATAGGGAGTAATTGTTCTCCGCAACGGACGGAGCACCTGATTCGCCATCGCCGCAGGTAGGTTATCGCGTTTCCGCAGTAGTTTGCGCAGCCAGCAGTTGTTCGAGTGATCCAGCAGCCAACACCTGGCTCCCAAAGACGCGCCCAAACTGCCGCGCGACGCTGTTGCGGACGGCTTCCATCGTGGGCGGCGGTTCTGCTCCCGGAGGGGCTTGGAGCTCGAGGCTGGTGACGGCGCGGTCGGCGATGCCGCAGGGGACGATGAGGTCGAAGTCGCGCAGGTCGGGGGCGACGTTGAGGGCGAATCCGTGCGACGTAATGCCGCGCGAGATGTGGACCCCGATGGCGGCAATCTTCTTCTCCAAAACGCTGCCCCCGGCCAGGGTCCACACGCCGGTGCGGCCGAGGATGCGCTGGGCGAGCACGCCGAAGTCGCCGCAGACGCGGATGAGGGCTTCCTCCATTTTGCGGACGAAGTCGACGGGGCCGAGGCGCGGAGTGTAGCTGCGCAAATCGAAGATAGGGTAGCCGACCAGCTGGCCCGGCCCGTGATAGGTCACGTCGCCGCCGCGATTGATGTCGTGGATTTTAACGCCGCGAGACGCCAGCAGTTCCTCGCTCGCCAGAATGTTCGCGCGGCTGGCATTGCGGCCCAGCGTGAGCACGGGCGGATGCTCGAGCAGAACGAGGGTGTTCTCGATGCGTCCGTCGAGCCGCGCCGCACAGAGGCGCTGCTGGAGATCGAGACCTTCGGCATAGGGAATGCGGCCGAGGTTGAGGAGATTGAGGATCATTTTTCCTGGCCCGGCGCGGGCAGGGAAAGGCCGCGGCAAATTTTCTTTGCCAGCAGATCGGATATTTCCGTATGGCGCGGCACGGCCTCCATTTGCCCGGTTTGCGGATTCACCCAAAGCGAATGCGCCCCCCCTCGCGCTTCAGGTAGCATCCGCCGACGCGCCGGTGTCGCAGGAGCGCCTCGCGTTTCACTGCACGGTCACGACTTCACGCAGAGCAGTCGCCGGCAATCCGCGCAAGCCATCTTCTCGCCGGTCTTCGAGAATCAGCTGAATGGCCGCAGCAAGGCTCTCCCGGCATTCCTCGACCGTATGTCCCTGTCCATTCGCTCCCGGTATTTCTGGCGACCAGGCAATGTACCAGTCGCCGTCCCGTTCGATCACTGCCGTGAATTCGTTTCGCATAGCCTGCTCCTGCCCTGTCCATCAGCCTAATACGATCTTCAAACGTTGATCGCCATCCCCTCCACGCTGCCGAAGCCGTCGAGCATCGCTTCGGAGAGGGTGGGATGCGCGTGGATGGTGAACATCATCTCCTCGACGGTCGCTTCCAGCTCCAGCGCGGTGACGGCTTCGGCGATGAGCTCCGTGGCCTGCGGTCCGATGATGTGCACGCCGAGAATCTCGCCATGCTTTGCATCAGCCACCACCTTGACGAAGCCCTCATGGGAGTTGACGATCGAAGCCTTCGAGTTCGCCGAGAACGGAAACTTGCCGACCTTGACGGTGTAGCCCTTCTCTTTGGCCGCGGCTTCGGTGAGGCCCACGCTGCCGATCTGCGGCTCAGTGTAGGTGCAGGCAGGCACGCGATCGCGCCGCACTGGCCGCGCGTATTGGCCGGCGATCTTCGCGGCGACCACCATGCCCGCCATCGCCCCCACATGTGCCAGCTGCGGCAGTCCGGCCACGATGTCGCCGATGGCGTAGATGCCCGGCTCGTCGGTCTGCATCCACTCGTTGACCTTGATGAAACCGCGGTCGGGCTGGATGTTCGTCGTCTCCAGGCCGATGTTCTCCGTGCGCGGCGCGCGGCCTACGGCGACCAGGACCTTCTCTGCTTCTTTTTCCACCTTCTTGCCGTCCGACGCGGTGAAGGTGACCTTCGCGCCGGTCTTCGTCTTCTCTACCTTCTCGACTTTCGCGCCCACGTTGATGTCGATGCCGCGCTTCTTGAAGCTGCGGTTCAGCTCCTTGCTCACCTCTTCGTCTTCGTTGGGCACCACGCGCGGCAGGAATTCGATGATGCTGACTTCCGACCCGAAGGTGCGGTAGATCGACCCGAACTCGACGCCAACCGCGCCCGCGCCGATGATCGCCAGCGACCTGGGAATCTGCTTCAGCGAAAGGATCTCAACGTTCGTCAGGATGGTGTCGTCGGCGGTGAGGTCAGGGAGCAGCTTGGCACTGGAACCGGTCGCGAGGATGACGTTCTTCGCAGTTAGGCTCATGGGGCCCTTGTTGCCTTCCACCGAAACGGTGTGCACGCCGTTCTTCGCCGGACCGGTGAGCTTGCCCCAGCCTGCGACCACCGTGACCTTGTTCTTCTTCATCAGGTAGTCGAGGCCCTTCACATGCTTCGCGATGATCCCGTTTTTGCGGTCGAGCACAGCCTGCCAGTTCACCTTGCCCGCGCCCAGCCCCTCGATGCCGAATTCCTTCGCGTGCTGCAGGTAGTCGTACACCTCGGCATTGAAGAGCAGGGACTTGGTCGGGATGCAGCCCACGTGCAGGCAGGTGCCGCCGAGCTTTTCCGACGCTTCAATGAGCGCGACTTTCAGTCCGTACTGCCCGGCCCGAATGGCCGCGGTGTATCCGGCGGGGCCGCCGCCGAGAATGGCTACGTCATAGATTGTCTCTGCCAAAAGAAACTCCGTTCAAAAGGGTGAGGAAGGGGTTGACGGGGCCGCGCAGCGGGCGCAGGACCCAAACACTTAATTGTACGCAGGGAGCGCCTCATCGAGTGATGCGTGGCGGCGCGGAAAGATGCGGGGCAGCTATCTCAGCGCCCGCGCCGCTTCCTGGGCGAAGTAGGTCACGATGAAGCCGGCGCCGGCGCGGCGGATGGAGAGCAGCGACTCGAGCATGGCGCGCTGCGGCTCGAGCCAGCCCTTCGCGAATGCCGCTTGCAGCATGGAGTATTCGCCTGAAACCTGGTAGGCGCCAATGGGGACGTCGTAGCGCTCGCGGGCGGCGCGGATAACGTCAAGGTAAGGCATGGCGGGCTTCATCAGGATCATGTCGGCGCCTTCGCCTAAATCGAGGTCGATCTCGCGCATGGCTTCGCGGAGGTTGGCGCCGTCCATCTGGTAGCTGCGGCGGTCGCCGAACTGGGGCGCGGAATCGGCGGCTTCGCGGAAGGGTCCGTAGAAGGCGGAGGCGAACTTCGAGGCGTAGGAAAGGATCGGCACCTGGTCGAGGCCATCCTCGTCGAGCGCGTCGCGGATGGCGGCGACGCGGCCGTCCATCATGTCGCTCGGCGCGACGACGTCGGCGCCGGCGCGAGCGAGGGATGCGGCCGTCTTGGCGAGCAGGCCGAGGCTCGAGTCGTTCTCAATTTCGTAATCATCGCCTTGCCGCTTCACGATGCCGCAGTGGCCATGGGAGGTGTACTCGCAGAGGCAGACGTCAGCCATGAGGACCAGTTTTTTAGCCGCGGCGGACTGCTTGAGCGCGCGGAGGCCCTGCTGGACGATGCCCTGGTCGTCCCATGCGCCGGTGGCCTGCTCGTCTTTGCTCGCGGGCAGGCCGAAGAGCAGCAGGCCGCCGATGCCGAGGGCGGCGGCGGATTCGGCTTCCTTCACGGCTTCGTCGGTGGAGAGATTGAAGACGCCGGGCATGGAGCCGATTTCCTTGCGGATGCCTTCGCCGGGGCAGAGGAACAAGGGCAGGATGAGCGCGCCGGGCTCGAGATGGGTTTCGCGCACGAGGGCGCGCATCGGCTCGTTGCGCCGCAGGCGGCGGAGCCGGGTGACGGGGAATTCCATGCGGACATTGTACGGGGGCCGCGGGACGCGGCTGATGTGACGGATCGCACAGGGGGAAAGCGGTTAGCGGCCAGGGGTGGTGCGGCCTGCGCTCGGAGAGGAAAAGGCAACCGCGGATCCCTCGCTGCGCTTCGGGATGACACGGGATGGATCGGGAATTTTCGGGGCAGCTGTGCAGGTTCCCCAACCTGTCGCCCAAAGAGGGCGACAAGGATGGGGCACCTGTGCTCGGGTCCGAGAAAAATTTGAATGGTTTTGAGGGAATGGCGGGGTGCGTGTCGCTTAAGAGGGTAGACCGGCCGCGATCGGCGGCTATTCCAACCATCGCGAGGCGCATATGAAACTGCATGCATCCATCGACCGAAACGAGCGGAGCGTCCTGACGCTCTTCGCTGTGCTGTCATTCACCATGGCCCTTCTGCTGTTCATGGCGGGCTGCGGCAGCGCTACGTCCACCATGCAAACCAACAACACGACGATCACGAAGGCCCTGTGGGTAGCGAACGGCGCCAACGTGGTCGAGTACCTGCCGTCGCAGCTCTCGGGGAAATCGGGGAGCATGGCGCCGCATCTGGCGAACAACAGCGGAGCGTTCGGCGCGCCGCAGGGCGTGACGTTCGACGCCGCGGGCGATTTGTGGGTCATCGACGGCGGCACCGCCGCCACGGGCGGCACAGTGAAGCCGGCGCTCTATGAGTTCACGCCGCAACAGCAGGCGATGCTGCGCACGAACAACCGCCCGTCGCCGAACATCACCATCAACTCGGCGGATTTCACGTTTCCGCAGCAGGCGGTGTTCGATGGGGCGGGCAATCTGTGGGTGAGCGATAACGGCAGCAACGCTATGTTTGTGTTCACGCCGGCGCAGCTGGCGGCCACGAACAGGAACGCCACGCCGAATATCACGATCAACGCGAACCCGGCGTTCAACGGCCCGCTGGGGATCGCGTTCGACGCCAGCGGCGATCTGTTTGTCGCGAACAACGCGACGACGACGATCTTCGAATTCAAAGCGGGGAACCTGCCGACGAGCAGCAGCACGGTCACGCTGGCGCCCGACGTCACGCTCTCCGACGACGGCAACGGATCGATCCAGGGGCCGTGGGCTCTGGTGTTCGACGCCGACGGCGATCTGTGGTCGAGCAACGCGAATGCTCCGAACACGGTGGTGGAGTTTGCGCAGACGAGCCTGGGCACGACGGGCAGCCCCACGCCGATGGTCACGCTGAGCCCAACCAATGTGGGCGCCAACAGCACGCTGAGCGCGCCGAACGGCATTGCGTTCGATAACCTCGGCGATCTGGCGGCCATCAGCTCGGCGACGCCGTTCGGCGGGGTGCTCTTCGGGCACCAGCAGTTGCTCACGGGCGGAGCTGTGCCACCGAGCCTCTTCCTGGTCGGGCAGCAGACGACGCTCAATGCTCCGGCAGGGTGCAACTTCGGGCCAGTCGTGAACTAACGCAGCGGCCGAAACAAAAGCCTCCGCGGGACGACAATCATCGTCCCGCGGAGGCTTTTTAGGGGGTGCCCAATGCGGGTCCTTCGGCTCGCGTCTGAATGACAGTGCTTATTTGCTTTCTAGCTTTGGTGAACCATAGCTGAGCCATGCAGGTCCATTCGACTCGCGTCTGATTTCGTTGTTGCGTCCCAACTGCGGGACGCAACGAATGCGGAAAGCTCGCTCAGGATGACAGCGTTGGTGCAGGGGAGAGATCCGGACGCCCGACTCTAGCTTGTCACGATTTGGTCGTATTCCTGGCCGGAGGCGCCGGGGAGCAGGACCCACAGGGTGTAGATGGAGAGCGCGGTTCCGGTGAGCGGCTTGATGAGGGTAAGGAACGCGGTGACGATGGCCAGCGGACGTCCCCAGGAAGCGCGGCGCAGGAGGGCGATGCCGGTAATGAGGCAGAGGACGGCGCGGACGGCGAGGATCGCGGTGATCATGGGCACCAGCCACGGCAGCCGCTCAAACGGGAAGACGAAGCCGTCCCATCCATGGCCATAGGGAAAGCCCCAGTCGCGGAACATGCCGGACATGAAAGGGACGATCATCATCCACTGCAGCATGGTCCAGCCGGCGTAGACGATCCAGAGGATGCCGAGGGTGTGGACGTGGCGGTGGACGCGGGTCCAGAGCCAGGGCGCGGGGGCCGGGGTGGCGATGGGTGTGACCTGGCGGCCGCATCGGGGACAGAACGGCTGATACGGATCAATGGGCTGGCCGCACGCGCTGCAATACATCGGTCGCACCTCCGGACACAAGAGTACTACGCAGGCGGAGGCCGTCCGGTTCCGGACAGGGGCTGGCTAAAAAGCTGTCAGCTAAGAACCGGTCGGCGGAAATGCGGTCAGCTAAGAGGCGGTCAGCAAAGAAGCGACCAGGAAAAATCTGCTAAAAATGCGCCGGCGGCCTCTGGCTGCGCTGACTCGCCAATTCGCTGACCGGCTTATGGCTGACCGGTTTCAAGCTTGCCGCCTCTTCGCTGACGGATTCGTGCGCTTTCTCCTGAGGGCGGGACAGGATAATCTGGACGACGGCGGCGAGAAACGCCGCGGCCGTTTGGGAGCGTGCATGTCCTGGTTCAGGCGGGAAGACAACAAGATCGAGTCGGGCGTGAACCGGGTGCGCACCGAGGGCCTGTGGTCGAAGTGCGAGGGTTGTGGGCAGGCGATCTGGAAGGCCGACCTCGAAGCGAATTTGCAGGTGTGCCCGAAGTGCGAGCGGCATGAGCGCCTGGGCGCGCAGGCGCGCATCGAGAGCCTGCTGGAGCCGGGGTTTGAGCTGGTGGACGGCGATCTGAAGTCGACCGACCCGCTGGAGTTCACCGATCTCAAGTCGTACAAGAGCCGCCTCGCAAAGGCGCAGCGAGATTCCGGCCTGAACGACGCGGTCATCAACGTGCAGGGATTGCTGGGACCGCATCGCGTGGTGCTCAGCGTGATGGAGTACACCTTCATCGGCGGCAGCATGGGGGCGGTGGTGGGCGAGACCATCGCGCGCGCCGTCGACCGTGCACACGACCAGCGCCAGCCGCTGATCACCGTGGCCGCCTCGGGCGGAGCGCGCATGATGGAGGGCATCGTGAGCCTGATGCAGCTGGCCAAGGTCTCGGCTGCCCTGGCGCGGCTGGACGACGCGGGCGTGCCGTTTATCTCGGTGCTGACCGACCCCACCACCGGCGGCGTGACGGCGAGCTTCGCCATGCTGGGCGATCTAAACATCGCCGAGCCGAACGCGCTGATCGGTTTCGCCGGCCCGCGGGTGATCGAGCAGACGATCCGGCAGAAGCTGCCCGAGGGCTTTCAGCGGTCGGAGTTCCTGCTGCAGCACGGGTTCCTCGACGCTGTGGTTTCGCGCAAGGAGATGAAGGGGTACCTGATCCGGGCGCTGGACTTCATGCAGGTGCGGGCGGCGTAGGGACCCACAGTGGTGATCAGGGGTGCGGATTCGCGCGCAGAGAGCGAGCAGCAATTGCCCGTCTTGTGTGATTGACGCATCATGCCACCTTCAATACGATCAACTCTCCAGATGAATGAAGATCCCCTGATTGGTCAGTCTTTTCTGCACTACACCATCGTCCGCAAGCTCGGGTCGGGAGGCATGGGGGTAGTGTACGAGGCCCAGGACAGCCAGCTCGACCGGCGCGTGGCCCTCAAATTCCTGCCCGCGGAGATGGCGCAGGATTCGCAACTGCTGGAACGGTTCCAGCGCGAGGCGCGTGCGGCGTCGTCGCTGAACCACCCCAACATCTGCACGATTCACGCGATCGAGCAGTTCCAGCGGCGGCCGTTTCTGGTGATGGAGCTGCTCGAGGGCGGCACGCTGGCGGAGAAGATGACGCGGCAGCCGATGGCGATGGACGCGCTGCTGCCGCTTGCCGTACAAATGGCCGATGCGCTGGAGTCGGCGCACGCGAAGGGCGTGGTGCATCGCGACATTAAGCCGGCGAATCTGTTTTTGACCGAACGCGGCCAGCTCAAGATTCTCGATTTCGGCCTGGCGAAGGTGATGGACGGCCACGGAGCGCCGCGGCCGGAGGACGCGACCGCGGTCGGCAACGAGCTCACGCAGCCGGGGGTCGCGGTCGGGACGATTTCTTATATGTCGCCGGAGCAGGCGCGCGGGCAACTGGTGGATGCGCGGACGGACCTGTTTTCGACGGGGACGGTGCTCTATCAGCTGGCGACGGGGACGCTGCCGTTCCAGGGCGAGACGTCGGCGGTGATCTTCGACGCGATTCTGAACCGCGATCCGGCACCGGCGGGCGAGGTGAATCCGGCGCTGCCGGCGGAGTTCGTGCGCATCCTCGATAAATGCATGGAGAAGGACCGCAGCCTGCGGTGCCAGACGGCGACGGAACTAAAAACCGATCTGAGCCGGCTGCGGCGGGACCTGGAGTCGAGCCGCTCGCGGGCGAAGGCGAGGAGCGAGTCCGATCCGGGAACGGGCTCTTCGGGCATGCACAAGCCGGCGGGGAAATCCGTCGCGGTGCTGTATTTCGAGAACCTGAGCGGGGCGAAGGAAGACGAATACCTGCGCGACGGCATTACGGAAGACGTGATCACGGAGCTCTCGAAGATTCGCGGGCTGAATATTTTTTCGCGGCCGACGGTGCTGGCTTTTCGCGACCAGGCGGTGACGCCGCAGCAGGTGGGGCAGAAGCTGGGCGCGGCGTACGTGCTGACGGGAACGCTGCGGAGATCGGGGGCGAGACTGCGCATCAACGCGCAGCTGGTGGATGCGCGGACGGATTTTCCGCTGTGGTCGGAGCGGTTCGATCGCGAGATGAAGGACGTTTTCGAGGTGCAGGACGAGATGGCGCGGGCCATTGCCGAAGCGCTGCGCGTGACGCTGTCGCCGGAAGAGCTGGAAGCGCTGGCGGTGAAGCCGACGGAGAATCTGCAGGCCTACGATTTGTATCTGCGGGGCAAGCGCTACGCGCGGCGGCAGACGCGGCAGGACCTGGAATTCGCGCTGCAGATGTTTGAGAACGGAGTAGCCATCGATCCCAGCTTCGCCCTGGCCTATGCGGCCTGCGCCAACGCCTGCGCGATGTTTTACTGCAACTACAGCCGCGATCCGCTGTGGGTGGAGCGCGCCCGGGAGGCCAGCGGCAAGGCCGTGGCGCTGCGCTGGGACCTGCCGGAGGTGCAGGTGAGCCAGGCGTGGGTGCTCTACGCGGCCGATCTGCACGACGAAGCGGTGCGCATGGTCAAGAAGGCGATCGAGCGCAAGCGCGACTGCGAGGGCGCGTATTACCTGCTGTGCCGCGCGCTCTTTGCCGGCGGCCGCTACCAGGAAGTTGTGGACGTGGCGGAAGTGGCGATTGAAGCGAGCGGCGAAGACTACAACGTCTATATTCCGATCATCAATTCGATGGGCGCGCTGGGCAAGAAAGAGGCGGTGAGCCACATGATCCAGCGGCGAATTGCGGCGCTGGAGAACCATCTGAAGCAGGTGCCGGAGGATGCGCGGGCGCGGATTCTGGTGGGCGGCGACTACGCGGCGCTGGGACGGTCGGACGACGCGCTGCGCGAGCTGAACCTGGCCGTGACGCTACGTGCCAATGAGGCGTCGATCCTGTACAACGCGGCCTGCCTCTATTGCGACCTGAAGCGCAAGCCTGAGGCGATGGATGCTCTGCGCAAGGCGTGGGAGCTGGGCTTCCGCGACGCGGTATGGGCGCGGAACGATCCGGACCTGTCGCTGCTGCAGGACGATCCGGAGTTCAACCGGATGTACCCGGAGAAACCGGCGTAGGGTCCGCCCGGGCGGCGAACTTCGCCACCTCGCCTGCAAACAGCGCGGGAGCCGCGATCATAGCCGAATGTCCCTGGCCCTCCAGGATCACCAACGTCGCGTTGGGCAGCGCGGCCAGAACGGCTTGGGTGCCGGCGCGGATCCAGGCAGGACTCGCGGAGCCCATCAGCAGCAGCGCGCGCGTGCGGATCGAGCGCAGGGTATCGGGGAGAAGGCGTTCGTCCCAGATTTTCCAGTCATTGGGGATGGCGCGGGCGCAGGCGCGCAGGTGGTCCCAGCCGGAGCCGGCCTGCATCGCATCGATCTCGGGATCGCTGAGGTCCACGGTTTCGCGAATGGCGATGCGCAGCGCCAGGTCGGCCTCGCCGGCGGCGAGCAAATTCTCCATCTGCGCGAGAATCCGCGGGTCGGGCCGTTCGCGTGCTCCTTCCACCACAAATGGAGGATCGTAGAGGATAAGACTGAGCAGCGCCGGAGGGGCGAATCCGGCTATGCGCGCGGCGGCTTCGAGGGCGAGGATCGCGCCCGCCGAATGGCCGAGGAGATGGGCCGGCTCGCCGATGGCGCTGAGCACGGCGATAACATCTTGCACCTCGCGCGCGACCGAGTGCGGGGGCGTGTCGCCGCTGCGCCCGTGGCCGCGGCGGTCGTAGCTCCACACTGTGAAGTGTTGCGCCAGCAGCGGCTCGACGAAGTACCACGCCATGTGATCGCAGAGGCCGCCGTGGACGAGGAGCAGCGGCGGTCCCGCGCCTGCGCGCCAGCAGGCGAGCGGGGTGCCGTCAGCGGAGCGAACGGAGGTCATGATGCTCATGATCGGTGGGGCGCCTCTGTTCTGACGTTACCAGCACGGTGATTGGCAGTTTGCCGGGATCACTTGTCTCCGCGCGGCATCGTATGTCACCCTTCCAGCTATGCTCGCACTGAGGTGGGACCCAGCCCAAATCAGGCGCGTGGCTGCGGGGACCGCCGTCGTGCTGTGCCTGTTGCTGCTGGCGCCTTTCTGTTCGGCGGACGACG
The DNA here is from genome assembly GCA_049802575.1 of Acidobacteriaceae bacterium. Classification (GTDB taxonomy): domain Bacteria; phylum Acidobacteriota; class Terriglobia; order Terriglobales; family Acidobacteriaceae; genus Palsa-343. Next base: position 17,948 of record JBARMS010000093.1, on the reverse strand, counting down.
ACGATGCTCCTCACGATCAGGGGCCGGCGCTGGCGCAGACATCGCCGGGCGTCTTCGATTTCGCGCAGGGGCGGGACCCGAGCGCGCTGCTCAACGGGGAGTGGCGCTTCCATCTGGGTGACGATGCCGACGGGACGAAGGGTTGGGCGCGCTCCGGCTTCAACGATTCGGCGTGGCCGCTGATTCGGAGCGGGGCGGGCTGGACGGCGCAGGGCTTCCACGATACGGATGGGACGGCGTGGTACCGCGCGCAGGTGCGGATCCCGGCGCACTCAGGGCCGCTGTCGCTGTTCATCACCGGCATCAATGACAGCTCGCAGATTTTCGCCGACGGCAAGCTGATCGGGCAATACGGCGGGATGCCGCCGCATGCGTGGGCGAACGCGACACAAGTGCGGCGGCTCTATGCGCTGCCGGAGAACGATACAGACCAGCAGCGCACCGTCACGCTGGCGATTCGCGTGTGGCGCTGGCCGAGCTGGGCGGCGTTCACCGACGGCGGCATGACGGATTCGATGCGGATCGGCGCGACCAGCGTGCTGAGCGACGAGATGGCGGACGACGCGAAGGCCGATGCGTGGGGCGGGGTGAACGACGTGCTGCTCATCGCGCTTGAATGCCTGGGGGCGCTGGCGGCGCTGGGATTCTTTATGCTGCGGCGCGGGCAGCGCGAATATCTGTGGTTCGCGATTGTGCTGCTGTTTGCGGCGGCGGGGCGGTGCCAGGACTTCTTCGGGGGCTTTCACGCGCTGCCGATCAAGTGGTCGGACACGCTGGATACGCTGCTGGATACCGGCGGTCACATTGCGGAGATCACGTTCTACTTCATGCTGCTGCGGGGCCGGCGCAACTGGCTTTTTCTCACTGCGATCGGCTGCATTGTCGCGGAACTGGTGATTCTGCTGCCGAGCGGTATGGAGTATGGGAATTTCGCTACGTGGAACACGGTACACGTGCTGCTCGACTTCCCGATCCGGGTGTGGATTTTGGCGCTGCTCTTCCAGCGGACGCGCGAGGGGCTGGCGGATGCGCGGCTGCTGCTCTTCCCTGTTCTGCTGCAGCAGGCGGCCGGGATTCTGGATCAGGTGTTCACCATCGGGCACACGATGGGCATGCAGAACCTGCCGCCGCACTGGTTTGAGGCGATCGTCACGTGGCCGGTGAGCTTCTCGGTTCTGGATGCGGTGGACGTTCTGTTCCTGATGGCGATGATTGCGATCTTCCTCTACCGGTCAGACCGCGCAACGCGGCAGCAGGAGCAGATGACCGCGGAGATGGAGGCGGCGCGCATCGTGCAGCAGGTGCTTATCCCGGAGGAGATACCGCGGATTCCTGGGTTCCTCATCCACTCCGTTTACAAGCCGTACGGCGAGGTGGGCGGCGATTTCTTCCAGATCATTCCGGCGCCGAACGGCGCGATGATCGCGATCGGCGATGTTTCGGGCAAAGGGATGCCGGCGGCGATGACGGTGTCGCTGCTGGTGGGCACGCTGCGGACGCTGGTGCACTACACGCAGAGCCCCGGCGAGATTTTGGCGGCGATGAACACGCGCATGCTGGCGCGGTCGCATGGCGGGTTCACGACGTGCCTGATCCTGCGCGCCGATCGCGACGGCACGATCACGGTGGCGAGCGCGGGGCACATTGCGCCGTACCTGAACGGGACGGAGATGGCGATCGATTACAGCCTGCCGCTGGGAATCGCGGCGGATTCGGTGTATCCGGAGACGCAGGTGCGGCTGGCGCAGGACACGCAGCTCACGCTGGTGACGGATGGCATCGTGGAGGCGCGGAACAAGTCGGGCGAGCTGTTTGGATTCGACCGCACGGCGGCGATTGCGACGGAGCCGGCCGAGTCGATTGCGGAGGCCGCGGCGAGCTTTGGGCAGGATGACGACATCACGGTGCTGACGTTTGTGCGGCCGGCGGGATCGGCGGAGGCGTCAGCGACGCATTCGTTTCAGAAGCTGGCGCGGGCGTAAGAGCGAGCAAAAATCTGTTAGCGAAAAACGATTAGCGGAATGCTGTTAGCGGAACCCTGTTAGGGAGAAACGATTAGCGGAAAACTGTTAGCGGAAGACTGTTAGCGAAGAACATTGGCGTTAGCGGATCGTGTTGCGTTCCGGACATTCGCCTCCGTGTGCGGGAAATCCGCCGCAGCGATGGGTGGTGCTTCGCTTCTCGCTCAGGCCGCGAAAACAGAAACAACGGCGGATCCCTCGCTTTGCTCGGGATGACACGGCTTTATTTTGCGAAAGCGGGCGCAGTGAGGGCGTTTGTGGCGCGGGTGAGGGCGTTTGTGGCGAGGGTGGGGGCGGTGGCGGCGCGAGCGTGCTCCACTTGCGGCAGCGTGGCGTCGGCTAAGGGCCATTGCTTCAGGAACGCTGCGTACTCGGATTGGGCCTCGGCGGCGTGGCCGGCCAGCTCGTCGGTGCGGGCGATGCCGTAGAGCTCGAATCCGGAGTTGGGACGCTCGGCGAGCGCAGCCTGGAACGCGGATTTTGCGCCGGCATAATCTTTGGCGCGCAGCAGCGCCTCGGCTTCGGTTTCGGCGACGGGGCGAATGTAGAACGGGGGCTCGTGATAGCCGAGCTTCTTCTCGTCGGCGACGGCCTGGGCGTAGAGCTTCTTTGCCGGATCGGCTTTGCCCTGCTCGAGGAGGACGCCGGCGCGCAATTCTTCCGAGGCGATGCTCAGCGCACTCATCAGCGGATCGATGTCGGCATCGGGATCGATGGGCGCAGTGGCGGGCTTCGGCGCGGCGGCCGTTGCGGCGGAGGGCTTGTCTTTCTCGGCCTTTGCTTTGGCTTCGGCGGCGGCTTTCGTTTCCTGGCTCTGACGCCAGAGGCCCGCGTCCATTTGCGCGGAGGCCATTTCGGCGGGATGCAGGTCGCAGTGGTCGAGCGCCTGCATGCCGGTGGCGAAGTCGCGTAGCTCGTCGCGGAGAAAGCGCAGGTGCGTGGTGTTGTCCCGGTCGGGAAGATTCGCGTCGTCGAGCATGGTGAGCACCGCGGGCCAGTCGCCGATGCGCAGGGCAACGGGTAGACGCAGGCTGACGCGGGACATCTGGTCGCGGGCGCTCCAGATATAAAGGGAGGCGGCCAGTTCGCCGTGGGCGCGCGCCAGGCGGTCGGAGAGCGCATTCGCATCCTGGAGACGCCCCTGCTCCATCTGGTTCGCGATGCCGTACATCAGGTTGTGGACGTAGTTCCAGTCGTCGTCGACGCTGACGTGCTGCTCGCGCATGTAGCGCTCGTCGGCCGCCGTGGACGCGGTGAACCATTTGTCGGCGCTCGCGTAGTCGCCGACGCGGTAGTAGATGTGGCCAGGCATGTGGACCATGTGGCCGCTGGTGGGCGCGAGCGAGGCCAGCAGCGCCGCGCTGGGGATGGCGCGCTCGGGATGATTCGACGGCTCCATGGCGTGGATCCAGTAGTGATTCGCGGCGGAGTCGTTGGGGTCGTCTTTCAGCACGGCTTCGAGGACGGCGATCTTCTCTTTCATGCCGGCGCGCGGTTCGCCGTTCTCGTCGAAACCGTCGCCGACTGCATTTGCGAGGTAAATGCGCGCCTCAGGATCGTGCGGCTCTTTCTTCACCAGCTTGCGATAGAGGGCGATGGCCTGCGCGTCACCGCCGGCATTGGACGCCGCGCCGGCTTCGGCCGCCTCGATGTAGAGGCGATCGGTTTTGCTCGCTTTATTTTTGAGGCGGACGGCTTCCGCCAGGGCTTGATCGCCGTAGACCTTGTCCTCTTCGCCGCGAAAGTCCTCGGCCTGCGCGAGACCCCAGTAGCACATGGCGCAGTTGGGATCGGCGCGGATGGCTTGCTCGAAGGCCTTTGCCGATTCGTAATCCCAGAAATCATGCAGCAGCGAGAGGCCCTGGTCGAACCAGGCCTGCGCCTCGGGCGTGGCTTTGATGGCGATGTGCGAGTTGCCAATGCCGGTCATGCGGATGGGCACGGGCAGCTGATCGGGAGGCGGAAAGGCGTGCATGCCGGGCATGGGCGGCATGGCGGGATTTTGCGCAATCACGCTGGCGGCCAGCAGCAGGGCGGCGCAGGAGATACACTTCAGTTGCATGGAGAAGACTGTACCTTGCCGGGCGGGTGATGGTCACTCTGAACGGTCAGCGATTCGGGGCGGTTGTGCCGGAGGTTGTTCCAGAGCTCAGCCCGGAAATGCAGGTCCTTCGACTCGCGACTGGAATTGTTGTCGCGCCCAAAGCGGGCGCGACGAATTGGGGAGGCTCGCTCAGGATGACAGATTCTCTTTGGCGGCTAGCGCGGCTGGACCACTTTGGCCGGAAGATTCTGCATTTTGCTGTGGCGGATGGAGTAGGCGAAGTAGATGACGAGGCCGACGATCATCCAGCTGAAGAAACCGATTTTGGCCGGCGTGTCGGAGGAGACCATCAGCGCCAGCGCGATGACGATGCCGCCAATCGGCACGAAGGGAACCCAGGGCGTGCGGAAGGGGCGAGGCAGGTCGGGCTGCTTGCGGCGCATCACCATCACGCCGAGGCAAACGATGGCAAACGCCAGCAGCGTGCCGAGGCTGACCAGCTCGCCGAGGAAGTTGATGTTGAAGAAGGCGGCGAGGAAAGCGACGAGGACGCCCACGGCCATGGTGACGAGCCAGGGCGTGCGAAAGCGGGGATGGATGCGGCCCACCCAGCTGGGAAGGAGGCCGTCGCGGGACATGGTGTAGAGGACGCGAGTCTGGCCGAGGATCATGACCAGCATGACGGAAGCGAGGCCGGCGATGGCGCCGATGTCGATGAGGAGCACGCCCCAGGCTGCGCCGATGGCCTGCGCGCCGTCGGCGACGGGAGCGGGCGTGTTGAGCGTGGAGTAGGGCTTGAGGCCGGTGAGCAGGCCGCTGACCAGGATGTAGAGGACGGTGCAGATAATGAGCGAGCCGAGGATGCCGAAGGGTAAGTCCTTCTGGGGATTCCGCGCTTCCTGGGCGGCCGTGGATACGGCGTCGAATCCGATGTAGGCGAAGAAGACGACGCTGCCGCCGCGCATGATGCCGGACCAGCCGAATTCGCCGTAGTGCCCCAGGTTTTTCGGGATGAAGGGGTGCCAGTTCGTGAGCATGTGCTGCCAGTGGGTGAAGGCGAATGTGGTGGCAAGACCCACGAAGATGAGCACCACGGAGACCTTGACCATGACGGCGGCGCTGTTGAAGTTGGCCGATTCCTTGACGCCGACGACGAGGACAGCGACGACGACAATGATGGCGCAGAAGGCGAAGATGTCGATCTTCGCGGAAAACGGATGGCCGAAGAGGACGGCGGAAATCGCTGGAGTGGGGTTGAAGGGCAGATGGACGCCGAAGAAACCGAGGAGGCTCGAGACGTAGCCGCTCCAGCCGACGGCGACCGTTGCTGCGCCGAAGGCATATTCGAGGCACAAGGCCCAGCCGATGATCCACGCAACGATCTCACCGAGGGTGGTGTAGCCGTAGGTATAGGCGGACCCGGCGATGGGGATCATCGAGGCGAATTCGGCGTAGCAAAGGCCGGCGAAGACGCAGCCGCCCCCGGCGACGATGTAGGAGAGGACGATGGCTGGACCGGCGAACTGCGCCGCGGCAGTGCCGGTGAGGACGAAGATGCCCGCTCCGATGATGGCGCCGATGCCCAGGGTAATGAGGTTGATGGGACCGAGCGAGCGCCTGAGGGTGTGCTCGCCTTCGGCCTTCGCCTCTTCCTGGCAACTGGAAATCGGTTTAATTGCGAAGAGCTTAGCCATTCTCGGCTGTTCCTCCAGAGAAATCTTCGGATGGCGCTGCAACCGCCTTGCGGGACCACACGGCGAAAACAGGAACGCCGAGCAGGACGATCACCAGTCCCGGCCACGTGTACTGCGGTTTGTAGCGCAATAATACGACACAGATCCAGGCAGCCATCACGATGTAGAGAGCGGGCAGGACCGGATACCCGATGGCGCGGTAGGGGCGCTCGGCGTGGGGACGCTTCCGGCGCAGCACGAAGAGGCTGGCGATGGTCAGGATGTAGAAGATCAGCTCGGTGCAGATGATGAACTCGAGGAGCTGCGAGTAAGAGCCGGAAACGCAGAGCAGGCAGGTCCACGCGGCCTGGGCGATGATGGCCGCGACCGGGGTATGCCAGCGCGGATGCAGCTTTCCCGCGGCCTTGAAGAACAAGCCGTCGCGGGACATCGCGTAGTAGACGCGCGCGCCGGCGAGGGTGAGGCCATTGGCGCAGCCGAACGTGGAGACGAGGATGGCCCCGGCCATCAGATACGCGCCGGTGCGGGAGAAGATTTGCTGCAGGACCGCGGTGGCGACGCGATCTTCTGAGGCGTATTGAATGCCGCGCGAAAACATGGTGGGCCCGTGCGGATCGCCGTGAAGCGGGAGCGCCATGAGGTACACAAAATTGGCGAGGATGTAGAGGCCGAGCACCAGGATGGTTCCGAGAGCGAGCGAAAGCGGCAGGTTGCGCTTCGGGTTGCGGACTTCGGCGGCGGTGTAGGTGACGTTGTTCCACGCATCGGCGGAAAAGAGCGTGCCGGTTTGCACCACGGCGAGGATGGTGAGGAGGCCGACCATGGCCATGGGTCCGCCGACGCCCACCTGGACGGGATGGAGCGTGTGCCAGCCCGCGCCGCTCCAGAAATTCGCATGGAAGTTGGCGCGGATAGCGGAGGCATTGGCGCCGAGGATGAGGCCGATGACGACCAGCCCGAGGAGCGCGGCGGTCTTGGCAGTGGTGAAGACGTTCTGCACCATCGCGCCGAGGCGAATGCCGAAGAGATTGATGAAGGCGAGGGCGATGATGACCACAATCCCGGCGAGATTGGCGGTGTTCAGGCCGATCTCCATGTTGCCGAGAACCATGGGGCCGAGCCGCCATGCGGGGACGTGCGCGATGTGCCATATCCAGTGGTCGGAGGAGACGGAGGGAAAGAAGACGCCGAGGAACTTGCCGAAGGCGACGGCGACGGCGGCGATGGTCCCGGTCTGGATGACGAGGAAGAGGGTCCATCCGAAGAGAAAGCCCCAGATGCGGCCCATGGCTTCGCGGAGGTAGATGTACTGGCCGCCGGCGCCGGGCATCATGGCGGCGAGCTCGCCGTAGCTGAGGGCGCCGATGAGGGTCATGACGGCGGTGACCAGCCATGCGCCGATGAGCAGCGCAGGCGAGCCGACATCGCGGCTGATTTCGGCGGGCACGATGAAGATGCCCGAGCCGATCATGGAGCCAACCACGATGGCAGTGGCGCTGAAGAGGCCCAAACCAGCGACGAGATTGTTTTTGCCTGTGGGGGCGGCGGTCGTAACGCGGGAACTCACGGGTGGTTCATTTCTACTTGAAACGATGGCCGGATGTCCAAGCGAATCGGGACACGCGTCACTTCGGACTCGTGGCGTTCGCTGCGGACGCTGCGGCAGGAGACGCATCCAGCTTGACGTCGAGGAAGCACAGGAGCCAGGCCACGTAATCGAGGTCCTGGTGGATGTCCGGCAACATTACATCGTCGAATCGTGTGGGATCGGTCGGGAGGTCGGAGTAAACGAGCAGCGCCGGGGCAGGACTCATGCGGCGCAACAGGGTGCCGGCATAGAGCTGTCCCCGCCATGCTTCCGCCTTGAAGAAGGCGCCGTCGGTGGGGTAGCGATCGCGGTCCAGCGGCGCAGGACCTGCAAGCTTCATAGCCCGGCAGACGGCGGCGGCGACCTCTGCCGGCAGCTCATCGCTGCGTATGCGGGGATCCGCGGTCGAGGAGGCGGCGGGCCGCGACACGTACCACTGGGGTGCGCCAAAGCCGAGGCCATCGAGCACGATCCTCGCGCCTGGGTCGGGCTTCCCGGCATCGCGCAACTGGTCAGCGAGCTGCGCTTCGCCATCGTCGCCGCGAAGGACGGCAAAGATGAACGTATGGCGGCGCGGCTGCGCCTGGACCGCATGGGCAAGCAGCGGGAGCAGGAACGCATCGACCCACGAGGATTCCGCCCCGGCCCGTGCGCGGCTGTCATAACGAGCGATGACAAGGATGGGTGCAGTGGACTGGCCGGGGAGAATACAGATCGCGTTTCCCCTGCCGGCGGAGGCAGCCGTCGGATTCTGCGCGAGTCCATCGATGCAGTGAAATTCCTGGAAAGCCTGCCGCAGAGCTGTGAACCGCGCGTCATCGCTGCGGCGGAATTTCTGGATGGCGGCATCCGCTGAGGGCGGGGGCGCCCAGAAGGCGAGGCCGGTTTTCTGCGCGACGCCTGAAGCCGAGGCGCACCACGCAGCGAGCAGGAAAGCGGCGCAGCGTCGGCCATGGATCAGAACGCGACGTCGGAATCCTGGCACAAAGGGCCTCCAACGGTGAGTTGCACTGCTGTTCGCCATGGACGAGCGAGCCGGCGCGCCGGACTCGTTCGCCGAAGATTCCTGGTGGTGAGGGCTCATTTTATCTGGACGCCGAACCATCGCTCCCGAGAATTGCCAGGAATGCTCGTACCGCATCGGCCGCGCCGCGGCCGGGCGCAAAGATCGCGGAGATGACGGCGAGCGAATCGGCGCCTGCGTCGTAGACGGATGCGGCGTTCTCGAGCGTGATGCCGCCGATGGCAACGAGCGGCTTGCTCGTCAGCGCACGGGCTCGCTCCACGCCTTCGAGGCCGATCAGTGGCGAGGTGTCAGTCTTCGAGATCGTCGGAAAGACGGGGCCGATGGCGATGTAGTCGACCGGCTGGCAATCCGCGAGGCGTATCTGCTCGTCGGTATGGGTGGACACGCCGACGATGGCGCGCGGACCGAGGATGGTGCGCGCTTCGGCCGGCGCGAGATCGTCCTGGCCCAGGTGTACGCCGTCCCACGCGGAGGGAACGACCAGGGCGGCACGGTCATTGAGGATGAGCTTCATGGGATGGGGAAGTTCGCTGCCAGGCGAGGCGGCCTCCAGGGCCGCATGGATGGCGAGGGCATCCTGGGCCACCAACACGTCGGAATCCTGCTTGTTGCGATACTGCAGCAGCGCGACCCCGGCGCCGGCGAGTTCGGCAACGATCTGCCGCAGGCGTGCCCAGCGGGCCTGAGGATCGGGCGCGGCGGCAGGAAAGACGCACGCGAAGTCGAGGATGGGATAGAGCGGGGGGAATGGGCGTCGACGCAGAATTTCGGCCCTCGGCAGCCTTCACCCGCAGTCTACGACGGAGGGGATGAGCTTCGGTGCATCTCAGCCATCCGCCGACCTTGCGAAAGAAAGCCCTTCCTAGTGCGGAGCGCTCTGCTGCGGCGTGACGGCCAAAACCATCTGCGCGCCGCTATCGAGCGTCACGTTGCGGCCCTGTCCGTTGAACAGCACCGCGGTTGGCGCGCCGGGAGGTGGCGCCGCTGCGTCCTTCGCTGGGCTGCCGGAGATGGATACATTCCCCCACGTCACGCCAGGCAGTCCCGCCACCGATCCTGCTGGACCGACTGCTGCGCCAGGCGCCCAACCATTCGAGGTGGATGCTGGCGATGAATTCACCGGACCTGGGGCCAGTCCGGAGGCAGGTCCGCTGCCGGATCCCGGCTCCGGTCCGTTCGGCGGCCCACCATTCATGCCGCCAGGGGATACGGGACCGTTCGAATTGGCCCCTCCGTTCATGGCCGGGCCGCCCATTCCTGGCCCCCTCGAGCCCGCTCCATCCATGCCCGGCGTCGCCATACCGCCCCTGCCCATCCCAGTGACGCCGTCTGACCCGGACATTGGCGGCGGAGCCGAGCGCGGAGGCATACGGATGCCGAGCAACAGGGCGTGGACAGGGATCTGACGGCCATCGCGGGCGAGAACGTGATCGAAGAGGACGGCGATCTGCCCATTGGGATTCTCGCGGGTGGAAGGCTGGACCTCGGTCACGTGGCCGATCAGCCTGGAGCCTTTGGGAAGGGTGGTGCCGTCAGCCATGCGCGCCTCGGCGACGACCTTCCCCGTCACTTCCTGACCCGCCTTGCTGCTTCTGCTGTCGACGCCCTTCGATAACTCGACGGAAACTTGCGTTGCTTCCTCCGCGTAGGGAGATTCGGACTGGAGGATGGCTGGGATGGATGCACCTGCATGCGCGTCCGCAGTGAAGGCAACTGGCGGAACTGCGATTATGAGCGCCGGCAAGACGGCTGCAAGCTTCACCCGATTCCCATTCATCCCTGATACCCTCCTGCCTGCGGATTTTCGGCGATTTTCCGACTCTCACCGGTTAAGGCCGCATCGCCGCCCAGCTCAGACGCGATGCCAACACGTTATTCCAAAGGGAAGGTCCAGTGAAAGAGGCCGAGCTGGAAATTGAGACGGACGGAGGCGGTTTTAAGATTTGCTGGAAAACATAAAAGCGCGCCTTCACTCTCGGGGGAGGGTGCGAGGGGCGCGCTTCCTGGGTGAATCCGGCCTGTGGGTAGCCTGGGAGAAACCGAAGAGCCTAGTTATACGGAATCGCGACCGCGGGCTTGCCGAGGCCAAGCTTTTCCGGGCAGACGTGCATGGATTCGATACGAGTGCGATCGGCCTGTGTTTTATAGGCCCCGATCGTGCTCATGCAATAACGGCATACCAGAATCGTGGAGACGCTCGCCAGACGAACGGGCGGGAGATGTCTCGGGATGACGTGTGTCGTCTTGACGGACGGGTTCATCGCTCGCTCTCCTCGAAAGAGCCGCGAATGGCGTGCCCGGACGCCCTCTACGATAGCTTTTCGTTCCGATAGCCCATGCGGATCTTGTTCTTTCCGCTGATGGTCCGTTGGGGGTAACGGTGTACGACTTGCAAAGCCGCTTGCAAGGGCCGGCCGCACGAATTCTCGGCTGTTCATCTCCATGATGCCCTGGTTTTAGTAAAAGTTGCAGGATAATTTTGGGATTTTTTTGATTATTAAAGTTTTCTAATCTTCGCCCCGATAGAACGGCCAGGGGGGATTCGGATGGACAGCCTCCGAAGGCCGGTTCCGGGCGGGCCACTCGTCCTAATCGCATGCGCCGACGAGGGACGGCTGGGCGAGTTGACGGAGCTCGTCGCGGCGTGGCATTACGCGGTGGAAACGGCGAAGGACGGGGCAGGGGTGCTGGTTCGGCTCAAGGAGGCCGCTCCAGGTCTCATCGCATTGCTGGATATGGATTTACCGCCTGCTGGCGGGGCGGACATTGTGAGGAAACTGAGCGCGGGAGGCGATGGCCGGCGGAGCTGGCTGATGCTGGCTGGCTCCCGCTCGGAGAGCAACATTCGCACTGCGATCGAGGCAGGGTGCGATGACTTTCTGGCGCTTCCCCCTGAACCGCTGGAGTGGAAACTGCGGCTGCGCGTGGCAGAACGGGAGTGGAGACTGGCGCGCCGGCTGCCCAAGCCAGGCGAGGAGGTCCGGTTCGACGATCATCACGATCCACTCACCGGTCTGTGGAACCGGCAGGCGCTGCTGCGGCTCATCTTTCAGGAAACGGACCGCGTGCAGCGAACGAAGGCCGATCTGTGCCTCATGGTGATGGACCTGGACGATTTTGCGCGCATCAACCGCGACTACGGGTACGAGGCCGGAGATAAACTGCTGGGCGGGCTGGCCGACCGCTTCCGCCGGTATCTGCGCAGCTATGACCTGATCGGACGCTGCGGCGACGACGAATTCCTGCTGGCCCTGCCGGGGTGCGACGCCGAGAATGGCACGGCGCTGGCGGAGCGCATCCGGTCGTCGCTGCTGTCGCGTCCGTTTGCCGTGGGGAGCGAAGCAACCACGCTGACGGCCAGCTTTGGCATCGCCCTCAGCCGTGGCCGGTCGCCGCTGGTGGTGCTGCGCGACGCCGAGCGCGCGCTCGCTGAAGCCAAACAGGCGGGGAAGAACCGCGTGCGCTGCGATGTTAGGGCATCGATGCTGGCCTCGGAGCCACTGTTTGGCAGTGGGACCATTTCCGGGGTGAAAGAGCGATAAACGAAGGGATGCCTGCCCGGTTGCGTTCCCAACCGCTGCCCAGCCTTTTTTTTGACCGTTTTGCGCAGCTGCCCGAGCCACCACGAATCCCAGCGTGCTGCGGTAGAAAACGTCCGTTATCGAACAGTTACGGGCAGCAATGCATGGGCCTCGATCTACCAAATTTTGGATATCTTTCGATCGATCTCCTGTTAACGGAATCTCCGCTCGTCAAGCCCCTGAAAACAAGTGGTTTCGGATCAGCGATTCATTTGGTTTTATACGTGCATGAAAAGCATTGCATTTCCACAGATCTGCCATTTTGCCGTTGATTGGCAAAGAAGAGGGGTCCATGCGTAGGCGCACGTATTTCAGTTTGATCCTCGCCATCCTGTTGTTTCTTCCCTTGCACCTTCGTGCTCAAAGTCCGGCTTCTGTCACGGGTGTGGTCACCGATCCCTCGGGCGCCGTAATCCCGAATGCGGCAGTGGCGCTAAGCAATCCGGCAACCGGGGTGCAGTTCAAGGCCACTACAAACAGCGTCGGTTCCTATTTCATTACGAACGTGCCGCCGGGGCCGGGGTACGAGCTTACGGTGACGGCCACGGGATTCAGCCAGCTCAAGATCGACAACATTTATGTGAACGTCGCCAACGCGGCGACCGAGGACGCGCAGCTGAAGCCGGGGACCGAAGTGCAGGTCTCGGTGAACGCAGAAGAGGGCGTCACGCTCAACACGGAAGACGCTACGATCGGCAATAACATCCAGGTCTCGAAGCTGAATGAGCTGCCGGTGCAGAGCCGGCTCAATCCCACGGTGCTGTTCACCGATCAGCCGGGCATTACGCTGGGCGGGGCAACGACCGGGGCGCGCACGGACCAGAACTACATTTCGCTGGACGGCCTGGACGTGAACGATCTGTTCACCGGGCAGTTTGGCAATATAACGGGCAATGCTCCGGTGGATTCGGTGCAGGAGTTTCGCGGCACGGTTGCGGGCATGACGCCGACCAGCGGTCCTGGCGGCGGCGGGCAATTCCAGCTGATCACGCGCAGCGGCTCGAACGACTGGCATGGACAGGTGAACCTCTACCACCGCGACAATTCGACGACGGCGAACAACTGGTTCAACGACGACGTGGGAATTGGGGCTCCGAAGCTGGTGCAGAACCAGTTTGGCGGATCGGTGGGCGGCCCGATCAAGCATGACAAGGCGTTCTTCTTCTTTGACTACACGGCGTCGCGCATTGCACAGGATGCTTCGGAACTGCGGACGGTGCCCCTCGCCTCGTTCACCTCGGGCAATGTTTCGTACATCAACAACAACTCGGGCTGCACTTACACCAGCCGGCAGAACACGACGCCGGGCTGCATCAGCTCGCTGACGCCGGCGCAGGTGAAACAGCTGGATCCGGCAGGGATTGGCGAGAGCCCGGCGTTCTTCAGCGTTCTGAAGCTCTATCCAGCCGCCAACGATCTGACGTCGGGTGACGGCATCAACACGGGAGGCTTCCGCTTCAACGCTCCCTCGCCGACCGACACGACGGTGTATGTCGGAAAGGTCGACTACAACCTGAGCCCCACGATCCACCTGTTTGGAGTGGGCAGCTTTTCGCGCGAAAATCAGGTGAACTCCACGGCGCAGTTCCCGGGGCAGCCGCCTTCGGCTCAGTTCATCGACCGCAGCTATCGGTATGTGGCGGGGATGGACTGGCAGGCTGCTCTGAACAAGACCAACCAGGTCACGTATGGCACGGTCGTGCAGGACTATGACTTTCCACGGCCGAGCAATCCGCTGGGCGTGAATCAGCTTGGCTTTTCGAGCGGCGTGGAGACGCTGATCGATTCGCCCTATGCCAGCCCGAGTAACTCGCAGTCGCGGCACGTGCCGATCCCGCAGGTCCAGGACAACTTTACCTGGATCAAGGGACGCCACAGCATGACGTTCGGCGGCATCTTCAAGTGGATCCATCCGCTGAGCGACACGGTGCTCGACTACAACTCGTACACCATCGGCCTGGGCGGCGAGGTGCAGGGGCTCGATGCGTCGATGCGCCCTTCGAATTTGCTGACGCCCAGCTCGACGGCGCAGGTAACGTACGACAGCGCGTTCACGGCCGCCCTGGGTCGCGTGGCCAGCGTTGGCACGACGGTGAACTACGATGCCAGCGGCAACCCGACGCCGCAGGGAACGGGATCGGATCTCTCGTACCGGTACGATCAGATTGAGCTGTATGCGATGGACAGCTGGAAGATCACGCCGCGGCTGACCCTGACCTACGGGCTCAATTACCAGTACTTCTCGGTTCCCTACGAGACGCATGGGCTGGAGACGACCCAGCCGACGCTGAAGAACGGCGGCATCACGTTCAACCAGTATGTGGCCGATCGCGTGGCGCAGAGCAGCGCGGGGATCAGTGGACCGAACGCGATACCTTTCATCACCTACGTGCTGGGCGGACCGAAGAACAACGGACCGGGCCTGTACAACAACGATCCTCTGAACTTCGCGCCACGCGTGGCGCTGGACTGGCAGCCGGGCTTCGATCAATCCTCGGTTTTCAGCATCGGCGCGGGCATCGTCTACGACCGCACGGTGGTGAACGCGGTGATGTACCAGCAGGAACAGTTCTCGTATCTGTTCCAGCAGGGTTTTACGCAGAACTACGGAAATGGCACGGATCCGAGGGGGTCGCTGGCGAACGATCCACGCTACGACAACCCGCCGACGGCACCGGTTCCGGCGACGCCGAAGCCGCCTTTCCAGCCGTATGTGGACGCAGGTGTTCCGTACGGACTGCAGAACGGCGGAGCATTCAACGAAATGATCAACCCCGACCTGAAGACGCCGTACTCGATCGAACTGAATGCGAGCTTCCAGCATGAGTTCCCTGGGTCGACGCTGATGCGCATCAGTTACGCGGGCCGGATGGGCCGGCGGCTGCTGGCGCAGGCGGATGCCAACCAGCTGATCGAGTTCCCGGACAAGGCGTCGGGCGAGAAGATGTCGACGGCGATGGGCAACGTGACCAAAGAGCTGCGGGCGGGAGCCAATCCGGCGAACCTGCCGGCGGAGCCATGGTTTGAGAACCAGGTGTACCCGGGGATCGGCCAGGCGAACGGCTTTCCCAACAACACATCGCTCATCGCGGATGCCCTGCAGTCGCTGATGATCAAGGGCGACTTCGCGGACACGATGCAGGCTCTCTCGGGTCTGGATGGCTACAACGTGGGCATGGGGGCGCAGTTCTCAGAGAACACGTTCTACACGAACCAGGGTTTTTCGAGCTACAACGGGCTGTTGACGACCGTGCAGAAGAACCTGAACCACGGCCTGCAGTTCGACCTGAACTACACCTGGTCGCACTCGATCGACAACACGTCGCTGATTGCCAACTCTGTGGCGTTCGGCGGATACGGATTTATCTGCGACGTGCTGCGTCCCCGGCTGTGCCGCGGCAACTCGGATTTCGACACCGCGAATTATCTGACCGGCGATTTCACGTACTCGCTGCCGTTCGGGCGCAACCGCGAATTCGGGAGCAATATTCCGTGGGGGCTGGACGAGCTGATCGGCGGATGGGATATCAGCGGGATTCCGGTGTGGCACAGCGGCACGGCGTATTCGACGGTGTCGGATGCGTTCGTCGCCGGGTATGCCAACAACGCGCCCGCGATTTTCATCGGCACCGAGGGCGACCTGAAGCACAACATCCACAAGAATTCCAGTGGACAGCTGTTCCTCTATGCGAATCCGCAGGCTGCGGTGAGCGCGTTTGAGGGACCGATTGGGTTCCAGATCGGGAGCAGAAACACGCTGCGCGGACCGCAGTACTTCGATCTGGATTCGGGTCTCGCCAAGACGTTCGCGATTCTACCCAGCGAGCACCTGAACTTCCTGTTCCGGGCGGATGCGTTCAACGTGCTCAATCACCCGAACTTCGGTTCGCCGGGGACGAACACCAACTACGACGACATCACGCAGGCCAGCAGCTTCGGGCAGCTGACCAGCATGAACGGCGGAGCGCGCGTGTTGCAGCTTTCCGGACGGCTGCAGTTCTAGAGCTGGGTAAGTCTTTTTAACAGGGCCGCCGGGGAAATTCCGGCGGCCTTTTTCTTTGGGAGTTCAACGCGGCCCAGCTGTCGTGCCGCATTGGTTGAGCGGTCTGCGGCGGCCCTGTCGAGGCATCCGCCGCGATTCATACGCTAACCAGATCGGCCCCCGCACTTTTCTTTCCCGGCTGTAAACTCGGTGCCAGAAACGCCGTCTATCTCGTTGCATGGAAGAGATGGCCACCACCTCAGCGAGCGCGCTCGCGGGGGGCCCGGGCGGCGGCACTGAGCTCGCCATCGAGAAGAAGGAACAAGCCGTCCTGGAGCTCGCCGACTTCGACGAGGTCGTGCGCGTCTACCGGCCGCGGATCCTGCGGTTCCTGCTGTCTTCGCTGACGGACCGCGATGCGGCCGAGACGCTGACGCAGGAGTGTTTCCTGAAGGCCTGGAACGCGCGGCACCAGTTTCGGGGCGACTCGAGCCTGAGCACGTGGCTCACGCGTATCGCGGTGAACCTGATGCGCGACCACCTGCGCAGCCGGAGTCTGCGGTTCTGGCAGAAGACGCGCGGGCAGGCGCTGGATCCGATGGATATCAGCGACTGGGTCCCGGACGGGCGGAGCTCGCCGGAGAGCATCGCGCTGGCGCGGAATCGCGTGGCAGAGGTGTGGAAGGCGGTCGGGGAACTTTCCGCGCAGCAGAGGTCGGTGTTTGTGCTGCGGTTTGTGGAAGAGATGGAGCTGGAAGAGATTGCCGAGACGATGCGGATGAACCTGAGCACGGTGAAGTCGCATTTGTATCGGGCCCTCGCGATCCTGCGGGAGCGCATGGGAGGAGCCAAATGAAATTTCGCAAAGAGACGTTGAGACAATCCGGAGCGAGGCGGGACCTGAACCTCGAAGGCAGCCTGGAGCCGGGTCTGACATCCAGCCAGGAGATGCGCGAAGTGGCGGAGGCGGTAAGCCTGTACCGCTCAGCGATGCACCACATGGCGGAGCAGCCGAGGCCGCGGCCGGCTGAGGCGGCAAAGCGAGCGGCCGCGTCGTTCCGGATGCGGCTGGTGCTGGTTCCTGCGCTGGGAGCGGCTCTGGCGGCCGCGGTGATTGCGCCCGCCGTCAGCCACTTGCATCATCCGGGAACAAAGGCGGTGGGACCTGCGCCGGTGGTTCAGGCGCCAGCCGGCGCCACGGATGTGGTGAAGGTCGACGACACGCAGTTGATGGACCAGATCGACAACGATCTGCAGGAAGATGTGCCCGACGCGCTGCAGCCGCTGGCGGATTGGGGCGAGCAGACAGCAACAACCAACAACCCGATTACGGAGAAGAAGTAAATGGCACGCAGGAAGAACTGGATTTTTGTATCGATTTTCTGTCTGGCAGCGAGCGGACTGGCTTTTGCGCAGGGACCGGGCGCCGGCGCACCCCCCGACGGGCCGGGGCATGACGGCTGGGGACGGCCGCCGATGGAGCGGACGTTTCACGACCATGATTTCGGACGCTGGTGGAACAATCCGAAGATCGGCCAGGCGATTGGCCTGACGGACGACGAAAAGAAGAAGATGGACGATATCTACCAGCAGCACAAGCTCAAGCTGATTGACCTGAAGGCGAACCTCGAGAAGGCAGAGGTGCAAATGGGCCCGATGATCCAGGCGGATCAGCCGAACGAAGCGCAGGTGCTGGCGCAGATCGACCAGGTGGCGCAGGCGCGGGCGGAACTGGAAAAAGCGGATGCGCGGATGCTCTTCGACATTCGCAAGACGCTGACGGCCGATCAGTGGCAGAAGCTGAAGGCACTGCATGCGCAGCATCGGGCAGAGATGATGAGGCGTGGGGAGCAGGGTCCTGGCGAATGGCGCCACCGTCAGGGAGCGGGACCGGAGCCTGGTGCACCGCCGCCGAATGGGCAGGCGCCGAATGGGGCTGCACCGCAGGGGCCTCCTCCGCAGGGCGACGCGCAGGATGCGCCTCCGCCGCCGCCCGGCGATGGAGCACCGG
>JBARMS010000092.1:0-3806 GCA_049802575.1 Acidobacteriaceae bacterium | reverse complement strand
GCCTGGTCGAGACCCGCCGCTTTCCCGGCCACACGCCGCAGGAAGACGCCGTGTGGCAGCGGATGCGCGCGAGCCTCGCCGCCCACCCCAACAATTTCATATCAGCCGTAACCGATCCAGTCCCGGGCGCCTGGTACGAAAGCAGCGACGCGCCGAGCACGTTTCTCTTCGCTCTCGATGGCCCGATGAACGGCTTCTCGACCGAAGGCGCAGCCTTCTTCGGCGCGGGAGGCCCCGCTCGTCCTGACGGCCTGGCCAAGCCCCTCAACGGCAATGCTTCCACGACGGACGCGCACACCGCGCTGCTGCTGGAGCGCAGCTTCTCTCTGAAGCCAGGCGAAGCGAAGACGCTCTCTTTCCTCTACGGCTACACGCCGCAGGGCGTCACCGTCGACGATCTGGTGACGCGCTGGCGCTCTCGCGCAGTGACGGCGTTGCAGACATCTTCGGCCGAGTGGAAGCGCAGCGGCATGCATTTCACCGTGGACGGCGAGCCCTGGATCGCCCGCGAAACCGCGTGGAACCACTACTGCCTGCGCAGCAGCCTCACCTTCGACGACTCCTTCCAGCAGCACATCCTCAATCAGAACGGCTACTACCAATATGTGATGGGTTTCCAGGGAGCGGCGCGCGATCCGCTGCAGCACTCGCTGCCCTTCCTCTTCACCGATCCGGCCATCGCGAAGGGTGTGCTTCGCTACACGCTCAGCGAAGTCCGCGACAACGGTTCTGTTCCTTACGGCCTCACCGGCCACGGCGTCGTCGCGCCCATGGTCTCCGACAATGGCAGCGACCTGCCCCTCTGGCTGCTCTGGGCGGTCAGCGAATATGTCCTCGCCACGCGCGATACAGAATTTTTGAGCGAGAAAATCGCGGCGCATTACAGCGACCCGCCCGGCCGCACTGACACCGTCAGCAATTTGCTCGCTCGCTGCTTCCACCACCAGATGAACGACGTGGGATTCGGCGAGCACGGCGTCTGCCGCATGCTCGCGGATGACTGGAACGATGGGCTGCTGGGCACGTGGGCCGGCTCCGATTTTGCCGAGGCCGCGAAGGTTGGCGAGAGCGTGCTGAACTCCGCCATGTCCGCGTGGGTTTTCGACGAATATGCACGCATGCTTGCTTACATCTACGTGCAAGATCGCCGGTATAACGACGCGGCCGGCGAATTCATGGCTCAGGTTCACGCGGCGGCCGAGAAGCACCGCGCCGCGGCCCGCTCGCAATGGACCGGCCGCTGGCTCAAGCGCTGCTGGCTGGGCGAGAAGCTCGGCTGGCTCGGCGGATCGACGTTGTGGATCGAGCCGCAGCCCTGGGCCATCCTCGGCGGCATCACGTCTCCGGATCAAAGCCGCGAACTCGTCACTGCGATGAACGAGCTCCTGCGCGCCGGACCCATCGGCGCTACGCAGATGAGCCAGGGACCCGACCTCACCAAGCCCGGCATGTTCGGCGCCGGCACCGTCGTGCGCGGCGGCATCTGGCCTTCGCTCAACCAGACCCTCGTCTGGGCTCTCGCATCCGTTAATCCGGCAATGGCCTGGGATGAATGGAAGAAAAACTCTTTCGCGGCCCACGCCGAGGCTTATCCCGACATCTGGTACGGCGTCTGGAGCGGCCCCGACTCGTATAATGCGCCCTTCAGCAAAGATCCCGGAGCCACCGGCGATCCCTCGTTCCACGGCGTCGATTTTCCCGTGCTCAACCTGCACTCGCACGCCTGCTTTCTCTATTCAGCGACGAAACTCCTCGGCATCGACTTCACGGAACGCGGCGTCACGTTGCGCCCAGCGCTTCCGGCTCCGTCCTGGCAGTTCGCCTCGCCATTGCTGGGCGTCTCGCGTTCGGCGCATGGGCGGCTGGAAGGCTGGTATGCCCCATCGCGCCCCGGACCCTGGACGATCCGCATCGAGCTGCCCACGGCGGAGGCGCACAAAATCACCCACGCTGAGGTCAACGGGGCCGCAGGGCCTCCCAGGATTCTTCACGACGGCGCGATCGATCTGACGGGGACCAGCGAGCCAGGGAAACCGCTGCGCTGGTCCCTGAGCTGATGCTCCGCCCCGGACGGATTGGCGCGTCGCAAGCGAGCGTCTGATTGCGCAGCCATGCAGCCGCTGCATCCTCGCCGCCCCCTGTGCCATCCTGTACATGCAGATGCCTTCGGAGCACGCGCAACCCCATCGTTCGTTCGAGCGCACCCTCGCCGCCGCGCGAGAGACCATGCTGCTCAGCGAGGTTGCGCGCCTCGCCATCGACAGCTTTCGCGCGGCCAAAGTCCGCTTTGCGCTCACCGCGCTCGGCATGGGCATCGGCACCGCCTCGCTCATCCTCGTCGTGGCCATTTCCGCTACCGGCCGCGCGTACATCCTGAGCGAAATTCAGGGGATCGGCACCAATCTCATTTATCTCGACTACGCCGGCGGCGGCTCCGGCTCCGCCACCAACACCCAGAGCGACTTCCTCACCTTCCAGGACGAGCGCTCCATCGACGAGGATGTGCCCTCGATCGCCGCCAGCTCCGTGGTGCTCGAGATGCATCAGGACATCAGCATCAACGGCGTCACCCACAACGTGCTGGTGCTCGGCGTCGAGCCCGCGTACCGGCATGTTCGGAACCTGGTGACCCTCTCCGGCCGTTTTTTTGATGACGAAGACGAGACATCGCACAGCAAGGTTGCCGATGTCACGGTTCCGTTTGCCGAAGCAAGATTCGGCAGCGCTGATGCTGCGCTCGGCCGCACGTTTCAGATCAACGGAATTCCGTTCACCATCATCGGCACGTTGAAGGAGAAAGTGCCCACCTTCGGCGAAACCGAAATTGCCGATCAGACGATCCTGGTTCCCTATTCCGTGGCGCGCTATTTCATCGGGACCGACAGCGTCAACGAAATGTATTTCTCCATTCGCGATCCCGGCGAGGTGGAGTACGCGGCGAAACAGATCGTCGCGGCGGTTCACAACGATGGCCGTCACCAGCCGAATTCGGTCTACGAGACGCAGACGATGACCGCGCTCCTCTCCCTGGGCGACATGGTGGTGAACGCGCTGACCATCATGCTCATCCTCGTAGCCGGGGTCACGCTGGCCGTCGGCGGGGTGGGCATCATGAACATCATGCTGGCCACGGTGCGCGATCGAACGCGTGAAATCGGCATACGCAAAGCGCTCGGCGCCACGGCGCGGGAGATCAAGCTGCAGTTTCTGATGGAGGCAGTTTTTGTCTCGCTGTTCGGCGGCATCATGGGCGCCTTCATCGGCGTGGGCATCCCGTTTTCGATTCGCCTGTTCACCAATTTCCGGGTCCCGATCTCGGGATGGTCTGCCGTCATTGGATTAGCCGCCTCGGGCGTGGTCGGCATCGTCTTCGGCACGCTGCCGGCACGGCGAGCCGCGGCCATGGATGCCATCGAATCCCTGCGGTACGAATAGCAAAAGCGGCCAGCCAGGCTGCCGAACCTCGGCTGCCCGCTGACCGCTCTTCTGCACAATCCCGTGCTTTTTTACTGGATGCGTACGCCGGCGGGAATGACCGCAATCGCCATTTGCATCTGCGTTCCGCCCGGCACATGCACGTTCTTGCCCGTAGAAGTAAACGTCGCCGAAGTGTGCTGATGAATATCGCTGGTCAGCTTTACATCCGGAACACCGCTGCCCGCCTGCCGCTGCGAAGTCGCTGCGGCCGCATCCGGCATCGTGGGCTGTTGCGGCCCAGCGGCGCCTCCGGCTGATGCCGAACCGGCGCTCGACTCCGATCCCCGGCTGCCACCACCGCTTTGCGGCGCCGCGCCACCGCCCGAAGG
>JBARMS010000091.1:0-7812 GCA_049802575.1 Acidobacteriaceae bacterium | reverse complement strand
CCGCACGATCCCGATGCCGCCGCGACCCGGCGGCGTCGAGACGGCCACAATGGTCTCCTGGGCCACGTCTTCGCGTTCGGTTGTCTGGGGATGAGGTTGCACCGGGAAGCTCCCGCGCCGCGTTGCGGCTTCCTCAGTTTAACGGCGCGCGCTTCGGCGCATGGGGCACGGAGTCGCCTCGGCTCTACCGCCGGCGTCCAAAGGGCCGTTCCGGCCGGCGCGGCGCAGACGTCTCGTGATGCACGTATCCTTTCGGGTACGCCACCACAAACCGCCGCAGCCCCTCGCCGCTCGACGCCGTCTCCAGATCCTCGTAGCCGCGGAACGCCAGGTGCAGCATTCTTCGTTCCCGCGAGCTCATCGGCGCAAAGCTGTAGGGCTGGCCGGTGTGCCGCACGCGCTCGGCCGCAGTCTCCGCCGCCAGCTTCAGTTCTCGCGCGCGCAGAGCTTTAAAATTCTCCGAGTCGAAGCTGATCTTGTCGTGCTCCTCATTTTCGAGGCGCAGGATTTTCGCCGCCACATGCTCCAGCGCGCGCAGCAGTTCGCCCCCGCGCTGGGTCAGCAATCCCGCATCCGGCCCGGCCAGTTCCACATAGATCTCGCGCGCTTCCAGCCCCGCGGGATCCGCCGCGCCCGCGCCCGCCGTGATGCGATACTTCAGGCGAAGACCGCCCAGGCTGATCAGCGTCTTGAGGAATTCCGCGATTTTCTGTGCGGCTGCTGCGTAGTCTTCGATCGGCATCGACCCTTATTCGTACGTGTCCCGACGTAATTAAACCACAAACTCCTAATTTGCAGGCTTGTTCCCCAGGCAGGTTACTTCTTTTTCTTCGCGGCTCGCTTTGCCTGGATCGCCCGCAGTTCCTGACCCATGCCGGTGCGGTTCATCACCACCTGCGTGCCCACGCCCATAATGTTGCTGCCCGCCCAGTACAGCGCCACGCCCGAGCCGATGTTCCACATCATCACGCCGAAGATCACCGGCATCATGAAAGCCATCATCCGCTGCTGGCTCTGGTCCATTCCTGGTGACGGCATCATCAGCTGCGAAAGAAACATCGAGACGATCACAAAGATCGGCAGGATGTGCAGCGGATCGACGCCTGACAAATCCGTGAGCCACAGCCAGTGGGCCTGGCGCAGCTCGATGGCATACTCCAGCATCCGGTAAAACCCAAACAGCAGCGGATACTGCAGCAGCATCGGCAGGCAACTGCCGAACATGTTCACGCCTTCTTTCCGCTGCAGGTCGAACATCTCCTTGTTCATGTCCTGCCGCCGCGGATCGGTGGCCTTGTACTTCGCGTACTTCGCCTTGATCGCGTCCAGCGCCGGCTGGATGCGCGCCATCTTCACCTGCGACTTCATCATCATGACGCGCGTCGGCATCATCGCCAGGTTCAGGATGAACGTGAGCACCAGAATCGCCCAGCCCCAGTTCGGGATCCCGTGCGTCACGAAGAAGCGCAGCACATACAGCATCGGCTTGGCTACCCAACCCCACCAGCCAAAGCTGACTACGTGCTCCAGATTGCCGCCGTTCGTCGGGTGGACTGACTGCAGCAGATCGAGCAACTTCGGTCCCACGAATACCCGGGTGTGCAGGGTCGCGCTGCCGAACTCCCCGACGGCCGCGCCCAGAACCGGCAAATGATCCACCTCGTTCGGTTGCGGATGGTCCGGATTCCGCGGAACATCGATCGTGTTATTGAGCGTCACCACGCTCGTGTCCGCGGGGCTGTCCGGCAGAAATTCTGCCGCGAAGTACAGATCGCTGATGCCCGCGTAATCAATCGACCCGTGCAGCGTGTTGCCGCCCACTACCTTTTTCACCGCGACGTTATCGGTTTTGCCGTCAATCGAATCGTCGAAGGTCGCCGCGGCATAGCTGAAGTGAGTTGACGCCTGGGTGTGTCCCTGGTTGCCATCCAGCCCCGACGGCCACGCCAGCAGTGCGGGCACCGCCGCGCCGTTCTCCGTCACCGACACATCCGCCGCAATCACATAACTGGAATCGAAGTGGAATGTCTTGCGCACGGTCAGCCCATCGGCCGAGTAGGTGAAGCTCAGCTCGTTCGGCAAGGCGATGGTTCCTGTCGCCGACGGCACATACAGCGCGGAATTCAGCTTGTCCCGCAGCCCCGCGTCGTAGGTGAACAGCGAGAGCGGATATCCGAATTTCGCCGCCGCCTGATCGTCCACCAGATTCAGCAGACTCTTCTGATCCTCCGCTTTGTACTTCTTCAGGACCCAGGAGGTAGCGTCCCCGCCGCGATTGCTGAACGTGATTCGATACAGCTCGTTCTCCACCACGGTTTCCGTGGCGCTCGCCGCCTGCACCGCAGGCGCGGCCTCTTTCGCTTCCGTCTTCTTCCTGGCTGTCGCCGTCGCGGCTGCCGCTGGCGCCGCCGGCTCATTCATGGCCGCCGCGGGCTGGTTCACGTGCGCTGTCTGCTGGCCGCTTTCAGGCGACTGCTGCTTCTGCTCCTGCTTCTTGGGCCCCCAGATCTGAAAGGCAACCACCAGAAGCACAAAAATGACCATGAAGCTGAGCAGGGAGCGTGAGTCGCCCCCCATGCCGCCGCCCTGCTGATTGGGATTCTGTATCTCTGCCAAAAGTCAGACTTCCTGTGTCTTGATCGATGCCCGGGGATTGGGAGCCCCAGCCACTCTCGGTAGAAGTTCCTCCCACCGCCGTTCCTCTGTGCTGCACCCCGTACCCTGCACCCCGTGCCCTGCCTTGATTGGCACCGGATCGAATCCGCCGCGACGGTTGAGCGGATTGCAGCGCAGCACGCGCCACGCAGCCATCGCCGTTCCACGCAGCCACCCGTGCTCCACTACCGCCATCGCCGCATACTCCGAACATGTTGGCTGAAATCGGCACGCCCCCGGCACACCCGCATGCAGCGCCGGCGACAGCACGTTCTTGTACAAAGCCAACAGCGCTCGCGCCGCTCCTTCGCGCCATCCGCGCGCGCTGGTCATGGCTGCGCTCCGCTCGCCGCAACTGCTGCGAATATCCGCGACACTTCCTGCTCCAGCCGCGAGAATTCCATCTCCAGCACCTGCTTGCGCGGATGCAGCACCACGTCCACTCGCCGCGGCAACTCGCTCACGTGCAGCCGCACCGCCTCGCGCATCCGCCGCCGGATGCGATTCCGCACTACGGCTGCGCCCAAAGCGCGGGGCGTCGTTAATCCAATACGCGGTTGCTCTGCGGCCGGTTCGCTGCTCTCCCGTACCCAGTAAAAATAGGTCATCGATGCAGATGTATGCCTGCGGCTCGCCTGGTACACGCGCTGGTATTCCGCATGCTTCCGCAGACGGGTGCTGCGCCAGTCGAACTTGGCTTCCGGCATATCTCCATTCCGGCTCACTCTGGGAGAGTCGGTTGCGCCCCGCGCGCCCGACGGCAGGTCCAGTGGAACGATTAATCGCGATATCCGGCGCTCACAGACACGCGTTTGCGCCCCTTCGCGCGCCGCCGCGACAGCACCGCCGCGCCGCTCTTCGTCTTCATACGGCTGCGGAAGCCGTGCGTCTTCGATCGGCTGCGCCGATTCGGCTGAAATGTGCGTTTCGGCATGGAAACGATAACTCCTGATCTTTTTTGTCGATGTCTCCGCTCGGCGCATCGCGGGCGCCCGCCCGCAACCCAGATCGCGCAACCGGATGCAACAGGCGGCGCTCCTGCTCACTTCTCGCCTTTCAGCGGCAAGAATCAAGTATATCCCAATGGTTTCTGCCCCCGCAAAAATTGCACGCCCGTGTCGATTTTCACTACCCGTTGTGCAACTTCTTTCCGCGAAAATTTTCACCCGCGCATTTCGTTCGCACGACCTCCCGACTGTGCTACTATCGGCAACGTTCACTTAAGATTTTCGACGCCCTGCGGTAGTCGGAGAATGTGACCGAAGCTCCGTTGCGTGACAGATCGGAGCCCACTCCCGGCCAATGCGAATCTGCTCCTGAGCTCGCCCGGTTTCCACATCCGGGTTTAACCTGAGCATTTTCGTAATTCGGCCCCACGGTTGCTTCCGCTCCCGGACGTTAGGCAAAGGGATCGCGCATGTCATTCGCCGTAAGTCCGTCGGTCGCTCTCAATCCATGGATCCAAATCCTCGCGGCGCTCGAAAAGAAAATCAATCGCCAATCCTATGACACCTGGCTCAAACCCACCCGCTACAGCTATGCGCGCGAGCGCGTCCTCTACGTGCGCATTCCCACGCCGGAGTTCCGCCACGTCGGCGACCGCTACGGCGATCTGATCCAGGAAGCCATCGAGAATCTCCAGCTCGAATTCGACGACGTCAGCTTCATCACTCCCGATGAAGATCCCACCGTTCCCCGCGTGCGCGAAGACGGCGGGTTCCCTCCTTCCTCATCGACGCACGTTCCTTCCATGCACACCAACGGCGCCGGCAATCGTCCCGCTCCGCACGCCGGACCTCAGCAGGCCCGCTTCGACTGGTCCACTGCTGCGCAGCTCAATCCCCGCTACACCTTCGACGCCTTCGTCTGCGGACCCGGCAATCAGTTTGCCCGCGCCGCCGCGCTTGCCGTCGCCGAGCAGCCCTCGAAGGCCTACAACCCGCTCTTCCTCTATGGCGGCGTCGGCATGGGCAAAACGCACCTGATGCACGCCATCGGGCACGAGGTGAAGCGCCTCCAGGCTGCGGCTTCCATCTCCTACGTCTCCGCGGAGAAGTTCACCAACGAGATGATCAGCTCCGTGCGCTACGACAAGATGACCAGCTTCCGCGACAAGTTCCGCACCGTCGACGTGCTGCTCATCGATGACATCCAGTTCCTCTCGCAAAAGGAGCGCACCCAGGAAGAGTTCTTCCACACCTTCAACGCGCTGCACGAGAACATGAAGCAGATCGTCATCGCCTCCGACCGGCCGCCCCGCGAGCTGGCCGAGATCGAAGACCGCCTGCGCAGCCGCTTCGAGTGGGGCCTCATTGCCGACATCCAGCCCCCCGACCTCGAGACCAAAGTCGCCATCCTGCAGAAGAAAGCCGAGAGCGAGCATGTCGTACTCCCCATGGATGTCGCTCTCTTCGTCGCCTCCAACGTCCGCACCAACGTCCGCGAACTCGAAGGCGCGCTCGTCCGCCTCGTCGCCTGGTGCGGCCTCAACGGCGTCGAAATCGGCCTGCCCACTGCGCAGCAGTGCCTCAAGCAGTTCATCGATACGCAGGTTCGCAAGATCACCATCGAGTCGATCCAGCGCGCCGTGGCCGAGCAGTTCGGCATGCGCGTCGGCGAGCTCAAGCAGAAGAACAACTCCCGCGCCGTCGTCGTCCCCCGCCAGATCGCTATGTATCTGGCCAAGCAGCTCACCGAAGCCTCACTGCCGGAGATCGGCCGCCAGTTCGGCGGCAAGCACCACACCACCGTGATGCACTCCATCGGCAAAATCGACGAGCAGCGCCGCAACGACAAAAACCTGAACTCGACGCTCAACAAACTCCAGGAAACGCTGAACGGATAGGCTCGCCGCGCCTCACCAGCCGACGCGTCACGGAGCTGTTTGCGTTCGCAGCAGCGATTCGATATCCCTCGCGCCGTGCAGAACGTGCACAACGCGCAGAATTCCCTGATCGCGCAGGTGCTCATAGAAGATCAGGTGCCGCGCAAATCCCGGCACAGCCGCGCGGCGTAGATTCTTCAGCTCGGGGCTGCGAAAATTGCAGGGCGCACCACACCCAGGCATCTTCGGAAGGGAAGTGAGCGCTTGCCACACCGCCGCCTCCCATCGATCCGCCAGCGCTGAACCCTCGCGCATCGCGTAGTAATTCGCCTGCTCCACGATTGTTCGGGCCGCTGTTTGCGTCACTACCAGGCGTGGAACACGTGATTTCGACATGATTGACCCGTTTGGGTCAGCTTATCGTCGCCCTTTAGGGCTTTCTCTTCTTGGTGCTGTTGAGCTTCTTCCGAAGTACCGTTACCAGCGCGGGATTCTTCAATTCCTCAGGCCGCAGCTCTATGCCTCCGGACCGCTGCGCATTCACCAGCTCAGCCTCCAGTCGTGCCAGCCGCCGTTCTTTGTCGCGGCGGATCAATTCCCGCACATACTCGCTGGGCGTACCGTAATCGCCTTGTTCCACCTGCGATTCGACATAGCTCTTCAGTTGTTCCGGCAGAGAAATGTTCAGCGATGACATAGGCATACTGTCATTTTATGTCATTTTATGAAGGTAAGCGACCCGGTTTCCAGTGGAACCTGTAACCTGCAACCTGCTTGTTCCTCTCACAAGGGCTTCATCCCCGCCGCCTCATAAATCTGCGACATATACGTCATATCCCGCAGCCCTTCCTGCCCGTCGGTCTTCGGCTCCTTGTTGTTCCAAACGCAATCCGCAAAGTAATCCGCCTGCGTCGTGAACTGCGCCGGGTCTTTCTGCTCGTCGCGCACATCCAAATCCAGCCCGTCCCACGAGTGCGCCTCGAGCCGCATCCCCTGATACGGAAACGCCGGCTCCATCTCGACCCACCCTTTCGCTCCGTGCACTTTGAAGAATCCGCCGCCGCCCATATCCGCGCCATACGTCGTGTTGCAGCTCGCCAATATCCCCGACGGAAACCGCATCGTCCACCCGACGTTCTCCTCAACCTCCGCAAACCGCCCATCCTTGTCGATCGTTGAAGCATTCGCCTTGATGTCCGCCGGCTCCTCGCCCGCCAGATACCGGCACGCGTTCAGCGAATAAATCCCCACATCCATCAGCGGTCCGCCGCCGGCCAGCTTCTTGTTCAGCCGCCACTCGGGCGTTCTGACGCCTTCCATCTCAAACCACGGCTGGATGGGAAATCCAAACGCGCTCTCAATCACCTGCACCTGCCCAATCCGTCCCGAGCGGATGATCTCGATCGCCTTCAGATGCAGCGGCTGGTACTGGCACCGGTACGCGATCATCAGCTTCACCCGATGCTTCGCGCATTGCTCGATCATCGCCCGCGCATCGGCCAGGCTCGTGCACATCGGCTTCTCGCACAGCACGTGCTTGCCCGCCTTCGCCGCGCGAATCGTGTACTCCGCGTGCATGGAGTTGGGCAGCGCGATATACACCGCATCAACCTCTTTGTTCTGCGCAATCTCATCGAAGTTTTCGTAGCTGTAGATCGACGGCGACGGCACGTTGTACATCGCCGCCTGTTTCTCCGCCTTCTCGCGATGCCCGCTCACCAATGCCGTAATGCGCCCCGTCTTCGAGAGCGCCACCCCCGGCATAAAGTGGTCCATCGAGATGCGCCCCAGCCCCACGATGCCCCACCGCAGCTTGCGCTCCCCGTTCTCAGTTTGCGCAGGCAGGCGTGGCAACGCCCCTGACACCGCAGCCATAGCGCCCAGACGAGAAAAATCGCGGCGAGTCAGCTTCATCCTCAAACCCTCCGCCGCCATTGTAGGGCCTTCGCGCTCGACGCTCTTGCGGCTGACTGCCGGCCGCACGATCCCTGACCGCTTCTCCCTGCCTCTTCACCACGCCACGAATGGCGACTTCCGCACCCATTCCCGCGTCGTCAGTTGCTGCAGCATGAAGCTCGCGACATCCGCCCGCGCGATCGTCGTTCCATGCGCCGGCAGCGCATCGCCATCCACGCGCCACGTGCCGCGCCCCTGCGAGTTCAGCAGCCGCGGCGGCTGCACGACGGTCCACTCCGTGTCGCTCACCCGCACCATCTCCTGCATTTTTCTCTGAGAGTGAAACGGCTTTTTGAGCACCGTCGCCTGAATCACGCGCAGAAAAAGCTGCGCGGCCCGCGACAGCCGCTTCCCCGCGCCCGGCCACACGCCCGACG
>JBARMS010000090.1:0-4158 GCA_049802575.1 Acidobacteriaceae bacterium | reverse complement strand
AGTGCCACGTGAGCGCGCGCGAGCTGTTCCTCAGAGGGTCCGCGTTGCTGGCCGCAGCAGCGCTTGACCTTGCGTCCCGAGCCGCAGGGACATAGATCGTTGCGTCCTGGTCTTGGCATCGCCGTCTCCTTTAGTTCGGGTGTTCTTGAGAGTTTCATCCGGGCCGGTCAGAACACCCGTTCCATCCGTCGTGTTTAAGAGGATTCACCTGCTCATGAATTGGTTTCCGACCGGTTGGAGGTGTGATGCTCACGCTCAGTGGCGGGCAGGTGGAGTGCCTGTGGGACGAGGTCTTGCCGATCGAGGCGCGGGAGCTGCCAGAGGATCTCGCTCGCCTGGATCGAGTGCTCTCAGATCCGCTGTTGCTCGAGCCGATCGCGGCCGCCTGGGAGCAGAGCGCGCGTGGTCGTGGCCGACCATCGATATCGATGGCGAGCTTCGTGCGCCTGATGGTGATCAAGCAGCGCACGGGCTGGGGCTACGAAACGCTCGTGCGGGAGGTCTCAGACTCGCTGCACCTGCGGCGCTTCTGCCTGATCGCGATCGATCAGCGCGTGCCGGAGGAGTCGACGGTCAGAAAGCTCGCCCGCAGGCTGGGAGCAGACGTCGTGGCGGAGATCACGCGTGCGGTGATCGCCAAGGCTCAGCGCGAGACGCGTTTTCGTGCGCGGGCGGCGAGGATCGACTCGACAGTCGTGGAGGCGGACGTCCGCTATCCATCGGACGCGATGCTGGCTCTGGCCGGTGCGCGGGCGCTGGCGCGCGAGGGCCGCAAGCTCAAGGTGATGCTCAAGGGCAAGACCCCACGGGTCACCGACCGTTCGCGTTCGGTCGGGCGGGCTGTCCGTGCTATTTCCAGGACGCTGGCCAGACGCACGGGCGACGCCAAAGCGGAGGTGATGGCCCTCAACCTGCAGGCTGGACGCCTGATCGCACGCTCAGCCAGAGAGGCTCAGCGGCTCGCTGCCGCCGCCAGGGCATCGGCACGCGGCCGCGGCGCCCAAGCCAAGCTCACAGCAGCGAGGAAGCTCGAACAGCTCACCGCCCGCTGCCAACGAGTCACGGAGCAGATCGACCGACGCGCAAGGGGGCTGAAGATCACCGACCGGCTCGTGTCGCTCGCCGACCCCGACGCGCGGCCGATCCGCAAGGGCAAGCTCGGCAAGCCGACGGAGTTTGGGTATGTCGCGCAGATCTGCGAGGTGACCGAGAACACCCGCAACGGCGCCCGCGGGTTCATCCTGCCCGCCGGGCACGCGCCGGGCAACCCCGTCGAGAACCGGCTGCTCCCACAGGCCGCCCGCGAGCTCGAACACGCCGCGATCAAGCTCAAAGAGATCGTCTGCGATGGCGGCTTCCAAGCCCGCCCGACGAAAGACGCGTTCCCCTATCTCACCGAGCAGCAGATCCAGATCTCCGGGCGCCACGAGCCCGGCTCACGCAGGACCCGCAAGCGAAGAGCCCGCTACCGAACCGGCATCGAGGGGCGCATCAGCCACCTCAAGCGTGGCTACGGGCTACGCCGAAGCAGGCTGAAGGGCGATGACGGAATGAGAACCTGGACCGGGTGGGCGATCCTCGCCTACGACCTCGACACACTCGCCATCCGAACCCACTGAAACACTCCGCCAGCCCGCCAACCGGGCAAACCATGAATGAGCCTGACTCGGCCGCGCCCACCCGGACACGGCCGTTTCAGTCCCCCGCAATTATCCGGGGGAAGTAGTCAGCGACACCTGCAATCGTCACCGAGTCCCACCGCGGCCAGCCACACCCCAACCGTCACCGAGTCCACCGCGCGATCCACCTCGACGGCGCAGATGGTGGGAGACACTTTCTCGAAATACTTGACAGTCCTGTCGAGTGGCGATATAGATCATATTTGTCTAGTTCGAGTATTTGGTGTTTTACATCTCTCCGCACGTTAGCAAGGCATCCAAATATTCGAGCCAAACCACGACCTATGGAACGTAAGATGAAACGACTAGGAATACTTGGCATGACACTGATGGCGCTCTTTGCGTTGGGGGCTATGACGACCTCCATTGCGTCGGCTTCATTACCAGAATTGAACCTGTTACCGGGAGAAGAATTTCCGATCACGATGGAAGGCACAGGCAAAGGCGCCAAGCTAGAATCGGTCGGCGGAAATGCCGTCCTCTGCACAGGCTTCCGGTGGCGACTCGAACAGAGAGCGACGGGCTCGTTAGGCTTTTGGGTGAAGGTCTTCACCGGCTGTAAAGAAGGCATGCTTCCGTGTAAGACGGCTGGTGCAGCGGCCGAAGAAGTAGTGATTCCGGAAGGCGAATACCACTGGTCTTCGTGCCGCCACAAACTCGGCCAAGCTTGCTGTTCTTAGAGGGTGAATACAAAATTGAATGCGGCGCTCCCGTGAAACTCAAAATTACCGTAAAGGGCCGCGCGGTCAGTGAGACCAACATAACCCCAAAAACCGATATAACGAGCTTCAAAGATGACCTGAAATGCAGCAAAGTAAAAAATGAATTCACCGAATATGAAAACGGCGAAGGCAAAACCGTTAAAGGCATCCTCGAAATCAACTTTGGCCTCGGCTTCGAACAATCCTGCGAACAGGAGAACGAAGAAGTAGCGCTTAGTTCATCGAAAATGTTCGCGGTGTCATAAACCACCGGCGAGACATGGGGGCACCGGCCCGGCGCCGCGCCCCCACTCGCTGTTTTCCGCAAGCGCAGACCTACACAGGTGTGCGCAACTCCGTGGGACCGTGGAGCTCGACTTAGGGGTCGCGTCGTAATTATTGTCGCGGAGTGATGGTGTAGTTCCACTCGGGGTGGAATTGCTCGCCCGTGAGTTGGACGTCCTGCATTTGCTGGTCTGTGACCTGGATCTTGGTGGGGTAGGTCTCGGGGTCAAGGCGCGCGTAGACCTTCAGCCCGGTGCTGGTCGTGGTGGAGGCGATCAGGTCGATCACGGTCTGCCGACTGACGAGCGGCTTGGCGCGCCAGTTAATCGAGATGTAACTGAACAGGCGGTGCTCGATCTTGTTCCACTTCGAGGTTCCAGGTGGATAGTGCATGACCCGGATGCTCAGGCGGGTCTGGTCGGCAAGACGCTGTAGCTCCGTCTTCCACAATCTGGTGCGGTAGCTGTTTGAGCCACCGCAGTCGGCGGTGATCGTCAGCGTCTTGGCTTTCGGATAACGCTTCTTGCCGAGGCTCTTCCACCATGCCTTGATCCCGGCGACCGCGAACTGGGCGGTGTCGGCAGAGATCCCGACGCTCACCCACCCCTCGTCGCGGCCGACGTCGTAGATGCCGTAGGGGATCGCCTTGCCGAGCTCTTGGTCGATGAAGTCGTGCGTGTTGACGAGGATCGGCTTGCCAGTCGGGGAGAGCTCCCGCCCTCCGTTCTTGTAGTTGCCGATCAGCTCCTTCTTCTTGGTGTCCACGCTGATCAGCGGCTGCTCTGCCGCCAGCGCCTGGGCGGACACGGCAGCGATGTGCTGGAACTGCCGGTCGCGATCGGGATGATCGGCTCCCTCATGCGTTTTGCGGTTTGCCTGCAGGCTGTACCCCAATCCCTTGAGCTGCCGGCGCACAGTGCTTTCGTGCACATCGAAGCCCTGCTCGCGCAGCTGGGCGGTCAAATTGGCCACACTACGGCTGGTCCACAAAAGCGGCGACTCCGGGTCTCCGCGAGTCGCGCCCTCCAAAAGCGCCACCAGTGCCTCCCGCAACCCCGGCTCGCGATCCTCGATCGAGGGACGACCAGCCCCCGGGCGCCTCACCCGGCCCGCTGGCGCACGATCTCCGCTGGCAACCTCCGCGATTCCACGGCGCACCCTCGCCGCCGAGATCCCCGTCGCCCTGACCACGGCAGCGATCCCACCACGACCATGCGACCGAGCCTCCGCCGCCGCCCACATCCGCCGGCCGCGCTCATCCAGCTCATCACGCACGACAAGCCACCGCTCCCGAATCGGGCCCTCATCCACCATCGCGCCCAACATGCTGCCGGACTTCGCCGCCAGCACCCACGACCCTCCACAACATCAGCACATTTATTTAGGAGCTACTCCTTAGTAGCACCCGCCCGGCCTGTGGACACCGAAGCAGCAACCTTCGGCGCCACGGGACGACACCGTAGCTCTCCCGCCACGGATGATCCACCCCGGCG
>JBARMS010000089.1:0-13564 GCA_049802575.1 Acidobacteriaceae bacterium | reverse complement strand
GAACCAACTCCGCCTCTTCGAGCTTAAGCCTCGTGGTCAGCGGCGCCGCGCCGACTACCGATCCCTACGCGTGGAGCACGGCCGGACCGATCATTTCGGCGATCCCCAATGCCACGCATCCGCTCATCGCCATCAAAGATCCCACCGTCGTCTATTACGACAATCAGTGGAACGTCTATGCCACCGACGTCGACAGTTCCGGCGACTACAACATGGTCTACCTGAATTTCACCAACTGGAATCACGCCGCCGCCGCCCCCCAGTACTACATGGACGCGACACCCGGTTTGAGCGGCTACCATTGCGCACCGGAACTTTTTTATTTCACCCCGGGGAAGCAGTGGTATTTGGTCTACCAGTCGGGGCCGCCGCAGTACTCCACCGCCAGCGATCCCACCCAGCCGCAAACGTGGACCGCGCCCCAGAGCTTTTTTGCCAGCCAGCCCTCGAACGTGACGAACTGGCTGGATTTTTGGATCCTCTGCGACTCTGCCAACTGCTACCTCTTCTTTACCGACGACGGTGGCGACTTTTATCGCAGCCAGACCACGCTCGCAAATTTTCCCAATGGTTTCAGCACGCCGGAAATCATCATGCAGGCCGCAACGGCCGGAGATCTGTTCGAGGCGAGCCACACCTACAGCTTGGTGGGATCGACGCAATACCTGACCCTGGTGGAGGCCATGGGCGGACCCTCTGGTCATCGCTATTTCCGGGCATTCCTGGCGGACAGCCTGGATGGGATATGGACGCCGGTAGCCGGCGCCAACGGCTGGGCCACGCCCTTCCTCGGCGAAGAAAACGTGACCTTCGGCCCAGGAGTCACGCCGTGGACGGATGACTTCAGCCACGGTGAGATCGTCCGCAGCGGCTACGATGAGACGCTCCCGATCGATCCCAACAATCTGCAGTTTCTCTTCCAGGGAGACAACCCGGCGGCGAACGCCCCCTCCTACAGTGCGATTCCCTGGCAGCTTGGGCTGGCGACCGCAACGAGCCACTAGAGCGGATCTCAGCTGGGTATGGCGTTTTCGAAGTCGCGGAAAAAACAGCACGGAATGGCTTTCCAAATCTGCCAGGCGGGACTTCGAGGCGTAAAGGCCGTTTCGGCGTCCCCTCAATGCTGGGAATCGCCGGGATGCTCGGGGATGCCGGGATCGTCGAGGATTTGCACGGCCGTTGCGGGGCCAAACTGGCTCCAGTCGCGGAGCACCCAGACGACGCTCTTGTTCGGCGTAACTTCGACCAGTTGGGGACCGTGGTGATCGC
This sequence comes from Acidobacteriaceae bacterium, assembly GCA_049802575.1. Lineage (GTDB taxonomy): Bacteria > Acidobacteriota > Terriglobia > Terriglobales > Acidobacteriaceae > Palsa-343. The sequence goes on along the minus strand of JBARMS010000089.1, from coordinate 12,295 downwards.
CGCCCCTGGAGCAGATGATGGTGTCGCCGTTGACGACGCGCGTTGCGGATTGCGAGTTGCCGTAACGGTATTCCGCGGGAATATCGGAGGGGCGGATCTCCCAGACCGTCTGTTTGCCGGGCGTCACCTCGCGGGTGAGGACGTCCTGCTCGTCGGTGATGAGAGTGTTGCCGTTGTGGAGACGGATGGCCGCCCAGGGACTGCGAATGTCGTAACTCCAGATTTCGCGGAAATTCGTGTCATATTCGACCACGCGATTCATCTCGAGGAACGAGATCAGGTACGTGCCCGTCGCCGTGTAGCGCGCCCGGCGGAACTGGGCATGAATGGTCCTCGGATCGGTGAGGCTGATGGCGGGCAGCGGATGGTTGACGAGAACTGCGTGCGTCCTGATGTTGACCACCATCAACCTAGGAGGCAGGCCATTGAGGACGAACATGACCTTGTCACGGCCGATAGGCTGGCAGGTATGGATTTCCGTCCCGGGAGGCGCGTCGTAGCGCCAGACGACCTGCTTTTCGGGGCTGATCTCGGCGACGTACTGCATGCGCGTGAAGAGGATGTTGCCGTTGGAGAGCATCCAGACGTCGTCGTATTCCCACCCCGGACCGCTCGACCAGGTCCAGATGATCCTGCCATGGTTGACGATGAGCATTTTGTTGTAGCCCTCGCCGATGTAGAGCATGGAGTGCTGGGCGAGGCCGTGACCTGGAAGACGGGCGGCCACTGCGTCTGCAGGGGGCAGCGGCGGGGCTTCGGTTTCCGCCGGTCCCATGGCAGGAACGCCGGGAGCGGTGAAGCGGGGCATCAGCTTGAGGAGCGGGGTCGCAGCTTGCTGACCGAGCGCGGCGTGGGCAAAGGCAAGAGCCGCGAGAGCGAATGGGAAGTGCGTCGTGCGAGACATGAAGTTTCCACGTGATCGGTTTCGCTGGAAGTATACAGGCGAAATACCGGAATGCCTGAGCACGCGCGCGCGCGGTCCATCGGGTTCGCCGGAGTGATATACAGCATCGACATATAGCTGAAGCAGGAGCCGGGAGCAGACGGGGCGGCGAGGGACAGGAAGCAGGCTTTGGACTTCTCGTAGCGAATGGCCAGCCGGCGAAATTGCTTCAGCCTGCTAAAACAGCGTTCGATGCGATTGCGCTGTTTGTAGAGCTGCTGATCGTGCGCCCGCTGCTTCTTGCGGCGGGAAGGAATCACCGCCGTTGCCCGCATACTCTGAACGTGGGCCACGATGCTGTCAGCGTCATAGCCTTTGTCGGCGATGACCGCCTCAGCCCGACGCTGTCCGAGCAGGTCAATGGCCCGGGTGCAGTCGGTGAGCTGTCCGCCGGTAATGCGGAAGTCGATCGGTTCACCGAGTTGGTTGGTGAGCAGATGAATCTTGGTCGTCAGCCCTCCTCGGGATCCCCCAGAGCCTTGTCTGCGCCCCTTTTTTGCGGCCCGTGGCCACCTGCTGTTCGGCCAGCCTGTGCTTCGCGCGACCGGTTCTCGATAGGCTGTAGATGCCGGTGCGCGCATGAAGGCAGCGATGTCCTGGCTCAGATAAGGAATTCGGTCGCAGGGAAGCTGCTATGGGCGGGAGCGGTCAAATTCGCAATTGCAATGAGCGTGAATCAGAGAACGACGTTCGCGTGCAATCTCTAAGTGGATCGTCAGCCGTATCTCAAATGGCTTGAATTGTATCCGCCGTCACAACGTACACGTCAGGATCACGATATAGTGCGCAGCGGAGGCGTGCCGCAAAGCGCGTTCTCGGCCGAGCGCGTCCGAGCCATCGAAGTGCGCGCACAGACACTCCGGTGCCGGAGTGCGATTCTATCTGGCGATCGCAAATCTCAAAAGCGGTCGACTGTGAGCGCCTGCAGCGGGTACCCGTGGAGAAAGCAGGCCAAGGCAATTCAATGAAGTGCATCACGATGCCCGCGGTCCCGCGTGACCTGGCAGCGATCATTGAACAACAACCCGGCGCATTGACTGTGCCGGAAGTAGCGCAACTGCTGGGCTTCGGACCAACGGCGATCTACGACCTGGTTGCCGCCGGTCGAATCCCGCATTTCAGGATCGGCGCCTCGATCAGGTTCGATCCATTTGCCCTGGCGGAACCGTACTTCCTGTTCCCCGGATTGCTCGATGTGGAGCTTCTCGATACGGGCTTCATCGCTGGTCGGAAACCGATGACTTCCCCGTTCGCACAGCTCCTGAGCGTAGCCCCTGTCTCTCATGCGGTGCTCGCTGCATCTTTGGGAACTCGGAGCAGGTCGCAGCTTGCGTGTGACACATTTCGTTCTCCAAGGTTGCTACAAAGCGACGTCGCAAGGTATGATTCAACACGTGGCGGATAGCCACGAAACCCGCATTTGGCGCGGTGTTTCGCTGAATCTCCCTGATTCTGCTCAGCTTGGGTGCAAGGCGCTTCAACGAATCCCTCTCCCTCCGCCACGCAGTCGGAGTTTGCCGTAATCTACGTCCTCGTTTCGAACAATCCGTACGATTTCGGCCAAATTTGAGTGTAATATCCCGGTGCCTCTCTGATGCCTGCTGCATCGCGCTCCGGATTCGACATCATGATGTTTAGCCAGGGGATTCGAGAAGCCGCGGTGTTCGTAATACCTTGCGCGATCGTCGGGCTGCCGAGTTTGGATTCCTCCGCAACAAATTCGATGTGGCCTTTCGCTGTTCCTTCACGCGGTATGGCTTCCAGACGATCTTTCAGTTCCATCAGATTGGCGGAGTCGAGTGGAGCTCTCCTGAGTTGCACGCCATGATCGATGGCTGGAATCCAGACGTTGATGGGCGGTTGAATAAGGTCGCTGACGCGCGCGCCGATAAAAGGGCGACCTGCAGATTTGGTCCTCACGCTTCTGAAACTGCACGCTGTCAAACTGGCCGCAAGAGATGCAGCTCAGCCGTTCGAGGCGCTTGCAGATGAAGCGATAGCTCACCACCGCCTGTGACCCAATCGCAATACCACCGTCGCGATCCCAGGAACTCATACGGCATCCCGCTACGCGGTCGGCGCAAAACCCGGAGTTCAGGAAAAGACCCCAATCTCCCGGAACAGCATGCCTATAATCATTGCCAATCCCCATGGCCATCGTTTCCGGCATGCTGCTTGGGCCCTACGAACTGCTTGAGCAGATCGGCTCCGGTGGCATGGGTGTGGTTTTTAAGGCGCGGGACACGCGCCTTGAGCGCTTTGTCGCGCTCAAGTTTCTGCCCGATGACGTGGCCAGGGATGGGCAGGCGCTGAGCCGCTTCCGGCGCGAGGCGAAGGCTGCGTCCGCCCTCAATCATCCGAACATCTGCACGATTTATGAAATTGGCGAGCAGGAAGGCCGCGCCTTCATCGCCATGGAGTTTCTCGACGGCATGGATCTGCGGCAGCGTATCGCCGCAAGGCAACTCGATCTGGAGACGGCGTTGTCGCTGGCCATCGAGATTGCCGACGCGCTGGATGCCGACACGCGGCCGGCATCAGTCATCGCGACATCAAGCCGGCCAATATCCTCGTGACCTCGAGAGGCCACGCGAAGATGTTGGACTTCGGCCTGGCGAAAGTGGTGGCCGGCGCGCGTCCCGCCGCCGACGCGGCCACTGCTACCGAGGAACACCTCACCAGTCCCGGCGCCGCCATGGGCACCGTTGCCTACATGTCGCCCGAGCAGGTGCGCGGCAGGGATTTGGACGCGCGCAGCGACCTGTTCTCTTTCGGCGTCGTCTTGTACGAGATGGTGACTCACGCGCCTCCGTTTCGCGGGGAAACCACCGGGGTGATTTTCGATGCGATTCTCAACCGCGCGCCGGTGGCCCCTGTCCGGCTGAACCCCGATCTGCCCGTGGGCCTCGAAGCCATCATCAACAAGGCGCTTGAGAAGGACTGTGCGCTGCGCTACCAGCATGCCGCGGAGATGCGCGCCGACCTGTTGCGGCTGAGGCGGGATACAGATTCGAGGCCCGCGGAGGCCAATGCCGCCGTCGCGGCCATGGGGTCGGCATCCGCGGCCGACGCGGCATTACCGGTACAGTCGGCGGACGCGACATCGAAGCTGGCTTTCCAGCGCGCACACCGGGGCCGATGGCTGATCGTGACCGCCGCGGGCCTCATGGTTTTCCTCGCCGCCGTGGTCTGGTATCTCGAGCGGCCGCTGCCGGTGCCGTACATTGCCGGATATAGCCAGCTCACCCACGACGGACGCCAGAAGTTTCTCGGCGGAACCGACGGAAACCGCCTGTATTTCAACCTGGTATCGCCGGACACGCCCGAGCAGCTCTCCATTGCCGGAGGCGAGACGGCTCCGCTGTCGCTCTCCCAGTTGCCGGGAGGCCGGAACAGGATCGTGGACGTGTCGCCCAATGGCTCGAAGCTCCTTCTGTGGTCGGGAGCGCCGCCCTACACCTTGTGGACGCAGCCGCTTGTGGCAGGCGCGCCGAAGAGTCTCGGCCCCGGCCTTGGCGGCTTGTTTTCTCCGGACGGCTCTGCCGTCGTCGTTTGGAACGAAAGTGGAGAGATCGGCCTCATTCGCCCCGACGGAACCGGACTGCGCACGCTGGCCAGTCTGCACGGCGACGGCGCGTATGGCCTGGGCGAGGTGAGCCTCTCGCCCGATGGAAAAACCATTCGATTTTCCAAAGATGGCGCGTTGCTGCAGATCAACTCCGACGGCACGGGCCTGCGCCCGCTGCTTCCCGGCTGGCATCCGCAGGGCAAGCAGTTTTCCGGACACTGGACCGCGGACGGCGCATTCTATTTGTTCTATACAGCGGGCGCCCCCGAAGTGGGAGGACAGGTCTGGGCGCTGGATGAGCGCCTCCGCCCGTTTCGGCATCCGTCCCGTGCGCCTGTTCCGCTGACTTCAGGTCCTATGCACTGGAGTGTGCCCGTGCCCGGCAGGTACGGGCGCACAATCTTCGCCGTCGGGGAGACCCTGCGCGGGGAACTGTCGCGATGGGATAAAAATACGCACCAGTTCGAGCCATTTCTCGGCGGCATCTCCACGGAAGAACTCGTTTTTTCGCGGGATGGCAAAACCGTAGCCTGGGTCACCTATCCCGACGGCATCCTCTGGCGGGCCAATCGCGACGGCAGCAATGCCGTGCAGCTGACTCAACCGCCCCTTCACCCGATGAAAATCAATCTTTCGCCGGACGGACGGCAAATTGTCTTTTATGACCGAGCCAGGTGGCAACTGGACGCGGTCGGCACGAATGGTGGGGCCGCGGTACCGCTCATCCCCGGAGAGAGGGACAAAAACCTTGACCCTGTTCAGTCGCCGGACGGAAAGCAGGTCGCCTTTACCAGACTCGTCGAAAATGGAGGGAGTTGGAAGATTGAAGCGCGCATGCTCGACATGGGCAGCGGCCAGGTCGCTATGATGCCCGGGGGCCAGGGCATGCGGCCCGAAGGCTGGTCCCGGGACGGTCGCCTCATCGTCGGTGTGGAATGGAACGGCAACAACCTCGAGCTTTTCGATCTGAGGACAAAAGAATGGAAGATGCTCGCAGCCGGAGAGGCGGATTACCCGGAGTTTTCCCATGACAGCCGGTTCATTTACTTCCTGCGTACGGTGAACGATGGAAACGGCGAAAACCACATGGATGTGTTTCGCATTGCGGCGGCGGGCGGTCCGCTGGAACGCGTGGTGGATATGAAGGATTTTCACACCACCGGCTACTGGGGCTTTTCCCTGCAGCTCGATCCGTCCGATGCTCCCCTCGTGCTGCGCGACATCAGCAGCGCCGATATCTACGCTCTCAATCTGAGCTTCAGGTGAGGAACCCTGGACCAGCAATACTGTGCACTCTAGGCCATGCGCTCATGAGCGCCCAATCGGCTGCAAAGCCCCAGGGTCGCTCAGCCTAAGTGCCCTTGTGTTTTCGCATGCATTCATGCGGCCAATAGGAGCGTCCTGAAATCGTCCGCCAAGGCCGACCGTTCAACCGCCGTGTGCGCTCGCAGACCCACGCAACCGGGACGTGCAGTGCGCGTGCGATTCTCGTCGACCGTCAACAGTTGCAGTCGTTCGGTGACCCGGCGGTCTCACGTACGGCGCTGAAGTCTCGACAAGGGCGCGGGAAAAGCTGAACCCCGGCTTCAGGATGCGGCGCAAGCTGCCGCTGCTTCTTCCACGCTGTCGAAGACCTGGAAGAGATCGAGCACGCCCACCATTTTGAAGGTCCTGGCAACCATATTGGCGGGCTTGACCAGCTTAACGCTGCCGCCGGCTTTGGAGAAAACACGCAGAGCGTTAACCACCGCGCCAATGCCGGATGAATCGATGAAGGGCGCGGCTTCGAGGTCGACGATGAGAGCCGTGTGTCCGCTGGAGAGCGCGTTCATAAACGCGTCGCTGAACTGGTTGACCGGCTCGCCGGAGACGAGCCTTCCCTTCAGTTTGACGGTGCAAAGGTCTCCGCTCTCGATGACATCGAGATCCATGCAATTACCACCAGATTGTGCTTTACTGCCCGAGCGAGGAGTTGTTAAGCTCGGACAATCTTCTCGTCGATGTACCACCTTGTCAAGCGGGCGAGGGCGCCCTGGGGCAGGCCTGTCGACGGGCCTGTATCGATTTCCAGCGGAAGGCCGGGGCCGCGTACTCGCCGCGTGACGCGACTCGCGCGACCGGGATCGCGGCGCGACGGCCTACCCTCAAACCCACCTCCGGAGATGGGTCGCCAATGGATGACGTGAACTACGCGACTGCATCCATGAACGAGATTGTGATGGAGGCGGCGGCGCAGTTGCTGTCCGCGGCAGACAGCCCTGCGCGCGCAGCGGTGATCGCCTCCGCCATCGCCACGCTGCTCCCGGACAGCGCCTGCATCGTGCATCGCTACCAGCCGGAGAACGATCTGCCGTGGACCGCGCTGGCCATGGCGGGCGAGGTATCCATCGAGACCGTGCAACACTCCGGCGACTGGCTGTTTGCGATGCCGGCAGAATTTCCCGCTGAGGGACAAATCTACGAGGAGGGCGGACTCACGCGCGAAGACTACGCGCACCTCCACGTGACCCGCTCGGTGACGGCGATTGCATACCTTCCGGTGGAACAGGGCGGCCAGCTCCAGGCGGCCATCGAAGTCGTCCTGTTTGCGGGCAGCTTTGAGCCCGAACAGTTGCAGGAGGCGGCCGCGCTTGCGCAGCTCACGGCGCCGGCGCTTCTCTCCGCCGAGGCAATGGAGCAGAAGCGCGACACGCTGCTCGAATCTCTGCACCGCATGTCGCAGCTGTACGACCTGGAAAAGTCGCTCAACGCGACGCTGGACTTCGATGCTGTGGTCGCCATGGTTCCCGAGAAGGCCGCGGCCATGCTTCCCTGTCAGGCCATGCACCTGTGGCTTTTTGAGGGGCCGGTGCTGCGCCTGATGTCGCAAATGGGATTCGATCCCACGGTCGAGTTAGGCGCCAGCGAGGCTCCGGGCGAGGGATACGTTGCCGATATGGCCGAGGAGGGCGAGCCGCTGCTGATCGCCGACCCGGACGACGAGCGGCTGCGGCTGCGCAACGCGCACCTGCCCGCGGACAGCGGAACGGTGCCGGTAAGCAACGCGCTGGTGGTTCCGCTGATGCAGGACGATGCGGAAGTGGGCGTGCTGGAGGCGGTGAATCGCGCCGGCCGGCCTTTCGATGACGACGACCAGTTTCTGCTGACCTCAATGGCTGAAACTGTGGCGAATGCGCTGAAAAATGCCAGCCTGATGATGGCGGAGCGCAAGCTGGAGATCCTGAAGGTGCTGGTGCAGGTGAGCTCTGAGATTACTTCGACGCTGCGCCTGGACCGGCTGTTGCAGATCATCGTGAACAGCCCGCAGAGCGTGCTGCCCTACGAGCTCTGCGCGATTGCCCTGGACAACCGCGGGCGCCTGCAGCTGAAGGCCATCTCTGGCATGGTCAATCTGCCCGTCGGAGACCTGGCGGTGACGCGGGTGGAGAAGCTGGTGCGCTGGCTTGACTCCGAGTCCGACACCCTGCACCTGCAGTGGCATGAGGAATCGGAGAACGATGAGAGCGCCACCCTGCCGCCGGAGGTGCTGCAGCACTTTACCGAGACGGGCTACCGCACGCTGTATGCTCTGCCGCTCAACGACGATCAGGGACGTGTGGGCATGCTCCTCTTCGAGAGCGGCGACCCGGATTTCCTCGGCGCAGCTCAGATCGAGATGGTGAAGTTACTGTCGGGACAGGCGACCGTCGCCCTGCGCAACGCGCTGCTCTACCGCGAGGTGCCGCTCATCAGCCTGCTGGAGCCGCTGATGAAGAAGCGCGCGGCTCTGCTGCGTACCACAGGCCGGCGCCGGGTGGCCTGGGCCGCCGCGGCGGCCGGCCTCGGTGTGTTTCTCATCTTCTGTCCGTTGCCCATGCGCCTTGCCGGCGATGCGGTCGTCGAGCCGCAGCACCTGGTCACCGTGGCCGCCCCGGTGGACGGCAATGTGGACAAGGTATACGCGCACGAGGGACAGAGGGTGGCCGCCGGCGAGATCCTGGGCACTCTCAATGACTGGCAATGGCGCGCCAACCTCACGGCTGCCGAGGCAAAGTATCAGCAGGCGCTCCTGACCATGGAGGACGACCTGGCCCACAACAGCTTCCGCTCAGGAGCCGATCGCGCCAACGTGAGCTACCTGCAGTCGGAACTGGCACAGGCGCGGGCGCGGCTGGAAAGCGCGCAACTGCGCTCGCCCATCGCCGGCATTGTGGTGACGCCCAACCTGGAGAATGCGGCCGGTGAGCACCTGGAGGCGGGCGCCGCGTTTGCGCAGGTCCTCGATCTGAACTCGGCGGTGGTACGGATCGCCGTGCCGGAAGGAGACGCCCCGCTGCTGCACAAGGGAGAGCGCGCTGCGGTCAAGCTGGACAGCTATCCGCAGCGTACCTGGCACGATTCGATTGCCGTGGTCAGCCCGGAGGCGGCGGCCGGCGACGGCGAGCGCACATTCTCCGTCGAGGTCCCGCTGACCAATGCCGACGCCGCGCTGCGTGCGGGCATGAGCGGCAGGGGAAAGATTGCCATTGGCTGGCGTCCGGCCGGCTATGTCCTGCTGCGCCGTCCGGCGCTGTGGCTGTGGCGCACGCTGTGGAGTTGGATAGGCTGGTGATGCGTATGGATCTCTGTTCCTGGCCCCAAAGATATTGCCTGATCGGGCTGGCTGCCGCCGCGGTGCTGTACAGCGCAGGGTGCGACACTAGTTCTCCGCCGGCAACTGTCGCCGCCGCGGCGGAGCCGGTGAACGCAGCCCCCGCGAATCCATCGCCATCGCCCGTCCCACCGCTGCCGGGCCCCTCCGACGCGAAGTCGTTCACGACGACTGGCCCGCTGGTCGCCGAACAGCAGGCCGATGTGGGCGCGGAGCGCGATGGCCGTATTGTCGCGATCGCCGTTCAGATGGGCGACCGTGTCCAGGCCGGTCAGCTCCTCGCCCAGCTCGACGATCGCATGCTGCGCGCCGCCAGTGAAGAGCAGAAGGCCCACATTACAGCGGTTCAGGCCGAGGTCCGCGAATGGCAGGCCGCGGAGGAGAGCGCCCGCGCCAACTTGCGCCGTGCGGAAGCCCTCCACGATGCCAAAATCCTGAGCGATGAAGACTGGGAAGTCGCCAGATACAAAGTTGTGGAGGTCGCCGCCGAGGTCGCCCGCTATCAAAGCGAGCAGGCTGAAGCGGAAGCAAAACTTGCCGCCGCTGCCGCGCAACTGGAGCAATCGCGTATTGTCGCTCCTTTCGCAGGCGTAGTGGGCCGTAGCTCGGTTCGCCCCGATCAGGAGGTCAAGGCCGGTGATTCGCTCTTCTGGATCACCGGGGAATCCTCGCTGCATGTGCTGTTCACCGTGCCCGAAACGCTGATGGCGGCCTTCACCGCCGGCGCGCCGCTTGACTTCACCACCGCGGATTTCCCCGGCCTGCACCAGCCGGGCCACATCCTTCGCGTCAGCCCGGTGGTCGATCCCGCCAGCGGCAGCGTGCAGGTGGTTGCTGCCGTCGACCACCGCTCGCCGCTCCTCAAGCCCGGAATGCAAATGCAGGTGCGTCTCGCGCCATGAATCTCAGCGAAGCCCTCGACGCCGCGCTTCCGGAGATTCCCCAGACGCGCCTGGCGCGCAGCCGCCCGCCATGCCTCGATCCGCAACTGGTCGTCCGCGACGACGTGCTCGACGGCGAGCCGATTGTCGGCATTTTCAAACGGGAGAAGGGCAGTTATTTCCGCTTCGATCCGGATCAATGGAAGCTTGCCCTGCTCTTCGATGGCGTTCGCACCTGCGAAGCGATTGCCGAAGAGTTCACCGCCAACACCGGGGCGCCCATGAGTGCGGCAGATGTGCAGATATTCGCCGACACCCTGCAGGAGGCCGGCTTCTGGTACCAAACACCCCAGGAAAAGAACATCGCGCTCAAGCAGAAGCTAATGGCTCAGCGCGAACGCCGCTCATCTCGCAAATCCAAAGTGAACCTGGCCCACATCGGCTTTTCAGCGTGGGATCCGGATCGCTATCTGACGTGGCTCGATGGCCGCGTCGGCAAGTATATCTATAGCCCCTGGGTCGCGCTCTTCGCCGTCGTGCTCTTCTGCTTCGAAGCCTCAGCCTTCATTGCCAACTGGAGCTTTATCGGTCCCGACATTGCCCTCTACTTCAACTTCGTTCACAAGGATTTTCCCGACCTGGTGCAATTCTGGGTCCTCATCTTCGTTCTTGGATTTATTCATGAAACGGCCCACGGCCTCACCTGCAAGCATTTTGGCGGGCAGGTTCACCAAATGGGTTTCATGTTCCTTTACCTCGCGCCATGCTTTTATTGCGATGTCACTGAAATCTGGATTTCCGCCAGCAAATTGCAGCGGCTGGCCACCATCGTCGCCGGCATTTGGACCGAATTGCTGATCTGCGGCTTCTCGATGATCGTATGGATGAACACCCCAACCGGCGCGTGGCTGCACAACTTCACGTACCAGCTGATTCTGATTACCGGCATCGCCGTCGTGATCCTGAACCTCAACCCGCTCATCAAGCTCGATGGCTATTATCTGCTGACCGAGATCATCGGTATTCCGGACCTTAAAGAACGGTCCACGCTGTTTCTCACCGGATGGTTCCAGAGCCGGGTTCTTCGCCTGCCGGTCGAAACCATCGCCGTTCCCCGCAGACGCGTCGCGCTCTTTATTGTTTATGCGCTGCTCTCGGGAGCGTACAGCTATTTACTGCTCTTCTTTGTCGTACGGCTCTCCTATAACGTTCTCTCCCATTGGCTGGCGGAGTTTGCGCTGATTCCTTCGGGGCTCCTAGCCTTTGCCATGTTCCGCTCGCGGCTGCGGTCGCTGCGCACGGCAGCTGTGAAAGTGTGGGAGCAGAAACTCGGCGCTGGGCGGCTTCTGCGCCCCGTTCCCCTCGTTGCGGCCGCCTGTGTTGCTGCGTTGCTCCTGCTGCCGCTCTGGCGCGACCGCGAGAACGCATATTTTGTCATCGAGCCCATGCACTCGCGAACCCTGCATGCAGCCGTTCTCGGGCGGGTGAATGAAGTGCTCGTCTCAGAAGGAGAGAACGTGCGTGCCGGGCAGGCGCTGCTCACCATGACCAGCCCGACGGCCGTTTCTATGGTCGACTCCGCGGCTGCGCAAACCAGCGCTGCGAGTTTCCAGGTGTTCGACGCTGAGTTGCAGGGGAAGAGCGTTGGCCCGGCAGCCGCCGAAAGAGACGCGGCCGGCCGTACACGGCTTCTGGCGAATGAGGCGCGGTCGTCGCTGGTGGTCACCGCGCCCGAAGATGGAATCGTGCTGACGCAGGATCCCGCGGCGCTTCTCGGCCGGCAGGTCGGGTCAGGACAGGAATTGCTCGACCTTGCTGATGATGGACCACGCGCGGTCCGGATTTACATTCCTACAGCAGCTCTGCAGCACATCCCGAAGGGCGCCGAGGTGGCGCTCGCGCTCCCGGGCCGCTTTTCGACCGTTCACCTCACCCTTGCTCAGCCAGGCGGCGATGCGCAGCTGCTTCCCCAGGGGCTGGTGGCATCGCAGGAATACAAGGGCATCAAGCTCCCGGTCTTCTACACCGCACGCATGGCGCTGCCATCTTCGGCCGGCGCCCCGCTCTTCGGCACCGCCGGCCGCGCGATCGTCTTTGGGGTCAGGCGCAGTTTGGCGGGGTGGCTGGTCGTCAGGGTATCGGACGTGCTCAAAGCCCACATCTGGTGGTAAAAGCAAAAGCGGCAGCCGTCAGAACGGCCGCCGCTTTCCTGTGAGGAGACTACACCTGCCGGCTATCCTAGGCGGTGCGGACCGCGCTCGCCGTGCGGACCG
>JBARMS010000088.1:0-25573 GCA_049802575.1 Acidobacteriaceae bacterium | reverse complement strand
TCTTCGGGTTGTGCTTCTGCAGCACCTTGGTGATCGCCGCCGTCAAGGTCGTCTTGCCGTGATCGATGTGCCCGATCGTCCCCACGTTCACGTGCGGCTTCGACCGGTCAAATTTTTCCTTCGCCATAAAAGTCCTGATTCCCTTTCGTAGCTCGTACTTCCTGTTTCACATCGGAGCGCCGGCTGTCCGGCTCCAGCCCCAAAATCCTCAATTTTGTAACTGCGATCGCAACATAATTGCTGGTCGCAGTTTTTCTGCCAATCCTTACTTGCCCTGATTCCGCCCGATGATCTCTTCGGAGATCATCCGCGGGGCCTCTTCGTAGCGCGCAAACTGCATGGTGTAGGAGGCGCGGCCCTGCGTCGAGGAGCGAATATCGTTCACGTAACCGAACATCTCCTTGAGCGGCACCATCGCTTTGATCACCTGCGAACCGCCCACGTGCTCCATGCCTTCAATGCGGCCGCGGCGCGAGTTGATGTCGCCGATGATCGTGCCCATGTGCTCTTCGGGAACTGTCACTTCCACCGCCATCACCGGCTCCAGCAGCACCGGACTGGCTTTGCGCGCGGCTTCCTTGAAGGCCAGCGAGCCGGCAATCTTAAAGGCCATTTCGTTCGAGTCGACTTCGTGATAGCTGCCGTCGTAGAGCACCGCCTTGAAGTCCACCACTTCGTAGCCAGCCAGAATGCCGCCCAGCGCCGCCTCGCGAATGCCATGCTCGATCGGCTTGATGTACTCCTTCGGAACCACGCCGCCGCGAATCTCGTTGATAAACTCGACGCCCTTGCCCGGCTCGTTCGGCTCGAGGCGAATCTTCGCGTGGCCGTAGTTGCCCGAGCCGCCCGTCTGGCGGATGTACTTGCCTTCGGCCTCGGCGATCTTGCGCACCGTCTCGCGGAAAGCCACCCGCGGCTCGCCCACGTTGGCCTCGACCTTGTGCTCGCGCTTCATGCGGTCCACGAGGATTTCAAGGTGCAGCTCGCCCATGCCGCTGATGATCGTCTGACCCGAATCCTCATCGGTGCGGACCTTAAACGTCGGATCCTCTTCGGCCAGCCGCGCCAGCGCCATCGCCATCTTTTCCTGATCGTTCTTCGTCTTCGGCTCGACCGCAACCGAGATCACCGGCTCAGGAAAATCGATCGCCGACAGCGCAATCGCGTGATGCGGATCGCACAGCGTATCGCCGGTCTTGATTTCCTTCAGCCCCACGCACGCGCAGATATCGCCGGCATAAATCTCGGTGATCTCTTCGCGCTTGTTGGCGTGCATCTTCACCAGGCGACCCACGCGCTCCGTGCGCCCGGTGCGCGGATTCAGCACGGTGTCGCCGGTCTTCAGGCTGCCCGAATAGAGGCGGATAAAGCCGAGTTTCCCGTACTGATCGTTGATCAGCTTGAACGCCAGCGCCGAGAACGGGTCCTCGTCCTTCGCTTCCCGCTTCAGCACCACGTCGCGATGATGCGGGTCGACACCCTCGATCGCCGGAACATCCAGCGGGCTGGGCAGGTAATCGACGACCGCGTCGAGCAGCGTCTGCACCCCTTTGTTCTTGAAAGCCGAGCCGCACAGCACCGGGAACACCTTCATCTCGATGGTCGCTGCACGAATAGCCGTCTTCAGCTCCTCGGCCGTCGGAGAAGGACCGCCATCAAGGAACTGAAGGTATGTGTGCATCAGTTCGTCGTTAAATTCAGCAACCGTCTCAATCAGCTGTAGACGGAAGGCTTCTGCCTTCTTCTGTAGCTCGGCGGGAATCGGCTCTTCGCTGTACTCGGCGCCCATGGTCTCGTCGTGCCACAGGATCGCCTTCATCTCGATCAGGTCGACGACGCCCTTGAACTTCGCTTCCGCGCCGATCGGGATCTGCGTCGCGACGGGACGTGCGCCCAGACGCTTGCGGATGGTCTCGATCACATGCTCGAAATCCGCTCCCGCCTTGTCCATCTTGTTCACAAAGCAGATGCGCGGGACTTTGTATTTATCGCCCTGCCGCCAAACGGTCTCGGTCTGCGGCTGCACGCCGCTGACGGAGTCGAACAGCGCTACCGCGCCGTCGAGCACGCGCAGCGAGCGCTCCACCTCGGCCGTAAAGTCCACGTGGCCAGGCGTATCAATAATGTTGATCCGGATATTCTTCCAGGTGCAGGTGGTCGCCGCAGACGTGATGGTGATGCCGCGCTCCTGCTCCATATAGTCCATCGTCGCGGTGCCTTCGTGCACTTCGCCGATACGATGGGTGATCCCCGTGTAATAGAGGATGCGCTCGGTCGTCGTCGTCTTTCCGGCGTCGATATGCGCCATGATTCCGATGTTCCGGCAACGATTCAGTGGTACTTGTCGAGGCACAATTCTCTCTCTTTGCTTCTTGCGGACCGTCCCGGCCCGCGGTTAATTCTTCCCTTCGCCTTCAGCCGGATTATCCCCGGCCTCAGCTCCCAACGCTGACCTGCTGACTTGCCAACCCCGCCGCCTCGCTGCTTACCAGCGGTAGTGCGCGAACGCCTTATTGGCTTCCGCCATGCGGTGTACGTCTTCCTTCTTCTTCATCGCCGCGCCGCGTCCATTCGCCGCATCGAGCAGCTCGTTCGTCAGCTTGTCGATCATGCCCTTTTCGCCGCGCGCCCGGCCGTAGCTCACCAGCCAGCGAATCGCCAGCGAGGTGCGCCGATCCGGATTCACTTCCACCGGCACCTGATAGTTCGCACCGCCCACGCGCCGCGTCTTCACCTCGAGCAGCGGCTTGCAGTTCTCGACGGCCTTCTTGAAGAGCGTCAGCGCGTCCGTGCCGCCGCCCTTCGCCTCGAGGTTCTTCATCGAGGTATAGAAAATGCCCTGCGCGGTCGACTTCTTCCCCTCGTACATCATCGAGTTGATGAACTTGGTCACCAGCGTCGAGCTGTACACCGGGTCCGCCGCCACTTCCCGCTTCGCGATATGTCCTTTTCTCGGCATGCTCTCTGATCCTTCAAATTTGACGCCACTCCGGCATCTGCGCCCGTCAGGGCGCGTCCGCCTCGACGGCCAGTCCTATTTTTTCGCCGCGCCGCCCTTGGCGCGCTTGGCTCCGTACTTCGAGCGGCTCTGGTTGCGGTTGGCCACGCCAACCGAATCGAGCGTGCCGCGCACCACGTGATAGCGAACGCCCGGCAAATCCTTCACACGCCCGCCGCGGATGAGCACGATCGAGTGCTCCTGCAGGTTGTGGCCGATGCCGGGAATGTACGTCGTGACCTCGATGCCGTTGGTCAGGCGCACGCGAGCCACCTTGCGCAGCGCCGAGTTCGGCTTCTTGGGCGTCTGCGTGTAAACGCGCGTGCAAACTCCGCGCCGCTGCGGCGATCCCTGCAGCGCCGGCGATGCGGTCTTGTACCGCGGCGCCGTCCGTCCTTTTCTCACCAGCTGACTGAATGTCGGCAAAACCGTCTCCTTCAAAACCTTCCGTTCAGGCCCACACACGGCACGCACCAGCACTTGCTTCGTCTGCGCAAGCCGGCTCACTCGCAGCCAGCGCGCACGAAGAACCCCTTGCTTCGCGTCCGTTCCGTTCATCCCTGCTCAGACGAGAACCTGCGACGGTGACCGAGCGTGCCTTCAGCCCCGCATTGCTGCAGAGCGTACGGAACAGCCGATTCCGTTTCGAAGTTCCGGCCCGCATAGCTCGCCCAGGTGACGAGTGTCGCAGGCTCCGATGCGATGCAACTACCCTGCTGCGCTCAACCTTCCGCCGGTGATGCTACCCCGGCCGCGCAGCCCGCCGCCCATCCGCAGTTCCCCCAGCTCAACCCAAGGAGAAAATTAGGTTTTCGGCAGCTTTTTGAGAATAACACAGTTCGTTTCTACGTCAAAATTTCCGTCTCCCACAGCGCGAGGTGTAGGTTATCGCCCGAACGGGCCGCGGAAACGATGGATTTTGATCGGCTCGAGCCGGCGGGAGGACGAACAATCCGTACCCGTGGCGTAAAGCTGACTTGACATTGCACCTGCCTTCGTGGCATTCTTCACGTCAAGCCGACTTTACATGGAGCCCAAAGTTCATAACCGTGTTAAGGAACTCCGCGTAGCGCGGGAATGGACCCAGGAGCACCTTGCTCAGGCCGTCGGCGTTTCGCGCCAAAGCATTATTTCCATCGAGCGCGGCCGCTACGTGCCCAGTCTGCCGCTGGCCCTGCTGCTGGCGCAGGCGTTCGACTGCCCCATGGATCAAATCTTCACTCTGGAGAAATCTGCATGAAGGTGTTGGGACTCACCGTGGACGAGCGGTTTCTGGAGCACCGCCGCCGCTCCACCAGTCTTGCCGCGATGGCCGGCGCCGTTGTCGCTGGCGGCCTCTTTGAGTACGAGCTGATCCGGCATCACCGCATCGACTGGGAGCTGGCAACGGTCCTGCTGGCCATGGTCCTCGTCAAGTTTTCCGCTATGTCCTGGTATCACTTCACCGATTGAAGAAGGGAGAGAACGCTATGGACTTGGCGGCTCATCAACCACCTGCCCGGGCTGCGGGAATGATCGTGGTTCTGCTGATCGTTTCCGCATCGGCGCCGGCAGTGCTGCATCTGGCGCCCACCGACGCGAGCGTCCTGCACATCGCGAGCGGATTCCTGCTGGCCCTGCTGCTCTGGGTCGGCATTCACGCAGTGGTGCGTCATCACACTCGCTAATGCGAACCCCAGCGAAATTCAACCCAGGAGATTTCCGCGCTATGTGCCTCTCTGCCGATCCATCGAATCGCCGCGAACGCCTGCTTCTCACCCTGGGCAGCCTCTGCCTTGCCGTGTCTCTCGGATCCCGCAGCATGAATCTGACCTTCGGCCTCCATCCTGATGCGCTCGACTTCCTGCGCGGCCTGCTGCTCGGCGTCTCGATCGCGTTCAACTTCCAGGCCGTGTTGCTCCGCAAGCGGCGTAATCGGCGGGCAGCCGCAGCTTAGCCAAGATCTGATTGCACCGATGAGATAGCTGCAGTGCAACGCCGCGGTAACTTCACATATCTTCTGCACACCTTAGTCCGAACCTGTGCAAAGGCGTGCCCATCCCGGCTCTCGCAGGCACGCATCATGCCGCAAACCCGCTCCACGACAGCCTCTCACGCGATCGCTCGTATCGCGCCCGGGCATCTAACCAAGCGCTCGTCCGCTCGCAAACTCTTCACGGAGTCCAGTCAATATGTCTCCCAAACCGACAGTGCTTTCGCTGGCGCTTGCCTGCCTGTGCGTTCTTCCCGCAGCCGCGGCCGCTCAGGAAAGCGGCGCCGCCGCGTACGTGTATGTGCCGGACACAACCTCGGCCGGCGCCAATTACATCGACGGCTACTACGCTTCTTCCACCGGCGCTCTCACCGCGATGCCCGGCTCACCTTACCCGGTCGCCAAATGCAAGATCTCGACGAATTGCGGTCTGGGGTCGATCGCGCTCAACGGCAAGTGGCTCTTCGGAACCGATGGCTACAACATCGATGTCTTCTCCATGGCCAGCAACGGTGCGCTGAAGCAAACGGCGTCGGATCCGGAAGGAGAGCTGGCCGGCACGACTCCGGAGACGCCCTCCGGGGGCCCGGCGGAGCTTTTCCTCGACCACACCGGCGCCACGCTCTACGACTTCAATGTGAACCTCAACGGGACAGAAAACAACGGCTATCAGGCCTTCGCCATCGATCAGCAGAACGGCCATATCTCCCTGATCAATCAGGCTGGCGGCAGCCCCGAGGATGAGGGTTCTCTGGCCATCATTGCGAACAACAAATTCGGCTATACCTCCAGTTGCTATCACGGCGGCCCGCTGATCTCCGGCTACCAGCGAGTGAGCGACGGCGGTCTGGCTGCTCTCAATGGCAGCACGCTGATGCCAACACCGTGGAAGGGGGATTTCTACTGCCCCTATCTTGCGGCAGCCGACCCCACCAACCACCTCGCCGTCGCTGTTCAATCCACGCCCGACGACGACATGCAGGGCACGGCTCCTTATCAGCTCGCGTCCTACACGGTGAACCCCAGCACGGGAGCGCTCAGCACCACGAGCACCTACGCCAACATGCCCAGCGTGAAAACCGGCCAGCCCTTCGTGTACTGGCTCTCCCCGGACGGCAAATACCTGGCCGTCGGCGGAGCCACGGGCCTGCAGGTTTTCCACTTCAACGGAGCTGCGCCGCCGACGGCTTTCACCGGCCTTCTGACCGGCGACGCTATCAGCCAGCTGTGGTGGGACAACGCAGATCACCTCTATGCCATGGGCCAGACGGACAACAAGCTGTTCGTGTTCACGGTGACCTCGTCCGGGGCGAAAGCGGCTCCCGGATCGCCGCACACGGTCGCGGGAGCATCGGCGTTGATGGTGATGTCGAAGACCAAGGTGCAGTAAGCCCTGGAAACAGGGTGCAGCCCGCCCGCGAGAGCAACGAAGCAAACCGGCCGGTGGCGGGAGACCTTACCGGCCGAGCCCCTGCCGGCCGACCGTCTCAGCCGGAGAGAAATTCAGCTCGCGACCTCCTTCGTCGATTGGCCGAGGGCGTGGAGCACTCCGGCTCCGAACCGGACCATGGCGAGATATCTGCGCAGACGATGGAGTTATACCTGACCCGGCGAAAGGTAGAAGTATCTTTTGGCGAATATCTCCCTGCATCCTCAGAAGGTAGAGTCGCTGCGCCCGGGGCGTGGCCCGCTCGCCTCCCCCAACGAGAGCGCGCGAAGCACGAGTTAGGCATCTTAGTAAATGCTCGTTGGCACGCAAACTTTTCATGGAGTCCAGACATTATGTCTTCCCGACCGACAGTGCTTTCTCTGGCGCTTGCCGGGCTTTGTGCTTCTTCCCTCGTGGCGGCTGCCCAGAACAGCGATGCCGCCGCGTACGTGTACGTTGCGGGCACAACCAAAGCCGGCGCAAATTACATTGATGGCTATTACGCTTCTTCCACCGGCGCCCTCACCGCGATGCCCGGCTCACCCTACGCGGTCGCCAAATGCAAGGTGGCGCCCTACTGCGCTGTCGGATCGATCGCGCTCAACGGTAAATGGCTCTTCGGCACCGACGGCTACGACATCGACGTCTTCTCGATGGCCGCCAACGGCGCGCTCAAACAAACGGCGACGTATGCCGTAGGGACTGCCAGCGGCAGTCCGCCGGTACCGACAGGAGGACCCCTCGATGTCTTCCTCGATCACAGCGGAGCGACGCTCTACGACTGGTACTTCGACCTGAATGGGACGGGCAATAACGGGTATCAGGCCTACGCCATCGACCAGCAAACCGGCGGCTTCTCCCTCATCAACCAGGTTCAGGGCGGCCCCGGCTACGAGGGGCCCATCAGCTTCATCGGGAATAACGAGTTCGCCTATACATCCAGCTGTTATCACGGCACGCAGGCTATTTTTGGATTCCAGCGGATGAAAGACGGTGGGTTGTCTCCGCTGAGCGACAGCACCGTGTTTCCGAAGCCGTGGACCGGCGATTATTACTGTCCTTACCTTTCGGCCTCAGATCCGACCAATCATCTGGTGATCGCTGTGCAGAACACCCCCGATGACGACTATCAGGGAACGGGCCCGTATCAGCTCGCTTCGTACACAGTGAACACCAGCACGGGAAAACTGAGCACCACCAACACCTACGCCAATATGCCGAGTGCGAAAGTCGGTGAGCCGACCAACTATCGGCTCTCTGCCGACGGCAAATATCTCGCCATTGGCGGAGCCAAGGGGCTGCAGGTCTTCCACTTCAATGGAGCCTCGCCGCTCACCGCGTTCACCGGTCTGCTTACCGGGGACGCAATCAAGCAGCTCTGGTGGGATAACTCCGATCACCTGTACGCCGTCGGGCAATCGGACAGCAAGCTCTTCGTGTTTAACGTGACGTCGTCCGGGGCAGCAGCGGCTCCGGGCTCGCCACACACCATCGCCGGCGCAGCAGCGGTAATGGCGCTGCCGAAGTAGAGCACGCCACAACAAGGAGCACAGCGGCCGGTGAGGAGAATTCCTTACCAGCCATTCTTTTTGCGCATGGGGCCTATTCTGATCGTCAGGAGAGTGGAGATGGTTCTTGGCGTCATCGGAGTTGGGGCGATCGCATCCGCCATGGTTTCCGGCTTGTGCCGGGGCGATATGCCTCAGGACTTCGTGCTTTCGCCTCGCAATCAAAAGGTGGCCGCGGCTCTGGCCGGCTCCTGGCCCGGCGTTCGCGTCGCGGAGAGCAACGAAGCCGTGGCCGGGGAGTCCTCGATCGTCCTGCTCTGTCTTCGGCCAGCGGATGCCGGCCTGCTGCGGGGCCTTCCCTTCAGAAAAGATGCGTCCGTGATCAGTGTGATGGCGGGCATTTCCATCCGTGAGGTGGGTGAACTGGTCGGCCCAGTGAGCAACATCGCCCGCGCCATTCCCCTGCCATCGGTTGCCGTGGGACGCGGCGTCACGCCCGTGTATCCCTTCATCGAACCGGCCCGTTCCCTCTTCGCGCAGCTCGGAAATGTGGTCGAGGCCGCCGATGAATCGTCGTTCAATCTCTTCTCCGCGTCCAGCGCGACAGTCGCAGCGTATTTCGCTTATCTGGGTCGGATCAGTGACTGGCTGACCGCGCACGGCATCGATTCGCTCGCGGCACGCCAATATGTTGCAGCGCTGTTCGGTGAGCTTGCCGGCGCTCTGCAGACCGCCGAACCCGATTTTGAGCACATGGCGAAGGAACACACGACCCCAGGCGGCATCAACGAACAACTCCGGCAGATCCTCACCGCCCAGGGCGTCTGGGAGGCGGTCGACGGAGGGCTCGATCGGATTCGGCACCGGCTCGAAGCAAGGGGAGCAAGCCGGAGATGACGAGTCGCCCCGGCCTCGACCTGAGGGATGCAGCGAACGTGCGCATCGCAATCGTGTGGCGCGGATCGCAGGCCTTCATCCTGTATCTCATTGTTTAAAGGACGCTTACAGGGACTCGAGCTCGACCCCTCCAGATATAATGGAAGAGGCGGGTAATCGGCGCGAGATCGCCGAACCGGTTGTGAGGACGAGGGTGAGTCCCGACAAAACAATCCAGAGAATGGATGACCCCTCGCGAACAGGAGCAGGCCACGCTTCGCTATTGGCAGAGCCTGCCGCTTGGCGAACGTCTGTCTGCCGTCTGGGACGCCAGCGAAGCAGCCTACAGCTTTGCCGCCGCGTTCAAAGGAGGTCCGCTCGGCCATGATGCCCGCCGACTTGAAAGAACTCTTACGCGTGTTGAACGCCCACGGCGTTAAGTTCCTCGTGGTAGGCGGTTATGCCTTCGGCGCCTATGCCGAACCACGGGCCACAAAGGACCTGGATCTTTTCATTCGATCCGATAAGGAGAACAGCGAGGCCATCTACCGCGCGCTCGCCGATTTCGGCGCTCCTCTTAGCAGCTTTTCACCCGCCGATTTCCGGGACGGGAGTTGTTTCCAGATCGGCGGTCCTCCCGGGCGAATCGACATCCTGCAGCAAATCGACGGAATCACGTTCGACGAGGCCTGGAAAAACCGCGTGGAAGCAAGCTATCGAAGGGGAGATCCGCGTTGCGGTGATTTCCCGTGAAGACCTCATCCGCAACAAACTCGCCAGCGGTTGTGAGCAGGATCTGCTCGATGTAAAAAAGCTGCAGGCTTCTGGTTCGCAGGATTAAGACGGAGCCGCGAAACTTCCGAATATGCTGTTCACGGCCCCGCGATCCAATGCAGGCCAGGCGACGCCACGACCGGCCGCCCGCAACCTCCTCAGCACCGCAAGAAACGCCTCCTGCGGCCCATTCGAGTTCGGTTGTTCGCGAACGAACAACCTCCGCTCAGGGTGACAACGGACTGGATTAACGGCTGGATTCTTCCCCCACCTTGAGCACCGCGAGAAACGCCTCCTGCGGAATATCGACCTTCCCGATCCGCTTCATCCGCTTCTTGCCTTCTTTTTGCTTCTCGAGGAGCTTGCGCTTGCGGCTGATGTCGCCGCCATAGCACTTGGCGATGACATTCTTGCGCAGCGCGCTCACTGTTTCGCGCGCGATGACCTTCGCCCCAATCGCTGCCTGGATGGCCACTTCGAACTGCTGCCGCGGGATCAGCTCGCGCATCTTCGACACCAGCGCGCGGCCGCGCTCGTAGGCGAACTCGCGGTGCACGATAATCGACAGCGCATCCACCGGCTCGCCCGAGACCAGGATGTCCATCTTCACCATCGGCGACTCCCACGTCCCTGACAGGTGATAGTCGAGCGAGGCGTACCCGCGGCTCACCGACTTGAGCCGGTCGTAAAAGTCGAGCACGATCTCATTGAGCGGCAGTTCATACGTCAGCATCACGCGGGTCGCCGACACGTACTCGAAATTTTTCTGCCGCCCCCGCTTCTCTTCCACCAGCTTCAGTATTCCGCCGACATATTCCTCATTGGTCAGAATCGTCGCCGTGATGATCGGCTCCTCGACCTTCATGATCTCGCTCTGATCAGGCCAGCGCGACGGATTATCGACCTCGATCATCGACCCGTCGGTGAGATGAACCTTGTAGCGCACGCTCGGCGCCGTGGTGATCAGGTCGAGATCGAATTCCCTCTCCAGCCGCTCCTGGATGATCTCCATGTGCAGCAGCCCGAGGAATCCGCACCGGAACCCGAAGCCCAGCGCCACTGAGCTTTCGGGCTCGAAGAAGAAGGACGAGTCGTTGAGCTTCAGTTTTTCGAGCGCATCGCGCAGCAGCGTGTGCTCGTGCGAATCGACGGTGTAGATGCCCGCAAAGACCATCGGCTTGATCTCTTCAAACCCAGGCAGCGCATGATCCGCCGGCCGCGCATCCTCGGTGATCGTGTCGCCTACACGCGTGTCCGACACGTTTTTGATGGTCGCGACAAAAAATCCCACCTCGCCCGCCGACAGCTCCTCAATCTCCACCGGCTTGGGCGTCAGCACGCCCATCGACTCCACGTCGAAAACCTTGTCATTCCACATCAGCCGGATCTTCATGCCCTTGCGCATGCGCCCGTTCACGATGCGCGCCAGCACCACCACACCGCGGTAGGGATCGAACCACGAATCGAAGATCAGCGCCTGCAGCGGGGCCTCGGCGTCCCCCTTCGGCGGCGGCAGGCGATTCACGATCGCTTCCAGAATGTCGGGCACGCCCTGGCCGGTCTTCGCGCTCACCGGGATGGCGTCGGTCGCGTCCAGTCCCACCGTCTGCTCGATCATCTCCTGCGTGCGATGGATGTCCGCGCTGGGCAGATCGATCTTGTTGATCACCGGAATGACTTCCAGCCCGTGATTGATCGCCAGATACGCGTTGGCCAGCGTCTGCGCTTCAACGCCCTGCGACGCGTCGACCACCAGCAACGCGCCCTCGCACGAAGCCAGCGACCGCGACACCTCGTAACTGAAATCCACGTGCCCCGGCGTGTCGATCAAATTGAGCTGATAG
Source organism: Acidobacteriaceae bacterium (assembly GCA_049802575.1). Taxonomy (GTDB): domain Bacteria; phylum Acidobacteriota; class Terriglobia; order Terriglobales; family Acidobacteriaceae; genus Palsa-343. Next base: position 14,172 of record JBARMS010000088.1, on the reverse strand, counting down.
ATCTCGCCATCCTTCGCCGGGTACATCATCCGCACCGAATGCGCCTTGATCGTGATGCCGCGCTCCCGCTCCAGGTCCATCGCGTCGAGCACCTGCGCCTGCATCTCGCGCGCAGTCAGCGATCCGGTCAGCTCCAGCAGCCGGTCGCTGAGCGTGGATTTCCCGTGATCGATATGCGCGATGATCGCGAAATTGCGGATGTGACTGTTGTCCATGAGGAGCGCGTCCAGGGGAACCCCTGGCCCGGACCGAAGGGGTCTCGGGTTGCCGAAGAAAGAAGTTCGCCGGAAGGCTCAGTTTACCATTCTGAGAACGCGCTCCGAGTCATACAATGAAGGTTCCGTCTTGCCCATGGTAGTGAAGCGACTCCTTCTTGCAGGCAGCCTGGCTGCTTTGGCTGTTCTCGCCGGTTGCCCGTCGGACCAGACGGCGAAGGCCACTCCTCCCGCTCAGGCGACGGCCCCCACGGTACCGGCCACACCGGCGCCGCAGTTAGAGAGTGCTCCCGCGCCAGCTCCAGCCGCCAGCCAGGAGCCTGCAGCGCCGTCAGCCGCGTCGCCAACGCAGCAAGCCCAGACCCAGCGCGACCGTGTCCTCATCGACTCCGTCGACAAGGCCTACCAGGCCGGCCTCAACGACTACCAGCAGGGGCACCTGGCCTCGGCGCGCGCCAACTTCGATTACGCCGTCGATCTGATGCTCAAGTGCAACTGCGACCTGCGCGGCGACCAGACGCTCTCCGATGAGTTCGACCGCATCGTCGACGCGGTGAACACCCTTGAGGAGGACGCGCTGCGCCAGGGCAACGGGCTCACTCCGCAGGCCGAGCCCTCGCCGGCTGAAGTGGCGGGCAACATCACGGCCCCCGCCAATCCCAACGTCGCCGCCAAAGCCACCGCCGAACTGAAGACGACTCAGTCGGATTTCCCGCTGGTGATGAATGAGTATGTCGCTTCCTACATCGATTTCTTTACCAACAGCCCGAAAGGCCACGCGACGATCGTCACCTCGCTGGAGCGCATGGGCCGCTACAAGGAGATGATTCAGCGAGTGCTGCGCGAAGAAGGTGTGCCGCAGGACCTGATCTACCAGGCATTCGCGGAGTCAGGCTTCCGGCCGCAGGCCATGAATCCACGCTCCGGCGCCGGCGGCATGTGGCAGTTTATGCCGTGGGGCACCTACGGTCTCGAGCACACCGCGTGGTACGACGAGCGCTTCGACCCTGAAAAAGCCACGCGCGCTTACGCTCGCGAGATCAAGAAGGATTACGACCAGCTCGGCGACTGGTACCTCGCGCTCGCCGCCTATGACTGGGGCGCGGGCAATGTGCAGCGCGCCGTCGAACGCACCGGCTACGCGGATTTCTGGCAGCTCTACAAGCGCAACAATCTGCCCCAGGAAACGAAAAACTACGTCCCCGTCTTCCTCGCTGTCACCATCATGGCCAAGAACCCGAAGCAGTACGGCCTGGATGACATCACCCCCGATCCCCCGCTCGTCACGGATACCGTGACCACCGACTACGCGGTCGATCTGCGCCTCGTCTCCGACATCGTCGGCGCGCCCGTGCAGGAAATTGCCGGGCTCAATCCCAGCCTGCTGCGCATGAGCACGCCGCCCGACGATTCCTTCGACCTGCATCTGCCCGCCGGCACCAAGGCCGCCTATGAACGGGAAATCGCCGAGATCCCCGTCGACAAGCGCCGCTACTGGCGCCTGCAAACGGTGGAGCAGGGCGACACCCTGGAGAGCGTCGCGCACAAATGGCACGTCTCCGAGTCGGAGCTGGCGTTCGTCAATCAGCTGAGCTCCACCTCTGACCTCGCAGGCGTCGATTCGCTCGTCATCCCCCTGGCGCCGGCCAGCGAACCGCACTCGCTGCGCAATGCTCTCTATCATCCGCGCCGCGACGACACCCTCGTCACCATTGCCGACCGCTTCGGCGTCACCGTCGGCGATCTGCGCCGCTGGAACCACATCCGCGGCTCGACCCTCGAGCCTGGCCGCGGCCTCTACGTCGCGGAGCCGGCGCACATCACGCCGAGCTCGCATCGCCGCAGCAGCAAGGGCGGCTCGGCGAAGAAAACCACCTCCGCCAAACACAAGTCGACCCACAAGAAGCCGTCGTAGCCGCAGCCCTGACAATCCCTTTGCGCTTGCGTACACTGCAAGGAACCTGCATTCCCCGAAGGAAGGCTGATGCCCTCTCTTTACGCCATCGTCCTCGGCGCCATCGTCATCACCCTGCTCGTCGTCTCCATCTCGCGCCTCGGCCGCGTGAAAACGAAAGCAGACTACCTGGTCGCCGGGCGCACGCTGCCCGCCTTCGTGCTCATCTTCACCCTGCTCTCTTCGTGGATCGGCTCCGGCTCGCTGCTGGCCGGCGCGGAAAACGCCTATCGCCACGGATTCTCCGCGCTCTGGCAGGCTGCCGGTGGATGGTTTGGCCTCCTGCTCATCTACTTCATCGCGCCGCGCGCCCGCAAGTTCGCGCAGTTCACCATCCCCGACCTGCTGGAAGCCCGCTATAGCCAGACCGCCCGCGTGCTGGGCGTCATCGCTGTCCTCTTCGCCTACACCGGCATCGCCAGCTACCAGTTCATCGGTGGCGGAGACATCCTGCATCTGGTCTTCCCCTCCGTGATCACGCCGCAGCTCGGCGCCTACATCATGGCCGGCTTCACCATCGTCTTCACCGCTATCGCCGGCATGTCGTCGGTGGCTTACATGGACGTGGTCATCGGGATGCTCGCCACCATCACGATGTGCGTCGCCTTGCCCGTCCTCGCGCACTTCGCGGGCGGATGGAGCCACATCGCCCATGCCCTGCCGGCCTCGCACTTCCAGATGCTGGGCGACTTCACCTTCGAGCAGGCGATGGAGCTGATGGTGCCCACCATGCTGCTCATGCTCGGCAATCAGGCCATGTACCAGAAGTTCTTCTCGGCCAAATCGGAGAAGGATGCGCGCGTCGCCGTGGTTGGCTGGATCATCGGCACCATCATTCTTGAGACTGTCATCGTCGCGCTCGCCGTCGTCGGCTCCGTGCTCTTCCCCACCGGCGAAGTCTCGCTCCATCCCCGCGAGATCATCGCGTACTCGGCGCTGCATGGCCTGCCGGCGGTCCTCGGAGCCTTGCTCATGGGCGCGGTCTTCGCCAAAATCATGTCCACGGCGAACAACTTTCTCTTTTCGCCGGCCACGAACCTCATCAACGACATCTACGTCCGCTACATCTCGCCTGACGCCACGAACCGGCGCATCCTGCTCGTCTCGCGCCTGACCGTCGTCCTGCTGGGCGTCTGGGCGCTGGTGCAGGCCACGCAGATCACCAACGTCCTGCAGCAAACGCTTTACGCCTACACGGTGTACTCGGCCGCGCTCACGCCGGTCATCCTCGCCGCGTTTTACTCGAAGCGCGCTACCGCCGCCGGCGCGGTCACCGCCATCGGCGCGGGCACCTTCATCACCGTGATGTGGAACATCGCCTTCTCCGACGGTATGGTCTCCCACTGGATCGTCCGCGCCGGCCTCGCACCGCCGCTCGCCGCCCGTCTCGCGCAGCACGACGCCATCTTCCCCGCCCTCGCCGCCTCCGTGCTGGGACTGGTGGTGGTGAGCGCGCTGACCAAAGCGCCCAACCAGGCGCATTTGGATTTGTTCCACGGCACCGCAGCCCGCGATACGGCAAAGGGTTAGGGAGGCTCCCCTCCGGTCGAAGGGCCGCCGGGCGTGCGCTCAATCTGCGAAGCGAAAGTAAGGAGCGTATACTTTCGGTAAGGAGACACGCGATGCCGCCTGTACAGATCGAGGCCACTCTGACCAGCAAAGGGCAAATCACGGTGCCACGCGAAGTCCGGCGCCGGCTCGGCCTGCAAACCGGAGACAAGCTCCTCTTCGAGGAGGACGGCGAGGTCGTCCGCGTGCGGCCGGTGCGCAAGAGGAGTCCCTTCGCGAAGTATCGCGGCATCGGAAATCCGGGCCTCGGGCGCGGACGAAAGAGCATCGCCTGGTGGTTGCGGCAACTCCGCGGAGAAGCATGACAGCCGTCGATACCAACGCAATTGTTGCCCTCTGGGATAACGATGCGAAACTGAGCGCCGCCGCGCAGCACGCCCTCGATTCCGCATTCCACCGGGGCGGACTCATCGTTTCCGCGCCTGTCGTAGCCGAGCTGATCGCCGCTCCTGGCCGGACCGAGACCTTTGTCTCATCGTTTCTTGAAGACACGGGAATCGCCGTGCAATGGGAACTGGGCGAGCCAGCCTGGCGGTCCGCTGCACGCGCATTCCGCGCCTACGCAGAACGCCGGCGCAAGCAGCGTGAAACCGGGCCGCGCCGCATCCTCGCCGACTTTCTGATCGGCGCCCACGCGCTCACGCATGGCTTTCGGCTGCTGACTCTGGACGACCGCCTCTATCGCGCTGCCTTTCCAGGATTGGCGATCGAAACGTTCTGAACGGCACGGATGAAACGGAATTTGCGCGGCTCACCTTGAGTTCAGGATTCCGCGGTGGTTGAAGTATTGCCGTCCAGCTTGCGCGATTTGGCTTTCCAGAATCGGGTTCCCTGTGGTGTCTCGATCTCAGTCCACTCGGTCCGCTCCACGGTATCGAGCGCCGGAAGGCCGAACGGATCTTCGCTTAGATCTTCCAGCCGGTAGATTTCCAGAAGCCTCAGGAGACCCGCACGATGAAAGACAAGAATGCCGACTAGCTTCCCGTTGGAGCGACCCGTTACATCCACAAGAATTCGGTCAGCCGGGGGCTGATCAACTCGGAATTCGGCTGGCACTGTGAGATCAATGGTTGGACACCCGCAGGAGCATCTTCCGGTTACCCGAGCGTGATCAAGCTGGCCACGAAGGCGAGAGCATGGGGTGACCCGAAGGTCCGAAGAAGCTCCTCGGCGAGAATTCGCTCTTCAGTCGTGAGCGCACGATCCTGGCCTATCGTGGTCGCAGTTTTGTTCCTCTCAGGCATTATCGGCGAACGCCCCTGCTCCACCGCATTGAAATGCCTTCGGAGAACCGAACGGGCTGCGTAGCCGGCAAAACCGCGTGCCTCAACGCCGCGCCCCTCCCGCCCCGGCGCTTTTGTATCGAGGTGAGACTCAACGGCCCCTCGAAGACAAATAGTTTACCGATTCTGCAATGCGCGAGCGTCCCGTCTTACATGTTCGTTAAAAAGTGTTTTGTGGTTTTGTATCAGGGCACGGCCTCGGTGCTGCCGAAAAGGCTTCAACGGACGTTGGGCTTCAGCCCCTGAGGGGCGTTCTTCAGCCCGCTTCGACGGGTCGAATCGTGCAGGGAACTATCACCGGGTTGCTATGGCGGCCACAGCCGTCGAGGTGTACCATTCATCGAAATCCACCCTGATTTTCGATATTGAACCAGGGAGGCGGCGGTGTGAAATCACTTCGAGGCGAACCCGTCCCTCTCATCGTGGGTGCCCTGGCGTTCGTCGTCCCTCTTCTGCTGTCGCTGCAACTCGCCTGGAACCAGAGCATTGCGAATGAGAAAGCGGAGGGTCTCCGCTATGCCTCGGAGGTGGTCCGGCGCGGAGAAGAGACGGGCGCGCAGTTCTACCGGGCGGCTCAAGTCCTGAATCAGGATCATTTTCGCCCTTGCTCTCCTCAGGAAATCGACCTGATGCGCCAGATTGATGTCGGGTCGAGCTATGTCCAGATGGTCGGTCGAATTTCCGGTGAAACCCTCGAATGCACATCTTTGGGCGACGTGAAGCCGGTTACGGTGGGACCGCCAACCCTGATTACAGAGAACGGCGTCAGCGAGTGGTTGGATTTCAAGTTTGGATCATTAAGCCTGGATCGGCTTGACCTGCTTGCTTACAAAGGAGTGGCGATTGTGGTGGACACAGGTCTGCTGGTAGACCTGTCAAGAGATGAGGGCACCGGCCTGGCCTTGATGGTTCCCTCCAATGCGAGACGCCTCCGCCTTGTGGAACCGAAGGGCGGCATTCGTGCGAACTGGCTGAATCCCGTCGGGCGCGGACAGTCGGTCAGCTTTATCGACGGCAACTACGTCGTATCGCAGGTGCGTTCCAGGAACCTTGATATACAAGCGATATCGGTCATACCGCTCAGTCATGGATACAGGCATGTGCTGCAGTTCGCGATCGATTTTGTTCCCATTGGGCTGATCTGCGGCGTGGCGCTCGGCTGGGCGGCCATGCAGATTTCACGGAACAGATTGTCGCTGCCCGGAATGATCCGCGTGGCTGCCCGCAAACGCGATTTCTATGTCGAGTATCAGCCTATCGTCCAGATGGCAACACGGCGGCCGGCAGGAGCCGAAGCTCTGGTGCGATGGAAGCGCGGCGGCACCGTCATCAGTCCTGCGACCTTCATCCAACTCGCGGAAGACAGCGGCGTCATCTCCCTGATCACCGAAAACGTGATGGACATTGTCTCGCGCGATCTGCCGAAGCTGCTGGAACTGGACCCGAAGTTCCATGTGAGTCTTAACTTGTCAGCCACCGATCTGAAGGACGATGCCACAATCGGTAAATTGATCGACTTGCTGCGCAGGAGCGGAGCGTCGCCACAACACCTGATCGTTGAGGCCACCGAGCATGGTTTGATCAGCGGACCGGATTCGAACCGAGTGATCGCAGGAATCAGGAATGAAGGGATCCGCGTGGCGATCGATGATTTTGGTACAGGCTATTCCAGTCTTGCGTGTCTGCAAACCCTCGGTGTGGACCTTCTGAAAATCGATAAAGCCTTTGTGGAGACGATCGGAACCGACGGCGCCACCAGCGGTGTGGTTCTGCACATTATTGAGATGGCGCGATCGATGCGTTTGCGCACAGTTGCGGAAGGTGTGGAAACGGAAGCACAGGCGGAATTTCTGCTCTACCGAGATGTGGATTACGCTCAAGGCTGGCTTTTCGGCAAACCGATGAGCATCGATTCCCTGTGCACCCAGCTCCGCACAGTGGGCGGCGTTGAAGACGAGGAGACCGCCACTTCGCCGATTTCCTCGAACTGAAGTCCATCCAACTGCGACACGATTGCGGGCGGATTTCCGGCATTCCACAACATTCGAGGTTCAAGACCCCCGCTCGGATCGACGACTCGGCGAAATTTTTGGGGTTGCGGGTGATCCGCTAGTTTCGGCTCAACCTGCCCACCTCAGCGATGCTTGCGGCGATCAGCGCCAGCCCCTCCTCGCGCGTTCGAATCCGCCCCTCCAGCTGCGCGTCCTCCGCCAGCGCCAGCATGTCCTTAAACTGAGGCCCGGGCTGGTACCCCGCCTCAATCAGATCGCGTCCGGTCACCAGCAGCGCCGGCCGCACTTCTTCCTCGGGCATCTCTTCCCTCTTCCGCTTCGCAAAATCCCAGAGTGAAAGATCGCCGTGGCTCGAGAGCACATCGAGCCGATGCAGCGCCAGATGCTCGTCGAACTGCGGCAGCCGGAAGAACCGCTTCAGCGTCGACTCCTTCATCTTCTCCACGTCGCCGAAGCGCATGTGGTTCTCGACGAGTGCCAGAATTTGCGCGCAGTCTTCATTCGAGAAGCGCAGCCGGCGCAGAATCTCGTGCGCGATCTTCACGCCGACTTCCACATGCCCGTTGAAACGGATCCGGTCCGGCGGGTGATGCGAAAACGTCGCCGGCTTGCCTACGTCGTGCAGCAGCGCGCCCCACCCCAGCGTCGGCGAGCAGCCGGCCGGAAGCTTCTCCAGCAGCAGTAGGGTGTGGACGAAGACATCGCCCTCGGGATGGTATTCCGGCGGCTGGTCGACGCCATGCATGCGAACGATCTCGGGAAGAACCTGGCGCAGCAGCCCGGTCTGATCGAGCAACTCGAACGCCCGCCGCGCGCGGCCCTCGGTGAGCATCCGCGTCAGCTCATCGCGCACCCGCTCGCGGCTCACCTGCGCGAGTCCGGGCGCCAATTCGCGGATGGCCCGTTCCGTCTCCGGCTCGATCGCATAGCCCAGCCGCGCGGCAAACCGGACCGCGCGCAGCATGCGCAGCTTGTCTTCCTCGAACCGCCGGCGCGCCTCGCCGATCGCCCGGATCACGCCGTCGCGCAGATCGTTCTGCCCGCCGACATAATCCAGCAGCGCCGACGTCAGGCTGCAGGTCTCCCGCTGCAGGATCGGATCGAGCATCATGCCGTTGATGGTGAAGTCGCGGCGCAGAACGTCCTCGCGCGTGCTTGTCGAAAACCGCACCTCCGCGGGATGCCGCCCGTCGAGATAGGCTCCGTCGCTGCGAAATGTGGCTACTTCAGTGACAATTTCCTGGCCTTCCGCGTCTTCGCATACGAGCACCACGCCAAAATGCGCGCCCACGGCGAAGGTGCGGGGAAACATCGCCAGCACCGCGTCGGGATGCGCGCTGGTCGCCACATCGAAGTCCTTCGGAAACGTGCCAAGCAGCAGATCCCGAACGCAGCCGCCGGCGAAATACGCCTCATGTCCCGCCGCGCGCAGCCGGTCCACAATGCGTTCTGCCGCGATTTGTGCCGCTGACCGGTTCAATTCTGCCTCGCCGCCCTGCAAACGATCTCTCGCGCGCCGCCGGCCTACGGACGAAAGTGCTATTTCGGCAGCCCTGCGCGGTTGATATTTCTCGTACCATGGGCGCGACTATGCAACCGACCCTCCCGGCCCCGCCGACCGCCCAGGCGACGCCCCGACGAACGTGGAGCGCGCGTGTTTTCAGTTTACCCACCGTGCTGGGACTGCTGCTGGTCTCGCTGCTCTTCGTCTTCACCGGCTCCGGCAGCGGCGCCAGCAACCTCGACGATCCCGACATCTGGTGGCATCTGCGCAACGCCAGCCAGTTGCTGCACACCGGGCATTTCATTCGCGCTGACTCGTGGACCTTCACCGTCGCGGGCAAGCCCTGGATCAATTTCGAGTGGCTCGCCGATCTGCCCTACTACTTCGCGTATCAGCGCTGCGGCGACCAGGGCCTCTACCTCGTCATGATGCTGCTGATGAGCGCAATCGTGGCCGGCGTCTACTGGCTCGGATGCCTGCGCTCCCGCGACTGCAAAGCCGCTTTCGCCGCGTGCCTCATCGGGCTCCACTTCGTCACGGTTTCTCTGGCGCCGCGCACGCTGCTCTTCGGCTGGCTTTTCCTGGTGCTCGAACTCGGCATTCTATGGAGTCTCAAATCCGGACGCGACCACACAGCCTGGCTGCCGCCGCTGTTTCTCCTCTGGATCAACACACACGGCTCCTGGCTTATCGGCTTTGCCGTCATGGTCGTCTTCTTCGCCTGCGGCTTCGTCCAGGGCGAATGGGGCAATCTGCAGGCGACCCGCTGGACACCACGCCAGCAGCGCAAATTCCTCTCCGTCACAGCCCTCAGTTTCGCTCTGCTCTTCGTCAATCCTTACGGCTGGCGGCTCGTCGCCTATCCGCTCGACGTCCCTTTGCATCAGCAGCAGACCCTGCAGCACGTTTCCGAATGGATGAGCCTCGACTTCCACACCGCGCGCGGCAAAGCAGCGCTGGCCACGCTGCTGCTCTTCGGCATTCTGCAGTTGGTGCACGCGCGGAAATGGTCGCTCCAGGATCTGGCGCTCGTCTTCATCGCCCTCTACGGCGGCCTCAGCTACGTGCGCTTCCTGTTTCTGATGGGGATCATCATCATGCCCCTGCTGGCGATGGAACTGCGCGGCCTGCTGGCCCCGCCCTACGAGCCGGAGAAGGACCGCCGCTGGATCAATGCGGTTGCGGCCGCTGTGGTGCTCGCCATGATCGCCGGCTTCTGGCCTTCCCGCAGCCAGCTCCACGCCGGCATCACCAGGGTCAATCCGGAAAAGGCGCTGCCGGCGATCCAGAGCCTCGCGGGCAAGGGGAATCTGCTCAACGCCATCGAATGGGGCGCATATCTCGAATGGCACGCGCCGCAGGTGAAGGAATTCGTCGACACGCGCATCGACATCTTCGTGCACCAGGGCACGTTGAGCGATTACCTGCAGGCCACAAACATCCAGGATCCGTACGCGATCCTCGACAAATACCAGATTCGCTACGTCTTCGTGGGCAAGCAGTTTCCTCTCGCGTGGCTTCTCGAGCACAACCCGGCGTGGAAGATCGTGTACCAGGATGACCTTGCTGTTCTTCTGGAGCGCGCACACTGATCCAGCCGCGGGCGGCGCCCGTCGTTGAGAACCGGCGAAAACGAAAGTGGGATTCGGCCGGACCGCTCCCGTTGATACGATCATTCTCCGAGGCATGAGCACCGCACCCCCACCTGTGATCTCCTCTGTCCCGCGCAGGGCGTGGAGCGCGCGCCTTTTCAGCCTGCCCACCGTTCTGGGCCTCGCGCTGGTCTCGCTGCTGTTCGTCTTTACCGGCTCGGGCAGCGATGTTCCGCCGATGGACGACCCCGACATCTGGTGGCATTTGCGCAACGCCGCGCAGCTCATTGAGTCCCGCCATTTCATCCGCACGGAGACCTGGACCTTCACCGTTGCGGGCAAACCCTGGATCAACTTCGAATGGCTTGCCGAGCTTCCCTACTACTTTGCCTACCGTTGGATCGGCGAGCGCGGCCTGTATCTCGTGATGATGCTGTTGGTAGGCGCCATTGTCGCCGGCATCTACTGGCTGGCGTGCCTGCGCTGTCGTGACTGTAAAGCCGCCTTCGTGGCGTGCTTCATCGGCCTCCATTTCGTCACCGTTTCGCTTGGCCCCCGAACGCTGCTGTTCGGCTGGCTCTTCCTGGTGTTGGAACTCGGCATCCTCTGGAGCCTGCAGCAGGGCCGCGATTACACCGCCTGGCTGCCGCCGCTGTTTCTGCTCTGGATCAACACGCATGGCTCATGGCTCATCGGCTTTGTCTTCATGCTGGTGTTCTTCGCCTGCGGCTTCGTTCAGGGCGAGTGGGGCAGCCTGGCCGCAACGCGCTGGAACAAGCCACAGGCCCGCAAGCTGCTCCTCGTCACCGCCATCAGCTTCGCTGTGCTCTTTCTCAATCCTTATGGTTGGCGGCTGGTGACGTATCCCTTCGACCTCGCGTTTCAGCAGAAGCTCAACATCGAGCATGTGTCGGAGTGGTTCAGCATCAATTTCCATAACTTCCGCGGCAAGGCCGCGCTGATCACGCTGATGCTCTTCGCGGTGCTGCAACTGGTGCGCCGTCGCCGCTGGACGCTGCAGGACCTGGCGCTGCTCCTCATCGCCCTCTACGCCGGATTCACCTACGTGCGCTTTCTCTTCCTGCTGGCGATCGTGCTTCTGCCGCTGCTTGCGATGGACCTGACCGGCCTGATGTCGCAGCCCTACGAGCCCGAGAAAGACAAGCGGTCGGTGAACGCCGTCGCCATGCTGGTTCTCATCGCGGTGATTGCCTGTTTTTGGCCCGGCGCCAGGAAGATTCATTCCGGAATCAGCGAGACCTATCCGGAGAAAGCGCTGCCTTATGTGCGCAGCCTGGCGGGGCGCGGCAACCTGTTCAATGACTTCGAGTGGGGCGGCTATCTCGAGTGGAACGCTCCGCAGGTGAAGGAGTTCATGGATGGCCGCGTGGACATTTTCGACCACGAAGGCGTCCTCAGCGACTACCTCAAAGTCATCGATATCCAGGATCCCCCGGCCGTCTTCGACAAATATCAGATCCGCTACGTCCTCATTGAAAAGGACATCCCGCTGGCTTATGTGCTTCAGCACAGCGCGGACTGGAAGGTCAGCTACCAGGACGACCACACCGTGGCATTCGCGCGGCTGCACTGAAGGCCGGGTTCTGGCGGGTCGTCCAGGTATCGGGTCTCCACCGCGGATGTGCGCGTCCGCGCTCCCGTTTGACTACTATGAAAAGGAATGCCTGCGGCTTCCGGCGGACTCATTCTCGGCATCGAAACCTCCTGCGATGAGACGGCTGCCGCCGTGGTCCGGCGCGGAGTGGAAATCCTGTCCAACACCGTCGCTTCGCAGATCCCCATTCATTCGCCTTACGGAGGCGTCGTTCCGGAACTGGCGTCGCGCGAGCACTTGCGCAACATCCTGCCGGTCGTCCGTTCGGCGCTGGCCGACGCCGGAGCGACGTACCAGGATTTGGACGCGATCGCCGTCACTGAAGGGCCGGGACTCGCCGGTGCGCTGCTGGTCGGCATCAGCTTCGCGAAAGCGCTGGCCTATTCCCTGGGCAAGCCGCTGATTGCCGTGAATCATCTGGAGGGGCATATTCACGCTGTGTTGCTCGAGCAGAATCGGCTCGCAGCAGATGATGGGTCGCGATCCCCCGGAGAACCGGCGCCGGGACGGCCGGTTTTGGCTTTGGTGGTGTCGGGCGGCCATACGCACCTTTATCTCGCGCGCCAGGTCGCTGCGCCTGGCGTCGGTGGGGAGGTGACCGGAGCTGCACCATCCATCCGTGCGGACAGCACCTGGACCTACCGCAATGTGGGGCGCACGGTCGATGATGCGGCCGGCGAAGCCTTCGACAAAGTGGCGAAACTGCTCGGCCTGGGCTACCCCGGCGGTCCGTGGATCGACGCTCTGGCTCCCCACGGGAACCCGGAAGCCGTTCCCTTCTCTTTTTCGCAGATCAAAGCCAAGGTGCATCGGAGAGGCGATCCTGCGGCGCTCGATCCAGCCTCGACCATCTACTTCTCCTTCAGCGGCATCAAGACCGCCGTGCTGCGCTATGTGCAGGTGCATGAGATGGAGGCTTCCATCGCGGCGCGCCGCACAGCGCTTGCAGCCATCCCGAATGCGAAGGCCGCCGACGCGCTGCCTTTGTGCGACAAGCGAACGCTCGACCTGATTGCCTCGTTCCAGCAATCGGTGATCGAGGACCTGCGCCGCAAGACATTCCGCGCGGCCGAGCGGTTCAACGCCGATCGCGTCCTTGTCTCCGGCGGAGTCGCGGCGAATCGCGAATTGCGGGTTCGCTTTACCTCCGAAGGCCCCGAGCATAACGTCACAATCGCTTTCCCCTCGCTGTCGCTGGCCACGGACAACGCCGCGATGATCGCCGCCGCTGCGTGGCCGAAGTTCGTTGCGGCAGACTTCGCCGGGCCAACGCTGACCGCCGAACCATCTCTGGCGCTCGGGTCCCGGGGATAAGGCCCACTGATAGAATCGGGGGATAGCTCCGCATGAGTGTGCAAAATCAGCATGTTGGCGTGCCCGGCCCTTTGAGCGCGACCCTTCCGTCGCCGCCGTCGGGGCAGGCCGCCTTCCACCTCTACAACACGCTGAGCAACCAGGTGGAATTGCTGGCGCCGGCAGACGGCAAGACCCTGCGCATGTACGCCTGCGGTCCCACCGTCTATGACTACGGGCACATCGGCAATTTCCGCACCTTCCTGCAGGTCGACGTGCTGCGGCGTTTTCTGCGGCTGCAGGGCACGGAGGTGCGTCACGTGATGAACGTGACCGACGTCGATGACAAGATCATCCGCAACGCTGCGGCCGCCGGCTTAGCCATCGCCGACTACACGCGGAAATATGAGCAGGCCTTCTTCGAGGATCTCGATGCGCTGCAGGTGGAGCACCCTGAGATCGTCGCGCGCGCGACGGAACATATTCCGGCGATGGTTTCGCTCATCGAGCGTCTCGCCGCACAGGATATCGCCTACCGCGCCGACGATGGCTCCTGGTATTTCCGCATCGCGCGCTTTCCGGAGTACGGCAAGCTCTCGAAGAAGGATTTCTCCGGCATTACGGACGGCGCTCGCATCGACGTCGACGAGTACGAGAAGGACTCGGCACGCGATTTCGCTCTATGGAAGGCGCCGAAGCCTGGCGAGCACGAGTGGAGGACCTCGTTTGGGCCGGGACGTCCGGGATGGCACATCGAGTGCTCGGCGATGGCCATGGAATATCTTGGCGACTCGTTCGATCTCCACGCCGGCGGCGAAGATCTGATGTTTCCGCATCACGAGAACGAGATCGCGCAGTCGGAGTCGGCTTCGCACCAAACCTTCGTGCGCCACTGGTTCCACGTGCGCTTCCTTCTGGTGGAAGGGCGCAAGATGTCCAAGTCCGAGGGCAACTTCTACACGCTGCGCGACCTGCTGCTCCGTGGCTACAAACCCTCGGCGATCCGCATGCTGCTCATCTCCGTCCCCTACCGGCAGCAGCTCAATTTCACCTTCGAAGGACTACAGGCCGAGACGATCGCCGTGGAGCGCCTGCGCACGTTCCACGACCGCATCGCGAACACGCGCTGGCCCGA
>JBARMS010000087.1:0-3029 GCA_049802575.1 Acidobacteriaceae bacterium | reverse complement strand
GGCGCGGTCGACGTGCTCATCGCCACCAACAATGGCCCCCCTCTCCTGCTGCGCAACAACATCGGCCGCCAGAATCACTGGCTCGGACTGCGGCTCATCGGTACGCGCTCCAACATCGACGCCATCGGCGCGAAGGTGACCTGGCAAAGCGGCGATCTGACGCGGCACCGCACCAAAGTCGGAGGCGGCAGCTACATGTCGTCACATGATCCGCGCATGGTGCTCGGCCTCGGCGCGCGCACGCACATCGACTGGCTCGAGATCGAGTGGCCCCACCCCGGCGGTACGGAGCGGCTCACCGATCTGCCCATCGACCGCTACATCATCATTACCGAAGGCAAACCAGGCTGGAAGTAAGCGTCGCCCGCGCACCGCCTGCATAGGCCAGACCACAAATTGCCAGCCAAGGCGGATACTCCGGTCATGGCTCCAGCGCAGCATGGGGCCAGCCGTCGCGCCACGCGATGGTTGAGATCTGCAGCGCGGGATGGCCGGTGTGCGCATCGTAAGCGTGAAAGACGATCAAGTCGTCGCCGCCAGGCTGCATCAGCACCGATTCACCACCCGGCCCAAGCCAGCGGCTGTCGGCGGAAAGCAGCGGCGTGCCCCCTCCCTGCATCATGGGCACCCCATGGTCATCCACGTACGGCCCGGTGATTTTTTTTGAACGGCCGACCATCGTGCGATAGGTGCTGCGCGTGCCGCGGCAGCAGAGATCCCAGGAGACAAGCAGATAATAATAGCCGCCGTGATGCACGATGAACGGCGCCTCGATCGCTTCCCAGTCCGGAGGCAGACCCGGCCTGGCCGGCGCCGGATTCTCCGGCCGCCGCCGCGTCGCCAGCGAATAGATCTTCGCATCCCCGGCGAGGCCGGTCTGATCGTTCAGCCGCCGCAGCTTGATCCCGCTCCAAAAACTGCCGAAGGCCAGCCACGCGTGATGCTGTTCGTCGAGAACGAAGTTTGGATCGATCGCGTTGTAATCATCGGCCTCGGTCGAGCGGAGGACGAGGCCCCGATCATCCCAGTGATAGTCGGCACTGGAGCGATCGAGCGTCTTGTTCGTGGCCAGCGCGATGCCCGACGTATTCTTCCCGAACAGCGAAAACGCGTAGTAGAGCCGGTACTCCCCATTCTCGAAGGAGATGTCCGGCGCCCAAAGCTCCGCCGTGCCGGGACTCTCATTCCGGATCCACTCCGGAATCTCATCGAAGACATGGCCGCAGAGCTTCCACGCATGCAGATCGGTGGAGCAGCGAACCTGGAACTGACCGCCGTCCAGGGCCTTTCCAGTCGCAAATACGTACCATGTATCGCCGGCCTTGACGATGGAGGGGTCGTGCGTTCCCCAGGTATCGCCGGTAAGCGACACTGCCTGCGGCTGCTGCGCAACCAAAGCGCCGGTGAACGCAAGGCAGACGGCCAGTACAGCACCGGCAACCCTGCGCCATGCACGGACGCATGGGATGCGCTCCCGGGAGATTGAGAGCTGCGGCGTGCGCCAGAGGATTTCCGTTTGTGTTGCCGATGCGGCTGCCATGGTTTCTCCGAGCGATTGCTTGTGCGTGGGGTTGCGTGTGAGGCGCATAGCCTGACCCGTTCAGTTCCTTCTCGGATCGATGCGACAACAGCATGGCTCTTCGAAGGTCAGGTAGCAACCAAGAATAGATTTACTTCTTTTTCTGGAGATATCACGTGTTCTCAAGACCCCATTATTTTCCGATGCAGAACGTCGAAAAGATTCGGTTGAGAATATCGTCAGCCGTCGTCTCCCCGGTCAGACTGTCGAGCGGCCGCAGCGCTCCGTAGAGATCCAGCAGCAGCATTTCATGCGGAACTCGCGCCGCGACCGCAGCCCGCGCCGAAGACAGCGAAGCCAGCGTCCCGTTCACTGCCTCAAAATGTCTGATCGTCGTCAGCATCCCCGTTTCGCTCTCGCCTCCCGGGTTACTCACCAGTTCGGTCAGCTTCGAACGCAACTCCGCCAGCCCTTCTCCGGTCAGCGCCGACGTCCGCACCTCAACCATCTCTCGGCCGGGCTTCCCCGTCTCCTCGATTCCGGGGAACAACGCCGGGCGCTCGCTGAGTGGCGCACTCGCTGATTCGCCGGCCTGCTGGCACGCGCTGACTACCTGATTGGCCGGCTCCGTCAGGTCGCACTTATTCTGCACCACCAGTGCGCGCCGCCCCTCCAGCGATGCAATCAACTGGTCCTCGTCCTCGCGCTGCGGCGCCGATGCATCCAGCACCACCACCACCACATCCGCCTCCGCCAGCGTCTCGCGCGATTTCTGCACTCCCATCGCTTCGGCTTCGTCCAGCGCGTCGCGCAGTCCGGCCGTGTCCACCAGCTCCACCGGAATCCCGCCCAGCGCAAGCCGCCCCGTCACCAGATCGCGCGTGGTGCCCGGCGATGCCGTCACGATGGCGCGCTCCCGCTCCAGCAACCGGTTAAACAGTGACGACTTGCCCACATTCGGCCGTCCCACAATCGCCAGCCGCAACCCGGCGTGGACCATCCGCCCGTGCTCGAACGTCCGCGCCAGTTCTTCCATTTCCGCCGCAATTGTATCCACACGCGTTACAATTTCCGCGTCCGCTGCCACCTCCACGTCGTCGTCGGCAAAATCGATCCCGGCTTCCAGCAACGCGATCAGTTCCACCAGCTTCTGCTTCGCCGGCTGTACGCGCCGCGACAGCGCTCCGCCCATTTGCTCCGCCGCTATGCGCGCCTGATAGAGTGTTTGCGCCTCAATCAGATCCCGCACCGCCTCCGCCTGCGTCAGGTCCAGCTTCCCACACAGAAACGCCCGCTCGGTGAATTCGCCCGGCCGCGCCAGCCGCGCTCCCCCCCGCAGCGCCCCGCGCACCAGCAGGTCCAGCACCACCGGCGATCCGTGCGCGGCAATCTCCACCAGGTCTTCACCCGTGTAAGAGTTCGGCGCGGCAAAATATGTAACCATCGCCTCATCAATTTTGCCGCCGCTTTCGGCGTCGGGGATGTCCGCCAGCCGCGCGCGCCCGTGCTC
>JBARMS010000086.1:0-18833 GCA_049802575.1 Acidobacteriaceae bacterium | reverse complement strand
CTCGATGCCTGGTACTCCGGTGAAGAGGGCGGAACTGCGATCGCCGATACCATCAGCGGAAAGAACAACCCCGCCGGTCGCCTCCCCGTCACCTTTTATAGGGACGTGAGCCAGCTGCCTAACTTCGAAGACTATTCGATGCACAACCGCACCTACCGCTACTTCACGGGCAAGCCTCTTTATCCATTCGGCTACGGCCTCAGTTACACCAAATTCAGTTACAGCGGCCTGACCGTTCCGGGCGCCCCCATCCAGGCAGGTAAGCCCGTGAATGCCACCGTGACGGTGGCGAATACGGGGCAGCTGGCGGGCGACGAAGTCGTCGAGCTCTATTTGCAGTTTCCCCCCGTTGCAGGCGCGCCCCGCATCGCCCTGCGCGGATTTCAGCGCGTTCATCTCGATCCGGGTGCAAGCCAGCAGGTTCAGTTTGAGTTGAAGAATCGCGATCTCAGCATGGTGACGGAAGACGGCCATCCCATCATCGCTGCTGGCGACTATACGATCACCATCGGTGGCGGCCAGCCCGATACCGGAGCACCCGGTGTCACCGGCCATTTCCACATCGACAGTCAAATCGCTTTGCCGGAATAGCCACCGCCAGCGGAGATCGAACCCGATAGTGAACGAAGGATCGGTATGAGCGGCAAATTTGTAACCGTGATGGGAAGCTATGTGACGGATCTTGCCTTCTCTGCGGACAAATTGCCGGCGTGGGGCGAAACCTTCATGGGGCGTAGCTTCCGTATGGGGCCCGGCGGCAAAGGATCGAACCAGGCCGTCGCCGCCGCGCGTGCCGGAGCCAGAGTCGGCATCATCAGCAAGCTCGGCCGCGACCTCTTCGGTGACATGGCCCGGCAAACCTGGGAGCAAGAGGGCATCGATACGCGTTTCGTCTTCGCCACGGATTCACCCACCGGCGCGGCGTCCATCGTCGTCGATGCCGGAACCGGAGAAAACTCCATCGTCGTGGTTCCCGGCGCGTGCTATGAGCTGAATCCCGATGAAGTTGCGCAGTCCAGGCCGTTCATCGCCCAATCCGCGATCTTCGTCACCCAGCTCGAACTGGCTCTCGCCACCGTCGAGTTCGGTCTGCAATTGGCGACGTCTCTGAGCGTGCCGACCATCCTGAATCCAGCGCCCGCCTGCGTTCTTCCTGAATCGATCTTCCGCAATTGCGACTACTTCACTCCCAATGAGACCGAGGCTGAAATCGTCACCGGCGTCCGCGTCGCATCGCTCATGGATGCCGACCGCGCTGCCGACGCGCTCCTCGCACGCGGCGTCCGCAACGTAGTCGTCACGCTCGGCGAGCAGGGGGTGCTGGTGAAAAATACCAGGGTCCGCGAGCACGTCCCAGCGTTTCGCGCCGGCGACGTCGTAGACACCACCGGGGCAGGCGATGCCTTCAACGGAGGCTTCGCTGTTGCGCTCGCCGAGGGCCGTGACATCGTGGATGCCGCCCGCTTTGGCTGCGCCGTGGCGGGCATCTCCGTCACTCGCTGCGGCACCGCGCCCTCCATGCCTCCCCGTCACGAAGTGGACGCCCTGCTCCACGAGACCCGGTAGCAGCGGTCCGGAACTGTCCTGCGCCTCTGACTCCGACAGGGCCTCGCCGCCGCTACTCCCCGTAGGGCACCCAGATGTTCTTCACCTGCGTAGAATGCTGCAGGAACCACCGGCCTTCCGCCTGCGTGGGATCAAACCAGTCGTACGTGTGTCCATCGTTGGTCCAAACCTGCTTCATATTGCCAATCGAAGCAGCGCGCACCATCGCGGCTTCCTCGTTGCTGCGGAAGCACCAGATCGCCTCGATGCCATCATGCTCGGCGAGCGTCTTGCCCAGTTCCGCCGGCCGCCCCGCAACCAGGTTCACCACCCCGCCCGGCAAATCGCTGGTATCGAACAACTGATACAGGTCACCGATGATGAGTGGATAGTTTTCCGATGGCACGGCGACCACCGTATTCCCCATCGCAATCGCCGGCAGCACCAGCGAGAGCAGCCCCAGCAAAGGGGCCTGCGCCGGTGCGAGAATGCCGATGGCTCCAACCGGCTCCGGAAGCGCAATCGTGATGTTTCGGCCCGGCGGATGATGCACGATACCTTCGTATTTGTCCGCCCATGCCGCGTAACTGAAGATGCGCTGGATCGAGAGATCGGCTTCTGCCGCGGCCTGTTCTTCTCCGACCACGGCCGCGAGACGGTGCGCAATTTCATCCCGCCTCTGCATCATGTTCTCCGCGAGGTAGTAGATCACCTGAGCGCGCGCATGCGCCGTCATGTGCGCCCAGCCGCTGGCGGCACGCGCCGCTTCCACCGCGTTGCGGATATCCTTGCGATTGCCAAGCGGAGCCTCGCCGAGCAGTTGACCCTCCCGCCCGTACACCGCAAAGGAGTAGCCCGAGTCCGGCCGGGCCTGCTTGCCGCCGATGTATTGCTTGACGGTGCGGTCGATCGGCGACACCGCCGCCTCGGAACCTTCATTCACGCTCGTCTCAGCGCGATGCGGAGCCGCTGCAGCCGCCGGCAGACTGCTCAGCCACTGAGGCGTCAGATATTCCAGCATCCCTTCGCGGCCACCCTCGCGCCCGTATCCCGATTCGCGATACCCGCCAAATCCGCATGCCGCGTCAAATTGGTTCGTCGAGTTGACCCACACCACTCCGGCCTTCACCTGCGCCGCAAGATCGAGTGCCACATTAATGTTCTCGCTCCAAATGCTCGCCGCGAGTCCGTACACCGTGTTGTTGGCCAGTTCCGCCGCTTCCGCCGGTGTCCTGAACGTCATCGCTGCGAGCACCGGGCCGAAGATTTCCTCCTGCGCCACGATCGCCGTCGGTGAAACCCCCGTCAGCAGCGTGGGCGGAAAATACGATCCCTTGCCCGGCAGCGGATGGCTTGGTTGCCAGCAAGTCGCCCCTTCGGCAACACCAGCGTCGACCATGCGGCGAATCGCCTCAAGCTGCACCGGCGAAACAATAGCGCCGATATCGATGGCCTTGTCGAGGGGATGCCCCACGCGCAGTGTCTCCATCCTGGCGCGCACACGCGCGTACAGCGTCTCGGCCACGCGTTCCTGCACCAGCAGACGCGAACCCGCACAGCACACCTGGCCCTGGTTGAACCAAATGGCGTCAACCAGCCCTTCGACCGCGGAGTCAAGATCGGCATCGTCGAAAACAATGAACGGCGATTTGCCGCCGAGTTCCAGAGAGAGCTTCTTGTGCGAGTGTGCCGTTGCCTTGCGGATGATCCGGCCCACCTCCGTCGAACCCGTGAAGGCGATCTTGTCGATGTCGGGATGCTCCGTGAGCGCCGACCCTGTGGCTGGCCCGCCATTGATCACATTCAGCACGCCGGCAGGCAGACCCACTTCCATCGCGAGCTCTGCGAACGCCAGTGCGGTCAAAGGCGTATTCTCCGCTGGCTTGATGACCACCGTGTTGCCCGCTGCCAGAGCGGGAGCCACTTTCCACGCAAACATCAGCAGCGGAAAATTCCACGGGATCACCTGCCCCACCACCCCGCATCCGGTGTATCTGGGAAACTCTGCCTCCAGCAACTGCGCCCATCCCGCGTGATGATAAAAATGCCGGGCGACCAGGGGAATATCGATGTCCCGGCTTTCCCGGATCGGCTTGCCGTTGTCCATCGTCTCCAGTACCGCAAGCCGGCGCGAGTGCTTTTGCACCTGGCGCGCCAGCGCGTAGAGGTAGCGCGCCCGTGCGTGTCCGCTGAGCGCCTGCCACGCGGGCAAAGCTTTCCGCGCAGCCGCCACGGCTGCATCCACATCCGCTGCGTTCGCGTCTGCGATTTCCGCCAGGGCGTCGCCGCTCGATGGATCGCTGGTCGCAAAGTATTCTCCGCCCGCCGGCTTCACCCACGCGCCGCCGATGAACGCATCGAACCGGCGATGATGCCGCTCCAGCCATTGCACCGCTTCTTTCGGATCTTCCGGCGCGGCTCCGTATTCCATTGTGTGGAACTTTTCCGCAATGCTCACAGCGACTCCTTCCAGCGCTCGCAAATCAACTATGCCAACGGGTGACGATAGGCTGCCGGATACCGGCCGGTCACATGGTGTTCCAGTTGCCGCTCAATGTCCGCCAGCATGCCGCTGGCGCCGAAACGAAACAGCGAAGGCTCCAGCCACGACCGCCCCAGCTCGTCTTTCATCATCGCCAGCCAGTCCAGCGACTGCTTCGCGGTGCGAATGCCACCCGCCGGTTTGAATCCCACCGCCATTCCCGTCCGTTCGCCGTAGTCGCGAATCGCGCGCACCATCGTCAACGACACAGGCAGCGTCGCATTCACCGACTCTTTTCCTGTGGATGTCTTGATGAAGTCCGCCCCCGCCATCATGGCCACCCAACTGGCGCGCGCCACGTTGCGCAGCGTCATCAAATCCCCCGTGCCGAGGATTGCTTTCATGTGCACCGGCCCGCAGGTCTCCTTAAACGCCGAGACCTCGTCATAGAGCGCCTGCCACTCGCCATTGAAGACGTGAGCCCGCGTGATGACGATGTCGATCTCCGATGCCCCCGCCTCGATCGAGCGCCGAATCTCCTCGACGCGCTCCGCCAGCGGCGAAAGCCCAGCCGGAAATCCCGCGGAAACGGCAGCCACCGGAATCCCCGATCCCTCGAGCGCCCTCACCGCCGTCTCCACAAACGTGTGATAAACGCAGACCGCGCCCACCGTCAGGTGCAGTTCCTCAATCCCAAGCCCTTCAATCAGGTGCCGCTGCAGCGGATTCCTTGCCTTGGCGCAGAGCCGGCGCACGCGTTCGGCAGAGTCATCGCCGTTGAGCGTGGTCAGGTCCATGCACGCGATCGCTCGCAGCAGCCACGCCGCCTGATTCTCCTTCTTGACCGTGCGCCGCGTCACCAGCGTTGTGGCGCGGCGCTCCACCGCGCTGGTGTTGACGCGAACCTCCTCCACCCAATCAAGATTGAGCGGAATGCGCCGGTTTGCTTCAAGCGCACGCCCCTGCAGAACCGCCGGGACCGGCGCAACGGTGTGAGCTGTTATTGAATGGAGGGCCATCTTCTGTCTCCGCGTAGAAGCGATTCGCTCGACCATCACTGGCTGCCCGCGTCCATGAGCACGCGATCGCAAGACTGAGAACAGAAGGATAAATCCCCCACCTGCGCATAGCAACGCTGAAGAACGAAGCGGTGGGCCTCGATTCGTCGCTCAGGACAACATGGATAGCCGAAGCGCCGCCGTGTCGCAACGCCAGCGCCGCGCCAATATGCCATCGAAGATATCGGATACCAGCGCGCCTGCGACCATTGCGGCCAGGGCTGTACCGCTCCAGTTACACTGTGCGCCTGCCGCGATCAGCGGACCAAGCTCGACCCGCGCACCGGCCATCATCCATGGAATTCTGGTCTTGCTCCACGAAATCTGCATCTGCATTCTCCCTTGTGTCGTGCCGATGGGAGAAGCGTAGAGCGGAGCAACCGCTGCGGGGGCGATGTTGCCGACACTTCCCGATCTGTCACAGTCCAGCCCAGGCAGGATCGCACGAACGGGCGATTTCATCCTGGGCATGGTCCGCCAGCAAGGGATAGGCCACCAGCATCGGCTTCGAGGGAATGCCCGGAAGTGTCCGCGTCAGGCTATCGCACAGGATCACTGAAGTCTGATCCAGACCGCGCTCCCAGTTGGGCCCTCGCGCATCGCACAGCAGAAGGGCCTCTGGCGGAAGTCCCGCAGCCACGAGCATCGTTCGCGCGATGGTGAGAAATTCCGGCCAGCGTGAGACGATGCCGACCAGATGACCGGGCGGTGCAGGCAGCCACGGCGCGAGCCACTGGTTGGCCGAACGAATCGGCAAGACCACCAGCTCCGCGCCAGCCGCCAACGCCGCGCGGACGAGTCCCGCCTTGCTCGGCCGGCAAAGATAAACCGCCGGAGTTTCTCTTCCGCCTGCCTGGCATTCCTCGATCGATATGCCGCTGACCGGCAGGGGACAGAGGGGAGCCAGTTCGGCCAGAAGAATAGCGCGCAGTTCCGGGTCGGGATCCACCAGCACCAGACGCTCCGGTGGTGGGCTCGCCAGCCACTCGCCCAGGCGGCGGCGCACCACGGCCGGCGGGATCTGCATGCCCCTCAGTTCGCGAATAAATCGCGCAATGCGCAAGTCGAGTTGCTGTTCCGGCGTCGGCGCGGCTTCCCTTTGCCGTCGTACGTAAACCCCGCTCCCATGCCTGCCCTCGGTCCATCCTTCACATTCCAGCTGCCGGTAGCCGGCGCTGATCGTGTTCGGATGAAGCCCGAAGCGCCGCGCCAGATCGCGCGTGCTCGGCAAGCGATCCCCGGGGCGCAGCTCGCCGGAGAGAATGGCCAGCACCACCTGCGTCACCAGTTGCCGATAGACGGGGACCTCGCTGCTCGCCGCGAACCAAAGCCGCACGGAATGCCTCTGCCTGATCAGGAAGCTACGGCGAGCATTTTATCCCGCCGCGCGTTCAGCAGCCTCGGCGGTATGCGCAATCAGCGTCGCGATCGTCATCGGGCCCACGCCTCCCGGAACCGGCGTATAGGCCGAGCAGCGGTCGATCACCCCCGCCATCTCGACATCTCCCACCCCGCCGGGATGATACCCCGCATCGACTACGACTGCCCCGTCCCGGATCCACTCGCCCCGGATGAACTCTGCCTTGCCCACTGCGCCCACAATAATCTCCCCGCGACGCACGACTTCAGGCAAATTCTTTGTGCGCGAATGACAGATCGTCACCGTGGCGTTCGCAGCCAGCAGCATCATGGCCATCGGGCGGCCCAGAATGGGGCTGCGCCCCACCACCACTGCCTCACGTCCTTCGATCGGAATCTGATACCGCCGCAGCAGGCGCATAATGCCGGCCGGTGTCGCGGAGCCGTAGGCCGGCTCGTCCATCGCCATGCGGCCAAAGCCGTGGGCTGTCACTCCGTCCACGTCCTTTTCCAGCGCGATCCGGTCAAAGCAGACCCGTTCGTCAATTTGCTTCGGTACCGGATGTTGCAGCAGAATCCCGCGCACGCGGGGATTCGCATTGAGCTCGTCAATCGCGCCCAGCAACTCTTCCGTCGTGGTCGTTCCCGGCAGGCTGATGCTGAGGGATTCCATGCCCACACGCCGGCACGCGTTGCCCTTCATGCGTACATAGGTTGCAGACGCAGGATCATCGCCGACCAAAATGGTGGCCAGAACTGGAGGCTCCGTCAGACCGGATTGCATAAGCCGCCGCACGCGTTCCGATAATTCTTTTTCCAGTTCCTTCGCGTACGCCTTGCCGTCGAGAACGATGCCCGCCATGCATCCAGTGTACGGTTTGCCGCAGGCAGAGCGCCGCCTCGCCGCCGCTCCTTCAACTTTGGCTCGTCGGCGTTCTTCTCAATCCAGCGAAATCAAAAAGGGACAGCATGACGGCTGTCCCTGCCGCAGAACGCACGGCGATTTCACTCGGCGAAGTCCCGCGCCTCTGGCGCCCAAACCCGCGCAAAGTCCCAGGCTAGATATCGCTGCCGATACTATTGAATTCGCTGTTGATCGAAGAAGCCAGCCCGTTCAAACCAGAAATGGCGACGAGCGCAATCAGGGCTGCGATCAGGGCATACTCGATCAGGTCCTGGCCGGACTCATCGTTCAGGAATTTTGTCAGCAAAAGTTTTCCACTTTTCATCGAATGTTCTCCTCGCGAGCCACAGACCGCCCTGGGGAGGGCGCGAGGGGTTTGTCTGTGATATCCATCACATTGCGCCGCTGAAGTGGGATGCGCAATCACCGTTAAGTGTTATTACCGCAGGGTTCCCCGCTCTGTCGCTCGGATAACGGGATCAGAGGGGCAATCGCTGGCAAGCGCGCTCGGCCGTTGTTGCTGAGGCCGCGCGTCGCGATGCGCGGCCCTGGTCAGGAATTGGCTAAATCGCCCGAATCAACCGCACCGGCAAAAAAATGATGGCGCCCACCAGTTCCAGCGCGCCGCCCACGGCGATCCCGACCAGCCGGAAGGGAATCAGCAACAGCCACACAATCGGATACGCGATCAGCGCGAGCAGCGCCAGCGGCCAGCAGAGCACAAAGAGGATGCAGAAGAGCAGGAATTTAATCATGATCGAACCTCTACAGCGCCCCAATAGCGCCCGACGCCGATTGGCTCCAGCGCGCTCCAGCGCATACCCCAATCTTACGCAACTGAGCGCCCGTCAGTTCCCGGATTGTGGCTGTGGCGCGTGCAGACCCAGCGCCTGCAGAACCTCTGCATCCGGCGTGGTGACTCCGTTCTCTTTTGTCACTACGCCGAAATTCCCCTGATAATCCCACATGGCCCAGCCGATGTGGTTCTTCTCGAGGCTCACCGTCATATCGTGCAGCCACTGCGCCCGCGCGGCAGGCGGAGCGTACGGCCGGTGCACGCCGAACTCCCCGCAATACACAGGAACATGATGGAGGTTTGACCACTTCGCTGCGAACTCAATCGTGTTCTCTACGCGCTGTGCGTCCCACCGGTCCTCGCCATACGAATCCAGAAAATACTGGCCCTCCAGATTCGGCTCTTCCGCGAGCTTCGGCGCAATATTCTCCGGAGCCGAAGGGTAGGGAATTGCGCGCTCCGGCCGAACTTCGGGGCTGGTCCACGTCGCGCCCTGATGCGTGAACGCAAACGGTTCGTAATCGTGGAACGTGTAGATGACATTGGAATCGGCGAGAGGCTCCAGCACCAGCAGGTCGCCGAGCCCCGACCAGTGCGCGCCGGCAGCAATGATCGTGTTCTGCGGAGCCCCCTGGCGGATCGCCTCCGCAACCGCTGCCTCGATGCCCTGCCAACGGTATGGGTCGTTCTGTTCGGGCTCGTTCATGATTTCGAAGAACACATGCTCCGGATCGAAGGGCGCGAAATGTGCTGCCAGCGCCCGCCACAGTGCCGTGAATCGCGCAACGCCCGCACTTCCCTGAAACAGCTCCGCCTTGTACTCGCTGCTGGGATGAATGTCGATGATCACTGACAGGTGGTGCTCGAGCATGGTGCGCACGGCGCGGTCCAGGTCCGTCATAAACGGCGTCTCCGTGCCGGCCCATTGCCACGCCACGAGGGGACCTGCATCGATGCTCACCCGGCAGTGGTCAAAACCCATCGCCTCAATCAGCGCGATGTCCTCCGCCGTCGTGTAAGTCTCCAAATGCTGTGGCGAATAGTCATCATTCTGGGCCTGGCCAAACCACCCGCTGGTGTTGATGCCGTGCTGCAAGTGCTGCGCCCGCTCGAAGGCGACTCCATTTTGATCCTGAGCCATCGCCGCCATGGAAGGCAGCGTCACGAGCAGAGCGATAAGAATGCGAACAGGGTTTTTCATACGGCAGCCGTTATACCACCTGCTTCACTCGCGAAGTGTCTCCGCCACCTGTAACCTGTCCCCTGCAACCTGCAACCTGCAACCTGTCACCTGTCACCTGCCCGTACGGTATGCTGGCCTTTGCGAGACAATGCTGCCATCGCCGGATCGCGCCCTCCCGGAGCGAATGACGAGGACAGTTCGGCTCAGGCTGTCCGCGACATGTTCTCGGCGCTGGCGCCTCGCTACGACCTGCTCAATCACGTCCTCTCCTGTAACATAGATCGCCTCTGGTGGTGGCGAACCTCCCGCCGTTTCCGGCACATTCTCGTTCGCCCCGAGGCCCGCGTGCTCGACATCTGCTGCGGCACCGGCGATATGACCCTCGCGCTCCTTCGTCGTCGGCCGGACTCGTCGGAGCCCGTCATCGCCGCGGATTTCTCTCCCGCCATGCTCGCGCGCGCCCGGCAAAAGTTGCCGCCCAGCCGCGCCATCGTTATCGAGGCCGACGCTTTGCATCTGCCCATGGCCGGCAACTCGCTCGACCTCATCACCACAGCCTTTGGCTTCCGCAACCTCGCGAATTATCAGAAAGGCCTGGCGGAGTTTTTCCGCGTCCTCGCCCCCCATGGGGAACTCGGCATTCTCGATTTCAGCGAGCCGGGCGGTCCGCTCGGCCGAATCTATGCGTTTTACTTCCGGCGTGTCCTTCCCGCCATCGGTGCCCGCATCTCCGGCCATCGCCACGCTTATGCGTATCTGCCCGAGTCCGTGGCAAAGTTTCCGGCGCCGCCGGTCATGCTGCAAATGATGCGCTCCGCCGGATTCGACCAGGTTTCCTGGACTCCGTATAGTTTCGGCATTGCGGGCTTGTGGCGCGGAGTCAAATCATCGCCTTCCTGAATCCAATCAGCGGAACGGGAATCGGCATGAACCGGCAGTTTCGACAAATTCGTGCCGCCCGAAGACGCCCAGCGACGGAACGAGCGTCGCGTGTGAAACGGCGGAGGTAGCTCCATGATCGTCAGTGCCGAATGGAAACAGGGCCTGCTCTTCGAAGGAAGATCCGAGAGCGGCCAAATTGTGCGTTTCGACGCCTCCCCGTCCCACGCTGCAGGTCTCAGCCCCATGGAAGCCGTCCTCGCGGGGCTCTGCGGGTGCACGTCTGTCGACGTGGTCAGCATCCTGCAGAAAAAGCGCGAGCCGCTGGAGGGTCTGACCGTGACTGCTTCCGCCGAGCAAGCTGCGGAGCCGCCGCGTGTTTTTACGCGGATTCATCTCACCTATCGCATCAGCGGCCGCGTCACTCCCAAAGCAGCCGAAGACGCCGTTGCACTATCCAAAAACAAATACTGCTCCGTCTCCAAAATGCTTGAGAAATCCGCCACGATCACTTTTTCCATCGAATACGCGTCATGATTGGCTTCTTCCGCTTTGTTCTCGTCGTCATGTTGCTCGTGATCGTCGCCATGGCGTCGGCCGTCCTCACCATGCACTTCGCGATCCATGGATCGGAAGTCTCCATCCCCGATTTCCACGGCATGACCGTTGCCGACGCGGGCCATCGAGCCGCCGCAGCCGGCCTCACCCTGCACGTGGAGAACAAGCTCTATTCAGCCGATGTTCCCGCCGGCCGCGTGGCGAATCAATCGCCCACCCCGGGAGCCATCGTGCGGCGCGGCTGGCGCGTATGGCTCACGGAAAGCCTCGGCCCCCAAAAGCTCGCCATCCCCAATACGCTTGGACAGGATCAGCGCATCGCATCCGTCGATATCCGCCGCGCCGGTCTCCAGACGGGCAGCGTCGCCCTGCTCGCGCAGCCGGGCGCGCAAACCGGCGCCGTCATCGCGCAAAGCCCTGCTCCGGATGCCTCAGGCGTCGCCAGCCCAGTCGTGAATCTTCTCGTTGCCGCCCCCGCAGGGCCTTCCCCGCCGTCTCCCGCTTTTGTCATGCCCGATCTCGAGGGGCAGCTCTTCACATCCGCCGCTCTCACCCTGGCACATGCCGGGTTGCAGATGGCTCCTCTCATAACCCAAAACACCCACCTTCCTCCGGTAGCCGCTCCGGGCGCGCCTGCCCCATCGCCCCCATCGCTTCCTGCCGGAACGATCCTGGCGCAGGATCCGCCCGCCGGATATCGCGTCGACGCTTCGACGCCAATTCAGCTGACGGTTGCCCAATAGTGTCCCGGCGGATCGTATCTCTGGCTGACGCGTTCGCGAATTGCATAATGGGATGCATGCCGGTATTCCGCTCTGCCATTCCTGCGCTCGCCATCCTCTCCGCCATCGCGGCATGTGCCCAGAACCTGCCTCCCGCGCCTCACGCGCAGGTCACCACCTTGTCCGCTCAGCCCGGAACCTGGAGCGAGCCCGGCATCGCCGTCAATCCTCTCAACCCGCAGGACGTCGTCGCCGTCTTTCAATACACCGCGCAGGCTGGCTATTCCACCGACGCCGGACGCACCTGGACGCTCGCTCAGGGAGTCGCTCCGCCCAATTACAAAATGTCCGGCGACGTCTCCGTCGTCTTCGATAACCAGGGCCACGTCATCGTGGGCTGCATTGCCTTCGACAAACTGGGCACCTTCAACTATTGGGCCCACGGCGCCACCCGCAACGGCATCTTCCTCCGCCGCTCCCTTGATGCCGGAAAAACCTGGGAACCGCAGTTGCGCACTGTCATCGCGCAGCCCACCGAACCCGGCATTCCCTTCGAGGACAAGCCCTATTTCGTGGCTGACACCTCAAAAAGTCGTTACGCAGGGAACCTCTACGTCGGCTGGACCCGCTGGACCCTCACCGATTCGCAGATGCTCTTTTCCCGCTCCACCGACGACGGTCTCACCTGGTCGCAGCCCCTTGAGATCGCCCGCGACCGCGGTCTGCCGCGCGACGACAACGGCGCTCTCGAGGGATTCGACGGCGCGGTCGGCCCCGACGGCACGGTTTACGGCGTGTGGGCCGAGCGTGATCGCATCGAACTCGTCGAATCACACGATGGCGGTCAAACCTTCTCTCGCGCTCGCGACATGATCCAGACCGCCCCCATCATGTTCGCCATCAACGGCATGCATCGAGCCAACGGCTTTCCGCAAATTGCCATCGATCCGCGCGGCGGCCCCAAAGGCGGCCCCATCTATGTGACGTGGAGCGATTATCGCAATGGTGAAGTCGACATCTTTCTCAGCGTTTCCACCAACCACGGACGCAAATGGAGCGCGCCGATCAAAGTGAACAGCGATCCGGTCCGTGACGGCGCCGAGCACTTCTTCCAGTGGCTCGCCGTCGATCCCGTCACCAGTGCGGTGAACGTGGTCTTCTACGATCGCCGCGAGGATCCGGAGAACGAGAAACAGATTGTCGTGCTGGCCCGATCGACTGACGGCGGCAGGACCTTCGCCAACTACGCATGGACCACCACCCCCTTCAACCCTGAAGGCGTATTCATGGGCGACTATCTGGCCCTCGCCGCCTGGGGCGATCGCGTCTACGGCGCCTGGACCTATCGGCAGGGCAAGGCGGACAAGACGAGCGTTCAGGTAGGCGTTGCGGATTTTAGCGGTACAGTGGCAGCTGGACCGCGGTGAGTTTTCGGTGATTGGCGAGATGCCCGCTCCCTACGCTCCCACGCACCGCTTGCACGTCCGTGCGCGGCAGCGTACCGGGCCGATGAACCGGCTTGACAACGGATCACTGGCAGGCCATAGTCAGAACTTCCCCGGCCCAGTCGCAGCTCCAGTCAACCTCGACCGAAATCCAATCGAAGCCAAACGATATGCTGACGAGGGTTTCCGAGCGCTCCGGCGGTCTCAATCCGAAAGCTCCCCGGCTCGTCCCTCGCGCGAAATCGTCGCGTGATGTTTTCCCTTCGCAAGCAGCCGTCGGCGCCCCGGCGCAGCGGATTTCCTACGGCATCGAAAACATCTCCATCTTCTCACCCTCCCGGAATGAGGATCGTCTGCAGCCGTTGCACAGGCCGCTCCAGGCAAAGCCGGAAATTGGGGCGTTCAACGATCCGCTGGAGAGGGAAGCAGACCGTGTTGCCGATGGCGTCATGCGCAAGGGCGCCCTCGCCTCGCAGGGCACGATGGGAAAACCAGCGACTCTGCAGAGAAAGTGTGAGCATTGCGCGGAAGAGGACAACGAGCAGGAGAAACTGTCCCGCAAAGAGGCGGATACCACAGCACCACAGGGTGCAGCCCCGCGGATCGTACACGAGACGCTGCGCTCGCCGGGGCAGCCGCTCGATTCTCGGACACGGGCGTTCTTTGAGCCGCGCTTTGGATACGACTTCAGCTCGGTCCGCATCCACGCGGACAACAAGGCCGCCGATTCAGCCCGAGCCGTTCGTGCCCGGGCCTACACCGTCGGGTCGGATCTGGTTTTTGCCCCAGGGCAGTATGCCCCGGACTCCCGTGCGGGAAGGGAACTGTTGGCGCACGAGCTGACGCACGTCACGCAGCAGGCGTCCGGCGGATCGGGGAAGGCTCGCCGTTTGCAGCGCCAGAGCACGGATGCGAAACCAGCAGACACAACGACCGGCGACGATAAGGACAAAAAGGACAAGAAGCCTGACGATGACGAACCAACGGCGTGGTTGACTTTGCAGGCACAGGGTCTGGCGCAATACTCAAGGGTCTATACCATTCCCAAGCCTCCACCGGGCTTGCTGGGCGGGCAACTGGCAGCCAACATCCAGTTCCACAGGGGCAAGAAAGGTTTTGAGCTGGGACTGCTCGGCCAATATGGACACATCTTCAAATGGCAAAGCGAGGCGACCGCCGGGGGCGATCAATATCAGGTCGCGCTGCAGCCATCGTATGTATTCATCAACACCGACAGCGGCACGCAGATCGCGGTCATCGGGCAAGCCGGCTATGCAGGCACCAGTTCCACTGACCCGTCTGTGTCAGGCAAGCAGTTCAGTCTGCTGGGCGGCCTGCAGGTCACGCAGGACATAACCACCCTCGGTCCTCTCAAACTGCAGGGCGTCGGCTCCGTAGCGGGTGGCTACGACTGGGCGAAGGGTCCGCTCGACGACAAGTATTCCGGCGCGGGCACCTGGCAGGTCGCCGTAGGATTCCAGATCTCGCTGGACACGGTAAAGCGCAAAAAGAAGGAATCTCCGCCACCACCCGAAGATGTGGTTGTGCCCGTACCCGATTCGGACCAGCAGCAGAATCAGGTTGAAAAACCGAAGCCCCCCGCCGACCAGCAGAACAAAGCCGACCAGGGCCCGAAGCAGCAACCGGCGGACCCAAAAAAGACGGATCAGCCGCCCAGGCAGAATCAGCCTCCTCCTCCTCCATTGCCGCAGGACCTGCGGATTTATTTTCTGCAGGACAAGCCTCATCCCGGTCTGCCCGCCGAACAAGCCCTGAATGCATCGATGACCGGCGAAGATCTGCCATCGATGAAGAAGCAGGTGGAGGCGGCGCTGAAGGACCCGAGCGTGAAAGTCGTCATCCTCGGCTATGCATCCATCGAAGGCCCCAGCCCCGATTACAACTGTGCCCTGGGCTCGCGGCGAGCCGCATGGGTTCTGAGGGAGTTGGGGATCCCCAAATCGCAGGTTGCAGATCCCACCGACAAAGCGGTCCTGGCCGGAGATTGTTCTGACGATGCCGGACTCGTCAGCTTCGGAGCGACCAGGGCGGATAAGACAAGCTCGGAGGCGGTCCGGAAAAAGGACCGCTTCGCGGTTGTTCATTTTCATCGTCAATAGAAAAATGCGGTCTTCGCATTTACATTGACGAGGTGCACTCGGTGCAGTTACTGTTGCCTCTTGTGGTAAACGTTTCCCGAAACTCGCTACATCGATTTAACAGCAATGACCGTGGCCTCTGCGCCCCTGGATCGCGACTGCCTGGATAAAACGAGCAGATGCTGGAAGATCTCAAATCGCAGGTCCTCGATGCCAACCTGGAACTGGTGCGGCGCGGACTTGTGCTCTACACATTTGGCAATGCCAGCGGCATCGACCGTGAGGCAGGCCACGTCGTCATCAAGCCCAGCGGCGTGCCCTATGAATCGATGACTCCGGGCGACATGGTCGTCAGCACTCTTGATGGCAAAATCGTCGACAGCGCGCTCCAGCCGTCCTCCGACCTGGCCACGCACCTGGAGCTCTATCGCGCATTTCCCTCCATCGGCGGTGTCGTGCACACCCACTCCGAGTATGCGACCGGCTGGGCCCAGGCGGGACGCGAGATTCCCGCCTACGGCACCACCCATGCGGATTATTTCTACGGTCCCATCCCCGTTACAGAGGAACTAAGTGACGAGGAAATTGGCGGCGACTACGTTCTCAACACCGGCAACGCCATCCTGCGCCGCTTTCAGTCCCTCGACCCCGAAGCGATGCCGGGAGTTCTGGTCGCCGGCCACGCTCCCTTCACCTGGGGCAAAGATGCCATCGAGGCCGCGTATCATGCTGTGGTGCTCGAAGCAGTCGCACGCATGGCGTTCTACACAGCCACGCTGAACCCCGGCTGCCGCGGCGTCTCGCAGGCTCTGCTCGATCGACATTATTTCCGTAAGCATGGGGCGAAAGCTACTTACGGACAACGCGGTTAAACCCGGAACCGGACCCCCCGCTCCCGTTCCCGCACTCTGTGGCACACCGAGGCACGACCAGGCATGACCCTCGCATTCGTTCCAGCCGCCGCAGCGCTCGCCGAGTGGATGGCTGCGCCCGCCCAACACTCGCTGGTCCATCTTTCCCCTGTCGACATCGCCGTCATCGCGATCTACTTCGGCATCGTCATCTACATCGGCTTCTATCTGAAGGGCTCCTCCAACACCAGCGAGGAGTTCTTCATGGCCGGCCGCGAGATGACTGCGTGGATCGCCGGCCTCAGCTTTGTCTCCGCCAACCTCGGCTCGCTGGAGTTGATGGGCTGGGCTGGGTCGGCCTATCAATACGGCATTCTGGCGACCCACTGGTACTGGATCGGCGCCATCCCCGCCATGCTCTTTCTCGGCATCATCATGATGCCGTTCTATTACATATCCAAAACCCACTCCGTCCCCGGTTATCTGCATCTGCGCTACGGCGACGGTGCCCGCGGCCTCTCGGCCATTTGCTTTGCTTTTATGACGGTCCTCATGAGCGGTATCAATATGTACTCGATGGCCATCGTCATGAAGGTCGTGCTGGGCTGGAATCTGAACTTCTCCATCTGGGTGTCGTCGATCACCGTGGCGATTTATGTGGCTCTCGGCGGCCTGCGCTCGGCCATCTTTAATGAGGTGCTCCAGTTTCTGCTCATCTGGCTGGGCGCCCTGCTCATTCCTATTCTCGGTCTCATCGAAGCCGGCGGCTGGACCAACCTCAAGGCGCAGATCGGGCTGCGCATGGGCAGCGAGTACACCCACCTGTGGAGCACCACCGCGCACTTCCGCGACAATCCGATGGGCATCCACTGGACGGGTATCGTCTTCGGCCTCGGTATCGTGATCAGCTTCGGCTACTGGACCACGGACTTCCTGGTCGTCCAGCGCGTCCTTTCCGCCCACAACCTCCGCGCCGCTCGCATGTCTCCCATCATTGGGGCGGCGTTCAAGATGTGCGTGCCCTTCATCGTCATTCTCCCCGGCCTGCTCGCGCTCTCCGTATTGCCCTTTCACCTCGTGCCGCAGGACATCGCCGTGCAAACCGGCCAGCACAGCTACAACGAAGTCCTGCCGCTCATGCTGGTGCGGTATTGCGGGCCCGGCCTGCTCGGACTCGGCGTCACTGCGCTGATCGCCGGCTTCATGTCCGGCATGGCGGGCAATGTGAGCGCCTTCGCCACGGTGTGGACCTACGACCTCTATGGCGCCTTCATGAACAAGAAGGCCAGCGACAGCCATTACGTATCCATGGGCCGCTGGTGCACCTTCATCGGAGTGCTCATCTCGGTGGGCACCGCCTACCTGGTGCAGCACACCGCCAGCATCATGGACTATGTGCAGGCGCTGTTCAGCTTCTTCATCGCGCCGCTCTTTGGCACCGTCATCCTCGGCATGCTGTGGAAGCGCGCGACGAAGGCAGGCGGCTTCTGGGGCTTGCTGTCCGGCACGATCACGGCAATCAGTCTGTGGGCGTGGGTCGAGCACGACCCCTCGGCGCTCCGCTACGTCGCGCTTTCGCCGGACGCGAAGGCCATGGCCGCTGACATGTACCGCGCGCTGTGGTCCTGGCTGGTCTGTGTCATCGTTACCGTGGTGGTTAGCTTTGCGACGCAGCCGAAGCCCGAGGCCGAGCTGGAGGGCCTCGTCTACGGCGCAACCAAAATCCCCGAAGAACACGACGATTACTGGTATCAGAAGCCCATCGTATGGGCCTGCGTGATCGCCGTGGTCTTTGTCGGGCTCAACATCGTCTTCTGGTAGGGGCATCATGCGTGGACATACATCGATCTGGCTCTTCTCCGGGATCCTGCTGCTCGCTTACGGCGTCATTATCATGAGCACGGGCCTGTGGGAGCTTTCGCATCCGCCCGCGCACCAGCCCGTGCTCTGGCAGTTGCATGCGCCCATCTGGTGGGGCGCCATTATGACCGCCGCCGGCCTTTTCTACACCATCCGTTTCCGCAGTCATCACTAAGCCTTCATCGAGGAATTTGTCATGAAAAAGCACCTGACGTTCGGCGTTATTGTGGGGAACCGCGGGTTCTTCCCAGATCATTTGGCCAAAGAAGGACGCGACGAAATCCTGGCTGTCCTCGACAAGGCAGGGATCCGCGCCATTGCGCTTACCCCTGAACAGGCAAAGTACGGCGCAGTGGAATCTCACGACGAAGCAAAGCGCTGCGGCGATCTGTTCCGCGGCCATCGCGACGAGATCGACGGCATTGTCGTCACGCTGCCCAATTTCGGCGACGAGCGCGCGATCGCCGACTCCATCCGCTACTCGAAGCTCGACGTGCCGGTCCTCGTTCAGGCCACGCCCGACCGCCGCAACGACATGAAGATCTCCGATCGCCGCGACAGCTTCTGCGGCAAGATGTCCGCCTGCAACAACCTCATGCAGTACGGCATTCCCTACTCCATCACCGCCCGCCACACCGTCCAGCCCGACTCCGACGAATTCCGCAAAGACCTCGACTGGTTCAGCAAAGTCTGCCGCGTCAGCAATGGCCTGAAACACCTCCGCATCGGCGCCATCGGCGCGCGTCCGCAAAACTTCAATACGGTGCGCTACAGCGAAAAACTGCTCGAGCGGTACGGAATTCAGGTGCTCACCCTCGATCTGTCCGACATCTTCGGCGCGATCGATCGCATGAAGGACAATGAGGCCGACGTCAGTGCGAAACTGAATGCCATCAAAGCCTACGTGCCGACCCA
The DNA here is from genome assembly GCA_049802575.1 of Acidobacteriaceae bacterium. Taxonomy (GTDB): domain Bacteria; phylum Acidobacteriota; class Terriglobia; order Terriglobales; family Acidobacteriaceae; genus Palsa-343. Next base: position 177 of record JBARMS010000086.1, on the reverse strand, counting down.
GGGGATTGCAGAGGCGGCGCTGCTCAAGATGGCAAAGCTGGGCGTGGCCATCGAGCGCTTCATGAAGGAGTGGGACTGCACGGTGAGCGCTGTCCAGTGCTGGACCTCGCTCGAAGAGAACTTCGGTGTCGTCCCCTGCACCGTGATGAGCATGATGAGCGAGAGCCTGCTGCCGGC
>JBARMS010000085.1:0-5808 GCA_049802575.1 Acidobacteriaceae bacterium | reverse complement strand
TCGGATAGCTCAGTTTGGCGGCCGGTCCCGTGCCATTGTCGCCCACATAGCCGGCCGTCCCGCTGCCGGCTATGGTGGTGATGATGCCGGTGGTGACGTTGATCATCCGCACCCGCTGGTTGTTCGTATCGGAGAAATACAGATTCCCCGCCACGTCGAAGGCCATCTGGCCAATCGCCCCCCCGATTTCGGCTCCCGCTCCCTGCCCACCGTCGCCCGAGTACCCGCAACTAACGCCGCCCGCAATGCGAATGTAGGTGGGATTGCTGCCTTCGGCACCGTACAGCGGCTCTTCGACGATGGAACATTCGTTCTCAAACGTGTAGGAAATCGCGGTGAAGAGGTAGTCGCTGGCACTTACGGCAAAGGTGGAGGGGGGTCCAAGGTAATAGGCATACACGTCTTCGAGATACCAGAGGTCCAGCGTCGAGGCGATGTCCACCCAGCCGGCGACCGGCATCTCCAGAGCTCCCCTGGTTTCCTCTTCCATAAAGAGGTTGTTGCTGGAATCGATGCTGATTTCGGCGGCGTTGCCTAATCCGACGTCAATGAGGGGGCAAGGCGTGCTTTCCGTGCAGGAGCCCGGTGTGTAAGGCGGGGCACTCCAGCCGGACTGTGTTCTTGAGGGGTTGAAGTTCGTGAAGTAAAAGGATGACCCGGAGACGGTGGGGGCCCAAACGTTGCCGAAATTGTCCACAGCGATACTGGCCGGAGTGCCGAAGACCGGGGAAACGTTCGTGATGGCCGCGGTCGAATCGATTTCCCTCAGAAGATTGTTCCCGATGTCATCGATGTAGAGAATGTCGCCGCCATCCACAACCAGGTCCTTGGCGCCGCTCAGCAGACCCTTGCTGGAGGGATACGTGCCGGGAACCGTGGTGATGAGCGCTGGAGTAAAGTTGACGACGGGCGCATAGCCATAACCACCCAGGCCAACCGCCGCCGGCTCAGCTGACGCGGAGTGCCTGAGGGTGAGATTGCCGAGCCGCCGGCCCGCGCCCTGCGGCGTAAACCGTATCAGCACGATGCAGGTGTCGCCCTTCGCATAGGACTGGCCCTCGATGCAGCTGCCGCCGTCCTCGATGGTGAAGTCAGGAGTGGATTCGATCTTCGTCAGCGTGGTGGGCGCGTCAAAGCGCAGTTTCACCGCCTCCACGCTCGCCCTTTCTCCGGCGCGCGCGGAAGCGAAAGCGTAAAAGTTCGCTGGCGCGTTGGCAAAGGAGGCTTCCCCCCTGACGATCGGACGGTTCGCCGATGCATAGGCGGACGAGGGGTCAAGCGAGACGACGCGCTGGACCGATGGCGCCGACTCGACCGGCGCGGTTTGGACGGATTGCGACGATCCGATCTGCGCACCAAGAAGCGCCGAGCACATCAGGAACGCTGCACGCTGAAGGCAGTTCGAGCGATCGAAGCTCATGGAATCACTCCTCGTGGGTGTGGATGTGGTGTCGCAGTTCACCGCGTGTGGGCGCGCGAACCCGGACCTTTCGAGCAGAAAATGCAAAGCAACCATGGGGGAGGAGATCGGAGGCTCTTCCAGCGGTATGTCAGCGACCGGTCCGAGTGGGGACGAGCGTACTGCCGCGGCTGCCAGCCTGTCGAGGGAAAAACACCGCCGCCCCGCCCCACACGCCTTTTCTCACCACCCCGCGGGCTTTCCCCCTATAATTTCTGCGAGTGTCCACCAATCCAGCGCCGCTAAACTTTGTGCTCGTCGACGGGCCCAACCGCAGAACGGGAGCCATCACCCATTCTCCGTTCACCATCGGGCGCCTGCCCGAGAACGATCTCGTGCTCGCGCACGCTTACGTCTCGCGGCGTCACGCGGAGGTCATCGTTGCCGACGAGGGTTGCTACGTGGTGGATCTGGGCAGCACGCACGGCACCTTCGTCAACGGAAAGCCCGCGCTCGCCCGTCACCTGATCGGCGAGGACGACACCGTCCACTTCGGCGCTACCGATGGACCCGCGCTGCGCATCGGCGCCACCGAGGACACCCCAGGCTCGACCATCCGCGACATCATCAGCCAGATTCCCGAGGTCAGCGCCACCGGCACCGCCCTGGAGAAGCTCAACTGGTTCTTCGAGTCCGCCCGCAAGATCAAAGCCGGCGGCGCCGTCGACCAGATCCTCGGCGCCCTGCTCGATACCACCCTGCAGCTCACCCAGGTCGAGCGTGGCTTCGTCTTCCTTTGCAACGAGGAGGGCGAGCTGGAGCTCGCCCTCGGCCGCGACGACAAGGGCGAGGCCCTCACCGACGAGGGCACTCTTTCCCACGGAGCCATTCGGCAGGCCGTCGGCAACGCCAGTGAATATGTCCTTACCGATTCGCTCAGCGCCGACCCCGAAGCCCGGTCCGCCTCCATCGTTGCGCACAGCATTCGCTCCGTCATCTGTATTCCCCTGCGCAAGCGGCGTCCCGGCGCCGCCAAAGAAGCCGACCTCCTCGGCCTGCTTTATCTCGACAGCCGCCTGAAGGCCGGCGCCCTCACCCAGATCGACAATGATCTGCTGCGCACCATCGCCACCGACGCCGCCGCCCTCATCGACAATGCCCGCCTCGCCATGTCGGAAGAGCGCGAGCGCCGCTACCGCGAAGAGCTGAATATCGCCGCGGAAATTCAGCGAAGCCTCATGACCGCGCGCCTGCCCACCCTCTCGTGGGCGCAGGTCTCGGCGCGCTCCGTCGCCTGCCGCGAGGTGGGAGGCGACTTTTTCGACGTGATCGAAGATGCCGACTCGCTCTCCATGGTCGTCGCCGACATCTCCGGCAAAGGAATCTCCGCGGCCATCCTCGCATCCACGCTGCAGGGCCTCATTTACTCGCAGCTCGCCGCCCGCCAGCCTCTCACCACCATCGCTGAGCTGGTCAACCGCTACATCTGCAGCAAGAACATCGAGAAGTACGCCACCATGTGCGTCCTGCGCATCACGCCCGGCGGCCTGCTCGAATACATCAACTGCGGCCACGTCCCGCCATTCGTTTACTGCGACGGATGCAGCCGGCTCACCGAATCGAACCTTCCCGTCGGCCTGATCGAGGGCGCGCCCTTCCAGTCCGGCTCCATTTGGCTCCAACCCGGATCGCGCGTGTTAATTGTCACCGACGGCGTTACAGAAGCGCAGTTGCCCGACGGCGAGTTCTATGGCGAAGAGCCGCTCACCCACCCGGCGATGGCCACCGCCTCGCTCGACGACATCTGCACGCAGATCCAGACCATTTGCGGCTCCATCGCCGCCGATGATGACTGCACCCTTCTCGACGTGCGCTATCTGGGCGACGCCACCACCGCCTGACCCCCAGCCGCAGTTGCGTCGAACGCCGTGCGCTCAACGTCGTTTGCTGGATATTGTTCGCTCAACGTTCTTCGCTGAAAGTTCTTCGCTAAGAGTTCTTCGCCGAGCGTCCCTTGCTATAGTTTGTTTGCTACACGCTCTACGCTATACGCTGCCGTTGAGGAGGAATCGTCGCGTGAAAGTGACTCTTGCTGCTCTTGCCTTGTTCTCCGCAGTGTCACTCGTCGCGCAAACCACGCCGGCCTCGCCCGCTCACCCCCACTCGGGCGCCAGCCGAGGCGTCCAGGTCTGCGCCGGCGCCTCTGATGCTGAGAACTACTGCACCTGGGATTCCGCTGCCGGGACGCACGGCCGCAAGTGCACCCTCGACGTGGAGAAGATCCGCACAGACCACCCCTGCGACTTCACCAAAGCCTCCATGGCCGACATGGCGGACCACAAGCCCATGTGCATCTCCATCCAGCAGGCCGAGCACATCGCGTTCACCTCGGGCAAAGGACGGCAATTCCGCGTGCGGCGCCTCGTCCCCATCACGGCGCGCAATTTCTACGGGAAGGCTTGCCCCAGGGATCCGTTTCAGCGCGCATTCGACGAGCACGATCTGAACTTTGCCGGCTCGTTCGACGCCGATGTGCCGAAGCCCAGCGCGCGCGGCTGCAAGTACAAGCTCGAAGTCCAGTTCCATGACGAGGACGCGAACGCGCCCCCCGAGCCTAACGATCCCGCTCACCACCACTACGAATGTCGCGACCCCCATTTGCTGATTAAGTCCGCCTCGGGGTCGTAGGAAGGTTCAGCGGCCGTCACCCCTGCGCGGCGCGGAGAATCGGAGGACGGTTATTGCCCTTGCGCGGCGCCCACCAGACTCGCTAAATCCGGTGCGGTGGCGATATCGGCCTGCGAGTAGCCATGCGCGATGGCGGTATGGATGGCCTGGCGCGCCGCCCCCGCCTCGTTCAGCCGCGCGTAGACGCGGGCCGCGTAGTAATGCACTTCGGCATCTTCGGGTGCATGCTGGAGCGCCTGATTGAGATACGCGAGGGCCTGCGGCTGCTGCCCCAGCGCCGCTGCGGCGTAAGCCGCGACCATCAGCGCGTCGAGATCCTGCGGATTCACCTTCAGACTGGTCTGGCTCAGCGCGAGCGCGTTGCGGTAGCGCTGAGCCGCTTTGTCATTGCCCGCGCCAGGCCCGTTGCTCGCGGCGCTCCATGCATACGCATCGCCCAGATCGGCCTGGATGGAATCGAGATTCGGCTGCATCCGTGCCGCTTCCTCGAGCGCCGGAATTGCGCGGCTGAACTGGCGCTGGTGCAGATACACTTCGCCGAGGTCCATCCATGCTGTGGCCTGCGGCCGCTCCGCGATGGCTTTTTCCAGGATAGTCGCCGCATCGTCGAGCTTCCCTTCCAGGAAGTAGACCACTCCCAGCCGCCGCGCCACGAAGCTGTTCTCAGGAAATTTCGCGACCGCCTGCTCCAGTTGCTGCGCAGCGCCGGCATAATCGGCACGCGGGACCAGGAAGTTGGCGAGCGCGTAGTAGTTCGCCCAGTAGAACGGGCGCGCCTCAATCGCCTGCTGGTAGACGTGCTGCGCCTGCTCCGGCTTCTCCATTTCCTCCCACGTGCGCGCCAGGCCGTTCAGCGCGGTGTCGCTCTGCGGATCGAGTCGCAGCGCCTGCTGATAACCGGCCTGCGCAGCCTGCGCGCGCCCCGTTCCATCGTCGATCGTCGCCTGGCAGATGCGCGCCTCGGCGACATCCGGACCCAGCTCCAGCGCTCGGGCGCAGCTGGCCCGCGCCGGAGCAATCATGCGCACATCGGTCGTCGCCTGATACTGCGCCCACTGCGCTTCGCCCAGCCCGGCAAAAGCCGCTGCAAACTGTGGATCGGCGTGGGTCGCGGCCGCGAAACTTTTGACCGCGTTCTCAATGTTGTCGGCGATGTCGTAATCGCGCAGATAGCCCGTGCCGCGCAGGTACGCGTCATAGGCCTCAGGATTCTGCGTCCCAAACCGCTGCGGCGCGGCTTCGCCGGGCGTGACGCGCAGCATGGCCAGCACGCCGCTCACCACGTGGTTCTCCAGGGCAAACGGATCGGTCAGCTTCTCGATGAGATTGCCGGACTGAAGGATCGTGCCCTTCGCATCGCTCAGCTCATAAGTAATGTGCACTTCGTTCCGGAACTGCTGATAGCTGCCGTCAATGGCGAGGTCGGCGCCCAGCTCCTGATGCGCTTCCTCCGGCGTTTTCAGCCCGTGAGCGCGCACCTCGCTTGCCGCCAGCACTTCGATCTTTGCCGCCGGAGCGACCCCGGCCAGGCTGGTGGTGATGGCCTCAAGCAGTCCTTCGCTGTAGGCGCTCATGGCCGCGGCATCGGGCCCATTCCCGGCCCCGATCACGTGAAACGGGAGCACGGCGAGCAGTTGGGTGCGCGCGGCCGCCGGCGTCGCCGGTGCAGCGTGGCCTCCCGCCACCGTCGGTCGCGGATGCCGCTCCACCAGCACCCACAC
>JBARMS010000084.1:0-29753 GCA_049802575.1 Acidobacteriaceae bacterium | reverse complement strand
TCCCCAGGCCCGCGACCAGGCAAATCGCGGCCATCACGTAGACGCGTTTCGCCTCGAGAATGCGCTGTGCGTTAGGCCCGCTGCTCAATGTGCCGGCCATGCCGTCTTCCTTCTGCGCCGCATTGCGGCGGCGCGACTGTCGCAGAATCGATCACTCCGGCTCGGGCTCTTCTCCGCGACGAACCGGCGCCGGTTGCGCCAGGGTTCGCGGAAAACCCGTAGATTCTGCGCCGTCCCGATAACAGCCCTACTGTATCGGCTGAATGGGGGGAAGACTTGCGTTGTTTATCACTTAGCTGTGTGACAAGGGTCACATCCCGGAAGCTCGCTCCAATGTTTGCATGACAGATAGGCAGGAAGGACCAGGATGTCAACTAGTTATCTCAACTTGCCCGGATCAGATTCCCATTCAGGGAACGAGTTCTCTTTGGGAACGCTCCGCCGCGCCAAGGCGCACGCAGCACGCTCTCCTCAGTTCTCATCCGCGGGCGCGGCAGAACATCCTGCTCTGCTTCTCGCTGTCAGCTCTGCGTATTTCCCGGTGGTTCCACGGCATCAGCAGGTTGCGCGCCAGCGCGCGCTTTTGGAACCGGACCGGCAACCCACCCGGCTCGCTGGATTTCGCGTTTCAGCCGAACACCCAGGTTTCTTCACCAGGAGGCTTCACTTCATGAAGCGTATTGCACTCTTATCCGTGATGTTCCTGGCAGCCGCGTCGTTTGCGTCTGCTCAGATCATCGTCCAGACGAACGACGTTCTGGGCGCTCACCTCAACTACGGCCGCGGCTGCGCGGCCTGTCACGCACCGCACAGCGGCGCAGCCGGAAACGGGATCGATAAGTCCGGCCACCCCACCACCGGCAATGCTGCTCTGTGGGGCGAGGACGTCGGCAATCTGTACGGCAAGACCATCATTAGCGGCCAGGGAGATGATGGATCGAATTACTCTGAGACTCTTCCCTCTTCGCTGACCGCCACCACTCCCGACGTCGGCGGCGTGCTCATGTGCCTTAGCTGCCACGACGGCAACTATGCCCAGGGCGCCATGATGAAGAACAAGGTCTATGAGCCCTTGCCCTCCACCTATGGAACCTCCAACACCATCCCGACCCTGCTCGGCGCTGACGGCAGCACAACCGGGAACTACCTGAACGATCACCCGGTCGGCCTGAACGCCGCGATGTCCTGCACCGGCCAGTACAACTGGGACTGCACCATCAGCAGCGGTTCGGTTCTGATGAATGGCACGAATTCGTCGAAGTTCGTGACGGACTACGGCTTCTTCGTCCGGCCCGGCAACAATGCCGGCACCCCGGTCGTCCTGTGCACCACCTGCCACAACCAGCACGTGATGAACGTGGTGAAGGTCACCACCGGCGCGACTTCCGGCCTGCCGAGTGGAACCTACGCGACCATGTTCTTCCTGCGTGGCCCGTATAACCCGGCCGACCCCAACACCTACACCAACCAGACGGCGCAGTTCTGCCGCCAGTGCCATGGTGGGGAAGCGAACGAATCGAACGGCAGCACAGCGGGCACGATTTTCTAACCTGCTGATCCAATGCACGACGGGGAGGGGTCACTTCCCTCCCCTATTTTTTCGGACAACGACGGTCACCCCAGGACGGTCACTTCGATGAAACGCACAACCGCAATATCAGGATTCATCCTGCTCGCCTGCGCAGCGGCCGGGGCGCAGGTCGCCTCGCATGCGCCGACGGCGCTGAACCAGCCATCCGCCCAGCAGACGGCAGCGCAGCCCGCTCCGGAACAGCCTGTGGCCCGCGTGAATAACACCGTGCTCACCGGCAGCGATCTGGTGCGCGAGGAATACGCGATCTTCCCCTACGCCCGCCAGCACGGCGGACTGCCGAAAGAGCTCGCCGGGGAAATTCGCCAGGGCGCGATGAAGATGATGGTCTTCGAAGAGCTGGTTTACCAGGAAGCTCTGCGCCGCAAGATGACCGTGTCTCCAGCGCGCATGCTGCAGGCCGAGGCGCAGTTCCGCAAACAATTCGCGTCGCCCGACGAATACAACACCATGTTGCAGACCGATTTTCATGGCTCGCAGCAGGTGCTCAACGAGAAGATCCACCGCTCGCTGCTGATCGACGCGCTACTGAAGACAGAAGTGGAGAATCGCGACACGGTTTCCGATGCCGATGCTCTGGCGTATTACCACAAGAACGCGGCGCGCTTCGACCGTCCCGAGATGTATACGTTTCAGACCATCTCCGTCCTGCCGCCGCAGAATGCAACTGCCGCGCAACTGGCTGAGGGGAAGAAACGCGCCGAGCAAGCTTACGAACAGGCGAAGACCACGAAGACGGCCGAGGCCTTCGGATTGCTCGCAGAGAAGCTCTCCGACGACGATTACCGGGTGGTGATGGGGCAGCACAAACCGGTGCCCGTCAACCAGCTCGCGCCGCCGGTATTGCAGGCGCTCCAGTCGATGCAGCCTGGTCAGGTGAGCGGCCTCATCCAGCTCGATCAGGCGTACACGATCGTGCGCCTCAACGTGCACTCGCCCGCCGGCCGCGCGAAATTCGCCGACGTGAAGACCCCGCTGGAAAAGCAGATGAAAGAGACGAAGCGGAATCAGCTGCGCGCGTCGCTGGATGCCGAGCTGCGGAAGAACGCGAAGATTCAGGAGTTTTGAGGAGGCGTCCTGGCGGCGCCTGGAAGCGAGGCCCGGGGGGCTTGAGGACATTCGGTTGAAACGGCTGGCTCTGCAGTGGAACCGAAGCCCGGCACGACAAAACAGAAAGAACCACCGGAGTGCAGACACGCTCCGGTCAAAGGAGATCGCGAAGTGGCAAGCGGGTGGCGAGGGTCGAGGCTGATCGAAGCCGGCATTCTGTTGCTGGCGTTGCCCGCCGCCGCGCAGGTGAAATTCGGCCAGTTCACCACGCATCTCTCCGGCATCGTGACGCCCGGCTACACCGCGTCCTACGGCAACGACACCGAGTCGAACCACTCCTGGGCGCTGGCCGGCACCGGATCGCTGACCGGCAATTACTACAATCCCAACTTCCTCTCGTTCAACGCCGACTACTACCTCAACCAGTCCCGCGCGAATTCGAATTTTCAGTCCATCACCAACGCCACCGGCGTGAACCTCAGCACGCAGATCTTCGGCGGCAGCCATTTCCCTGGATCGGTCAGTTACTCCGAGGCATACAACAAAGAGGGCGATTATTCCGTGCCGGGGCTGCCGAATTACGTGACCCACGGCAACAGCGGAACCTTTGGCGTGAACTGGGCCGCGAACCTGCCCCGTCTGCCCAGCTTCTCCGCGGGCTATCAGGAGGGCACCAGCAGCTATTCCGTTTTCGGGCTGAACGATCAGGGGCTGAATGCGTTTCACGCGCTCAACCTGCATTCCAGCTATCAGGCGGATGGCTTCAACCTCGGCGCTTATTACACCGATGGCGGCTCGCACTCCCTCATCCCCGATGTGGTGACCGGCGGATCGCCTGCGGAAACGCGCTCCACCGATGGCGGCGAAGGGTTCGATGCCTCTCACCGGCTGCCCTACCAGGGATCGGCTGCGGTCGGCTTCAGCCGTTCCAATTTCAGCAGCAGCTATCTCGGCACCAGCGCCAGCGGCACCATCGATCTACTCACGGCCAATGCCGGGGTTCACCCGACGGAGAAGCTGGCGTTCAACATTAACTCGACGTACTCGGATAATCTGAGCGGACAGCTGCTGCAGTCGATTGTCGCGGCGGGCGGCGTGGTCACCGGGATCAATTCCAGCCAGACGTCGAATTCGCTCGACGTGATGGGCGTGGCGACGTATATGCCCATGGCGCACCTGCAAACCTCGGTGTTTGGCGAAGTCCGCGACCAGACATTTCTGGGAGAATCCTACGGCGTGCGCTCGTGGGGCGGAAGCGCCGCCTATACGCAGAACGTGCTCGAAGGAAGCCTCAACGCCACGGCCACGGTAACGGAAAACACCGACGACCAGACCGGCCAGAGCACCCTCGGCTTTTCAGCGGGCGGAAACTATGAGCGCGTGATTGAAGGCTGGCACGTGAACGGCAGCTTTAGTTATGCGCAGAACGTACAGACGCTGCTCGTGACCTACATGAATTCGTACTATAACTACATCGTCTCGGCCCGCAGGCGCTGGGGAGCGTTCAATTTCGGCGCGGGCGCGGGACAGTCCCACACCGGCCTGACTCAATTGGCGGGCACGGTGAGCAGCAGCGAAAGCTACAACGCCAGCGTTGGCTATGGCGCATGGTTCAATGCGAATGGCAGCTATGCGCGGGCGACCGGGCAGGCGCTGAGCACCGGCGCAGGACTCACCACGCTGCCCGTTCCGCAGCCGGTCATTCCTTCCAGCCTGCTGGCCCTCTACGGAGGCAACAGCTATTCAGTCGGCGTTGCCAGTTCGCCGGTGAAAAAACTCACGCTTGAAGGATCGTGGGCGCGCTCGACTACGAATATCTCCACCGACGGCCTGTCATCGGCGAATCAGAACGAGCAATTCCAGACGCTCATTCAATACCAGACGCGTAAGCTCTATTACACGAGCGGCTATGCGCGGCTGGAGCAGGGCTTCGGAAACTCAGGAGAGCAGCCGCAGACCGTGGCGTCGTATTTCTTCGGTATATCGCGATGGTTCAACTTCTTCTGAGGGAAACCCGGGCCCGGCTGTGCGCGATGTTTCTGGTGGCGGGCGTCGCGCTGCTGCCTGCGCCTCTGCGCGCCGCGCGGCCCGCGAAAACCGCGCCTCCTCCCGAGATGTGGAAGCTCTCCCTCGACGGCGGCCGTTCGCTCACCTGGGAACGCAGCTTCAGCTCGGAAGCGGAAGTGAAGGCCAATCGCGGCTTCTGGAACAAAGTGTGGGACGTGGTCGCGGGCGCGCCCGATTACCGCTCGATGGTGCGCCCCTACAGCGTCGTCGCGGATTCGCATGGCCGCATCATCGTGACCGATCCTGGGGCAGCCGGCATCCACATCTTCGATTTCGAGCAGCACAAGTACAAATTCGTGCAGCGCCTCGGCAAGCAATTTTCCATGGAGTCGCCGCAGTGTGTTGCCGTCGATTCTGCCGATAACATCTATGTGACCGATTCCAACGCAGGCGTGATCTTCGTCTTTGCGCCGAGCGGGAAATTCCTGCGCACTCTCGGCAGCCTGAAAGGCGGCGAAGGCTACTTCAAGCGGCCCACCGGGATCGCTGTCGACACCGCTACCCAGCGCATCTACGTGACCGATACCCTGCGCGACCAGGTCTTCGTGCTCGATATGCAGGGCGCCGTGCTCGCAACGCTCGGGCATCGCGGCGAGGCGGACGGCGAATTCAACTACCCCACCGAGCTGCGCCTCGACGGCGACAACCTGCTCGTGGTCGACGCGATGAACTTCCGCGTGCAGGTCTTCGATCTCTCCGGCAAATTTCAGTACGCCATCGGCAAAATCGGCGACCAGCCCGGTGCGATGTTCCGCCCCAAAGCGGCCGGCTTCGATTCCGAGGGCGACCTTTATATCGTCGACGCGCAGTGGGGCGTGGTGCAGGTCTTCAACCATCAGGGCCAGTTGCTCTACGACTTCGGCGCGCATGGCACGCATGCGGGCCAGTTCCAGCTGCCCACGGGACTGTTTATCGATCGCAGCGACCGCGTACTGGTCGTCGATTCCTTCAACCGGCGCGTCCAGATCTTTCAATATGCGGGCCTGCACACTGCGGCAGCCGGAGGCCAGCCGTGAAACGCGGGGCTCTGGTTGCGGCCCTCGCCCTGTCGCTGTGCGGCGCGAGCCTGCCGGCGCATGCGCAGATCACCAACGACGTGCTGGGCATGCACAATCTGGGGCCCGGCAGCACGTCGCCCATCACCGGCGCGCGGCCTGACTCCTGCTCCTACTGCCACGCGCCCCACTCCGGCCTGAACACGGGCCTGTGGAACCAGAAGCTCACCACGCAGGTCTACACGCCGTACACCAGCTCGACGGAAGCCAACACCGGACGCCAGCCTACCCTCGGCCAGGTGAGCAACCAGTGCCTCAGCTGCCACGACGGCACGGTCGCCGTGGGCAACACGGTCGTCTACGGCCAGGTGACGATGCGCGGGTCCATGTACCCGCAGGACATCTTCGCCAGCAACATGCAGACGCAGCATCCTTTCAGCCTGGTCGCGCCGCTCAAAGACAACGTCGACCTGGTGGCGACCCTCGCTTCGGGCGGCACAACCGCTGACACCACCGGCGCGGTGCGGCTCATCGGCGGCAACGTCGAGTGCACTTCCTGCCACGATCCGCACGTGCAGGCCCGCGACATGATTGCGCAGAATTTCCTGGTGAAAAACAGCTCCTCGGGCGCCCTCTGCCTCGCCTGTCACGATCCCACCCGGCAGATGAGCGGCCACGTCAATCCGCTCGCCGACTGGGCCATCAGCGCGCACGCGCTCTCCAGCGCCAAAATCGCATCGGGAACTGGCCTTGGCAGCTACACCACGGTCGCTGCCGACGCCTGCGACTCCTGCCACACCTCGCACAACGCGGGCAGCACCGCGCGGCTGCTGCGCGGGCAAAATGAGCAGGCCTGCATCGGCTGCCACAACGGCGCGAACGTCTCCCCCATGCCCACCTGGGAGAACGTCCTCGCCGAATACGCCGCGCCGAAGGTCGGCCATCCCATCCCGACCTCGACGAATCCGCATGACGCCTCCGAGGGCGCGCTGGTCAACAACAATCGCCACGCCACCTGCGCCGATTGCCACAACGCGCATGGTTCGCAACCGGTGAATATTTTCACGCCGCCGCCGCTCGTCCGCGTTTCGCAGAAGGATGCGACGGGAATCAGCGCCAGCGACGGCGTCACGGTGCTCACGCCCGCCATCAATCAATACGAGACCTGCCTGCGCTGCCACGGCACCAGCGCCGGCAAGCAGACGCTGGCGATGTATGGCTACGCTCCGGTGCGGGCCGTTTCCGCCGGCGATCCGCTCAACCTCATCCCGCAGTTCGCGGTCACCTCAACGTCGAGCCATCCGGTCATGCATCCCAGCAGCAGCCCGTATCCGCAGCCGAGCCTGCGCCCGTCTATGCTCAACCTCGACGGCCTCACCCAGGGCCGCGCCATGGGGACGCAGATCTTCTGCACCGACTGCCACAACAGCGACGACAATCGCGAGTTCGGCGGCGCCGGGGCCAACGGGCCGCACGGATCGAAATGGACGCACATCCTCGAGCGGCGCTACGAGTTCAGCCAGACGGTCACGCCGGGCGGCCTCATCTCCAACCTCTTTCCCAATCCTGACCTCAGCGTCAACGGGCCCTACGCGCTGTGCGGCAAGTGCCACGATCTGTCGAACCAGGTTCTGCAGAACACCAGCTGGAACCAGCACAGCCTGCACATCAATGCGGGGTTCAGCTGCTCCACCTGCCACACCGCGCACGGCATGGGCGCTGCGAGCGGCAGCATCACCGGCGAGCGGCTCGTCAATTTCGACGTGAACGTGGTAGCGCCCAACAACGGCCTGCCCATCAGCTACAACCGCACCTCAAACACCTGCGTGCTGGCGTGCCACGGCACGGCGCACAATCCCGACGGCACAGTCTCCGCATCGAGCGTGCGCCGCGGCGCAGGCGCCAGGAAATAGGCCTGGGGGTGCCCCATCCTTGTCCGTCCGCTGTTGGCGACAGGGTGGGCTTGGGACAGGGTGGGCTTGGGGGTGCCCACATCTGCGCGATGTTCGCAGATGTGGGACTGCCATTTACTCGTAGCGCAGAGCCACCATGGGATCCACCTGCATCGCGTGCCGCGACGGGACCAACGCCGCCAGCAGCGCCACGCCCAGGAGAGCGGCAGCCAGAAATCAGGAGCCTCCACAAACGTGCCCACGAAGTTGTGCGGCGTTACGCCCATGATGGTGAAGGCGACCCCGTTCAGCTGCACAGACTTTCCCACAATCGCCGGATCGCCGCGAAATCGTTTCTGCCAGTAGTTCTCGCTGATGAGCACGGCGGGCGCGCTCGAGCGCTGCCTTGTCTCCGGCCTGAAACGTGCGGCCGCGGATCGCCGCGACGCCAAGCACCGAAAAAAAGTTCTCCGAGACCACCATCGCGTCGGCTCTTTCGCCGGTCCCGGTGGTGGGCAGCCATCCCAGCTTGCCGATCAGCGTGCCGTTGCCCTGACTCTCCGCGAGGGCGACGCCGCCCGTGGTTTTCAGCGTGAGCAATTGCGGCAGCCCCGTCGCGATGACGCCGCTGCAGGCGTGGAGGCCTTCGCGGTACGCAACATAGTCGGGGTAGCTGAACAGGCTGCTGGTCTCGCCGTTGTGCAGGATCAGCGCGAGATTGACGATCTGCTCCGGATGGCGCGCGTCGATTTTGCGCGCAAAGAAGGCCTGGTACGCGGTGAACGCGGCCGTGTTGATGCCGATGCCGAGCGCCAGCGCGAAGACGGCGACCAGCGTAAAGCTCCAGTTGCGCACCAGCATGCGCGCCCCGAAGCGCACATCCTGCCAGATGCTCAGCGGCAACAGCAGCAGATCCACTTCGCTCAGCCGCTCGCGCCACACTGCGGGATTGCCGAAGCGCAGCCGCGCGCGGCGCCGGGCTTCCGCGGCTGCCATGCCCTCGCCGAGATTGCGCTCTTCGCGCATCGCCAGGTGGAAGCGCAGTTCCTCGTCGTACTCGCGCGCCAGTGCATCGCGGCGAAAAAGCGAACGGAGACGGCGGAGCCAGGCCATGCGCGGTTCTCCCTAGGTCGCCTGATTCCAGGCAAGCACCAAAGCGACAGCCCCGTGAATCTTCTGCCAGTTTTCCCGCTCGGCCGCGAGTTGCCGCCGTCCCGCAGCGGTGAGCCGGTAGAAACGCGCGCGGCGATTGTTCTCGCTCACGCCCCACGCGGCCGCGATCCATCCCTGCTGCTCCATGCGATGGAGCGCCGGATAGAGCGAGCCTTCTTCCACGCGCAGAATCGCGTCGGATACCTGTTCGATGTGCAGCGTGATGCCCCAGCCATGCATCGGCCCCCGCTCGAGGGTCTTCAGCACCAGCAGATCGAGGCTTCCCTGCAGGTGGTCGGGTTTCTTCCTCACTCCGGCGCGCTCCTATAGATAACTATGGGAGTCTGCGCCTCGATGCGAACCGCTGTCAAGGGCCGGCTCGCTCTTCGAGCCGGTGTTCGCCCCGCCGGAAATCCCCGCCCACTTCCCGCGGCTTGCTTTGCGCGTGCGATTCCGCCGGTGACGAGGCAGAACCGTCTTCAGGGAGCAGCGACCTGCCCCCGCCGCTCTTCACTGGCCTGGATAACTTCGCGCATGTCCCCTGCTGGCCGAATCTCCCAAACGTTGCCATACCGCAGACCCGGATGCTGGGCGATGAGTTCGACGGCATGATTCATGTCCCTCGCCTCAAGGACGCCAAACCCGCCGAGTTGTTCCTTGGTTTCGACATAGGGGCCGTCGGTCGTCGCCACCTTGCCGTTCTTCCAATACAGGGTCAGGGCGGTCTCCGGTCCCTGAATCGCTTCTCCAAAGACCACGTTCCCGCTGGCGCGAAGATGCTTGTCGTATTCAAAGCATGCATCGAACTTGGCGTTGCGCTCGCTCTCCGCCATGGCATCGAATTTGCTTTTGTCGTAGTAGCCAAAACAGATGTATTTCATGGTTCTTTCCTCTTCCTTCTCGTCTCCGGCGGGAGCGGGCGGATAACTGCCTCAAAGGTTGCCGTCACGGTTTCAGGTAACGAAGGGCAACACTTCCTGATTTGAAAATCTTTGACTCAACAAGTTTGAGTTGCAGTTTCTGCGGCAGGCTCACACCTTCCAGCAATCGTCTTCCTTCTCCTGCAATCACCGGCCCAACCACAAAGCGAAATTCATCCACCAGGCCAAGCTGGATGAGTTGTGAAGGAAGATCGACGCCGCCGACCAGGATATCTTTGCCTTGTTCCTGTTTCAGTTTCAGTATTTCGTCCTGAAGGCTCCCGCGAACCATTCGCGTATTCCGGTCTTCAGCACTGTCTAACGGTCGTGAAAAAACAATTTTGTGTATGGAGTCAAATGCCCGGGCAAAATCGGTATCTGCTTTTGTCGCAGACTGGCTCTTGAGGACGTCAGGCCAATAGGGAACCATCAATTGCCAGGTTTTGCGCCCAAAGACCTGCAGGTCAACCTCTCCCAGGAGGTGAGTAAAATATTCAAGTTTTTCATCGTCGACAGATTGGCTCGTGTGGTCCACGCAGCCGTCCAGCGTCATGTTGATCGCAAAGATCACTTTTCTCATCGCTTGTCCTCACCTCCTCTTCGGCACCAGCGCTGACGAGGCTCAGGCCTTGCGCGCTGGAGTCCATGCCGCTTACTTGCTCTCGCCGGAGCCTTGTTCGGGAGCCGGGAAGAAAAGAAGCTCGCGCACCTCGCCCACCGCATCGCAGGAGATGGAGCCCTTGCGCGCCCACGCCAGTGCCTCGTCGATGTTGGCGCATTCCAGAATCCAGAATCCGCCCATGTGCTCTTTGGTCTCGGTGTACGGCCCGTCGGTGACGGCCACCTTGCCGTCAGCGTGCTTCCGCACTGTCTTTGCCTGGGCGGGCGGGGCAATGCCGCAGGCGAACTTCCGCACGCCGGCGGCAATCATTTCGCGGTTGAGCGCGTGGATCTCTTCCACCATCGCTTCGGCTACGGTGGACGGGTCGAAGTTGTCGGGGAGGTAATTACAAACCAGATACTGTGGCATCGCTTCTTCTCCTTGGTTGCTGTGGCCCGGTTCCCATGGCTCGTATCCTGTTGCCTCGGGAACCGCAGCGCATCGTTCTGTTGTCCTATAGTCGCCGGGGAAAGCGAAATTCGACAGCTTCTCTTTTTTTATTTCACCTGACGCCGCCCCGCCCCGTCGCAGACAGCGCGGCAGGGAGGAAGCAACGCGAGTGTGGAACTCCCGAATGGCAGGCGAGGCGTTCGCGTTCAGCCTTGCCGGCCTCAGTCATGAGGCTGTCCTGCAGGCGTTCCATCCGACCAGTCCGGGACCATCACGAGGAACACGAGAATCGGTGGCAGTCCCTTCAGTTGCGACGGATCTTTCGGCGAGATGAACCAATAGGGAGCCGACATAATCGGCGATCCGGCTGCGCCGGAACCCCAATCGTCAGCGTTCTCGACGGAGGTATAGAACATCACGTGAGGCAGGTCGTGGCTGCCCTGGTCGGTCAGATACGACGACTTCGACATCATATAGTCCATCGCGCCGCTCTCAAGGCTCGGCAGTTGTTTCTTCGCGAACGCCGCTTGGACCGCCAACACCATCTCCGCCTTCGAACGGCCGGCCATCACCATCCTGGCGCGCAGCTCCAGGATCGGCACGATCGAACGCGCAGCCTGCGGGTTCAGACAATCCGCGGCTCTCACCTTCGGGTTCCAGAATTCGGGCCAGTCAAACATGCCCGCCCAGGCTCGCCCCACCATGCAAACAAAGCCGTTCCTGCCGTCGACTGCCGTCTCGTAGCCCTGCCGTCCCAGAACCAGAATCGTGGCGTCGCGGGAGATGGAATCGGGAGCGGCGCTCCGTGCCAGCTGAACCTCGGCGTTTTTTTCCATCAGGTATTGGTCGACGGGCGCCCTCTTCGGATATGGATCCGACTGTGCCGCGGCATTCGGCACAAGGAAACCGACGCCGATGGCCAGGGCCGCAGCCAGAACCGGGGCCAGAATCGGGGCCGCGCTGCAGATCATTCTTTCCTTCGCCTTGATGGGCGTCCTCATCGAGAGTGCGTCGGGGTAGCAAAGAGCAACCGGATACTGTTGCATGATTTCTCCTCCTGGCTTTCTGTGACTCGCAGAACCGTAGTGCGCCGTCCTGCTGCCGGATAGTCGTCAGGGAGAGTGAATTTCGACAACAACCGCAAAATTTTCTATTGCAGCTGCCGAATCCGCTCCTGGAGGAATGGCCGCTCGGGCTCCTGCTGGGTCAGCGACCGGGCGCTTCTCATAAGAAGCGCGGGCTTCCGGATTCCGCCCTCATCTGCGACAGGTGCTTCCTGCGCAGGATCTTCCGCGAGGCCGGCGTCACGGGTGAGGCGCGTGAGTCCGGCGATGACGCGCGCGGACTCGATGTGCCAGGCGGCTTCGAGGATGCAATGCAGGACTGGATGGGCGTCCTGATGTGGATCGGCAGGGGACGCCGCTGCCGATCCCACCGGCTTTCGATTCATGGATGCAAGTGTGGCTATTGGTTGACGGTCTGATTGGGCAGCTCTGCCCGTTTCGCTTTTTTGTACTGGATCTCCTCTTCGGACAGGACGGGTGCGAAGTCTTCCATCTCACCAATCTGGCGAATTTCGATTTCGGTGTCGTCGGCGGGAACCCGCTTGACCCACTCAATGGCCTCGGCGAGGGACTGGACCCGCCAGATCCAGAAGCCGGCGATGAGCTCCTTGGACTCGGTAAAGGGGCCGTCAATGACGGTACGAGACTTGCCCGAGAATTTGACGCGTGCGCCTTTGGAGCTGGGCTGGAGGCCGTCCATGGCGAGCACGATGCCGGCTTTGATGAGCTCTTCGTTGAACTTGCCCATCTCGTCCATGAGCTTCGGATCGGGGAGGGCGCCTTCTTTTTCTGCCTCTGGGGTGGATTTGAGAATGACCATGAATCGCATTGCGAGATCTCCTTTGGGTTGAGCGATGGTTGAGTGGCATGTTTTCGGGTTGAGCGATTGGCTGGCTACCCTGCGTTCACCCTATAGTCGAACCGCCGGACCGGAATTCGACAATGCGTCAAAAAGATTTTGTTTCTTCCCCATTGGTCTTTATCGCAGCTGCCGAATCCGCTCCTGGAGGAATTGCCGCTCCGGCCCCTGCTGGGTCAGCGACCGGGCTTTTTCATAAGCGGACCGGGCCTCGGCGGTCCTGCCCAGCCTGCGGCACAGATCGGCGCGCGCTGCATGCGCCAGGTAGTAATGGGCCAGGTCGCCCTGTGCGAGGATGGCGTCGATCTGCGCCAGACCGGCCTCCGGGCCGTCGCGCATGGCAATGGCCACGGCGCGATTCAGCTGGACCACGGGCGATGGCTGAATCCGTACCAATTGGTTGTAGAGCGCAACAATCTGCCGCCAGTCGGTCGCAGCCACCGATTCCGCCTCCGCATGAACGGCCGCTATTGCAGCCTGCAGTGTGTACGCACCAAAGCGGCGGGACTGCAGGGCTTTCTCGACCAGCGCCACTCCCTCCGCGATCTGCTCCCGGTTCCAGAGCGAGCGGTCCTGATTCTCCAGCAAAATCAGCTCTCCTGAGGGAGAGGTTCTCGCCGCGCGGCGGGATTCCTGCAGCAGCATCAGGGCAAGCAGGCCCGGAATTTCCGGGTTTACGACGTCGGGGTTTGGAATTTCCTGGTCTGCCTGGAGTTCGGTCAGCAGCCGTCCCAGGCGAATGGCCTCGCCGGTTAGCTCGGCCCGCGTCACCTCTGTTCCCGCCGCAGCCGAATAGCCCTCGTTGAAGACGAGATAGATGACCTGCAGCACCGCGTCCAGCCGCTCCGGCAACTCCTGCGGCGCCGGTACCTCGTAGGGAATGTTCTTATCGCGGATGGCGGCCTTGGCGCGCACGATGCGCTGCGCGAGTGTAGCCGGCGTCACCAGAAATGCCCGGGCAATCTCCTCTGTGGTCAGGCCGCAGATTTCGCGCAGCGTGAGCGCAACTTGTCCTTCCGGAGGCAGAGCGGGATGGCAGCAGGTGAAGATGAGCCGGAGGCGATCGTCCTCGATCTCTTCATCCTCGAGGGGAGCAGAGGGTACACGCGATTCGATGTGGGCAATAAGATCTTGTTGCGCTCCATCGAAACGCGCGCGCCGGCGCATTCCGTCGATGGCCTTGAACCGAGCCGTTGAAATGAGCCAGGGGCGCGGGTTGTCGGGAATGCCGGTCTGCGGCCAGGACTCGAGAGCGGCAGCGAAGGCCTCGTGCATCGACTCTTCGGCGAGATCGAGGTCTCCCAGCAGCCGCACCAGCGTTGCCAGAACCCGGCCCGATTCCGACCGGTAAAGAGTCTCAAGGGTTCGGCTGAACGATTCGGGTACAGGCGACGGCATCTACGCCAACCTAGCAAACGGGATGGCTCGACACAACTGCGTTCACGCTTCCTGTACCCGCAAATCCGGCGGCCTGCCATTCCGCCAGCGCCGGACTGGCAAAGGGACCATCGCCCCCGCTCAGAACACCGTCCGCGCCACGCTGCCGTTCATCTCGTTCGACGTGTCCGCGTGGCATTGCCGGCAAAACTGCGCCGTCTGGTTCGTCAGCGGATTCGAATCGCCCGGATTGTAGGGTCCGCGCAGGAAGAACATCGTCGCATAGGTGCCCGCCGGCAGGCCCGACTGCGAACCCGCCGTGACGGTCACCGTGTTCATCACGTGCGGCTGGTGGCAGGTGGTGCACACCACCACCGCGGTGTTGTTGTAGCTCCCCGGCTTCACGAAGAATCCGTAATTCGCCACGAACCGGGCCGAGTTCGTCCCATTCATGCGAATCGCGCCGTTCGCCTCGCTGCAATCCCAGTTGCCCGCTCCTCCGCACGTCATGGCCGCGCTCAGGCCCGCCGGGTGTTCGCTGAGGAAGCTGCCGTTCGATCCCAGCAGCGTCGGCACCGTCCCCGCCCCATACGACGAAGGCAGCGTCTCGTACACTTTGTTCTTCATCATGGCGTTCGACGCGTAATTGCCGTCGTGGCAGCTCAGGCACGTCAGCATCCCGGCCGCATCCGGAGTCTCCGCCGACAGGCTCGACGGCAGCGTTTCCACATATTTCCCGCCATCCGTCGCGATTGTCTTGCCGTAGAGCCCGGACACATCCTGGCCCCACAGCGCCACCGCGCCTGAATCCGCAGCAGCCATCCGCGCGCTCCCGTTGCCCGCCGCCCCGCTGTGCGGCGCATGGCACGCCACGCAGCCGCGTCCATAATTCAGGTGCGCGCCGAGCACATCCGTCGACGCTGTCGTTAGCTGGGCAGCCGCAATCTGCGCCGCCGCCAAAACCACCCCCAACTGCATGATCCGTTTCACCAGGGAAAGCCTCCTTGTGCGCACCCTGGTTATCGGCTACCGTTTCCTCGAAGTGGGCAGGCCTGCTTTCCTGGTCCTTTTCCGGACACGATCCCAAATCGGCACCCGGCTCCCGGAAATATTTCGCCCCAGGCCTCAAGTTTCCGTGCCCATCCCCTTCCCGCCCGTTACCTCGGTGATATAACGCACAGCCCGGCCCCTATCTCGGACGTTTTAATAGGCCATACGGGGTGCCAGCGCAATCCCCGTGAACCGCCATGACTCCAGGTCCCGCCCCAGGCTCCGCCCGACAGCTCCGCCGCCTCTTCCCCCGCGGCCTCGCGCTCGCCCTGTTCGCCATGCTCGCCGCCCGCGCCGGCGCGCAGATTCATCCCGTCCCCCTCGACCCCAAAACCGACTCCACCAAGTGCCTCGAGTGCCATGAGGACAAGACCAAAGGCAAGTCGGTCCACTCCGCCATGGCCATGGGCTGCCTCAGCTGCCACGAGATTCGCGTCAACAAAGACGTCACCCGCGTCAAGCTCATCACCGCGACGCCCCACTCCCTCTGCATCACCTGCCACGCCGACAAGAACGCCGCCGACATCAAGGGCACCGTCCATCCCCCCGCCGTGCGCGACTGCCTCAGCTGCCACGACCCCCACGAGTCCGACAACAAGAACCAGCTCCTCAAGCCGCTCTCCGGCGACGAGAAGCAGAACCTCTGCCTCACCTGCCACAAGACCGGCCTCAACGTCCCCGACAAAGGCAGCCGCCACCCCGCGCTCGACATGGGCTGCGACACCTGCCACACCGTCCACAAAACCGGCCCCGACCCCACCCAGGAGAACCGCTTCCACCTCACCAAATCAGCCCCCGCGCTCTGCCTCGATTGCCACGACCCCAAAGACGCCGCCCTGCAGAAGGCCCACAACAATCAGCCCTTCGCCACGGCCAATTGCCTGGAGTGCCACGACCCGCACCAGTCCTCAGCGCCCCACCTGATGCGCCAGTTCCTGCACGCGCCCTTTGAAGCCGGTGCCTGCGACACCTGCCACGCCCCCGCGAAAGACGGCAAAGTCGTCCTCACTCAGTCCGACGTCAGATCTCTCTGCGTCACCTGCCACGACGACAAGGCGAAGGAGATCGCCAGCGCCAAATTCCCCCACCCCGGCGCCATGGGCGACTGCACCGACTGCCACAGCCCCCACGCCAGCGGCGAGCCCGGCCTGCCCAAAACCGACGGCGTCAGCATCTGCACCACCTGCCACAGCGACATCGCGGACCTGGGCAAAAAGGCCGTCCACCACCAGCCCGCCTTCGCCCAGGGATGCGGCACCTGCCACACCCCCCACGGCGGCGACAACGAAAAGCTGCTCCGCGTCACCGGCAACGGCCTCTGCCTCCAGTGCCATGGCCCCGACAACCTGCCCCAGCACGCCGCCGACGGCACCTTCAAGATTTTCAACGGCGCCGTCACCCTCCCCGCCGACTACTACACGAAAAACAAGGTCCCCATCCTGCCCCTGCGTTACGGCCTCGGCCATCCCGTCGCGTACCACCCCGTCTCCGACGTGATGGACCCCACCAACCAGTCCAAAGTCAAGACGCCGCTCAGCTGCCTCTCCTGCCACCAGCCGCACGCCTCCGCGCAGCCTGACCTGCTGGTCTACGACCAGGCCAACAACATGGCCTTCTGCGATATGTGCCACAAGAACCGCCTCAACATGAACGAAACCACGGCCCCCACTCCGCCCAAGCCGTAAATGGAGATTTCGATGTCCACCCTCCCCAAACCCCGCAAGCTGCTCGCCATCGCGCTGCTGCTCGTCATCGCCGCCGCCGTGCCCCAGCTCGCTCGCGCCGACCAAAAGAAGAAGAAAGCCGCGCCCGCCGCTGACGCCTCCGGCCCGCGCAAGTGGCCCTTCGACCCCACCAAACTCGTCTGGCCCAGCCCGCCCAACATCGCCCGCATCCACTGGGTCGACTACTTCGCCGGCGAAAAAATCGACTACACCCCCGCCGCCGCCAAACCCAAAGCTACGTGGATGGACCGCCTCGCCGGCGGCCAGTCCGACGACGAGAAGTTCAATCCCAAAACCTATCCCTGGCAGCTCATCGGCCCCCAGGGCATCGGCGTCGACTCCAAAGGTCTCGTCTACGTCGCCGATCAGCGCGTCGGCGCGATCTTCATCTTCAATCCCGCCACCCACGACACCCAGCTCATCCGCAACGGCTTCGAAGCCCACTTCGGCCTCGTCAACGGCATCGCCCTCGACGACGACGACCGCCTCTTCATCTCCGATGGCAAGCTGCGCCACATTTTGGTCTTCAATCCCAAACATGAGCTCGAAGGCCAGATCACCGACGGCCTCGTCGACCCCAACGGCCTCGCCATCGATACCACCAACCGCTTCCTCTATGTCGCCGACACGCAGCAGGATCAAATCCTCGTCTACGACGCCGACACGCAGAAGCTGCTGCGCCGCATGGGCACCGGCGGCAAAGACCACTACCTCACTTCGAATGGCGACTTCGCCGCGCCCCAGGGCGTCGCTGTCGACAAGGACGGCAACGTCTACGTGGCCGACACGCTCAACGACCGCGTCGAAATCTTCGATGCCGACGGCGAATTCATCTCCACCTTCGGCAAGGCTGGCGACGGCCCCGGCTCCTTCTCGCGCCCCAAGGGCATCGCCGTCGACAGCGACGGCCACATCTGGGTCGCCGACGAGATGCAGGACCGCCTCCAGGTCTTCAACAAAGAGGGCCAGCTCCTCACCTGGATCGGCACCGGCCACGGCGAGCTGCCTGGCCAGTTCAAGGCGCTGGTGGGCGTGGCGATCGACAAGCAGAACCACGTGTACACGACGGAGCAGTATCCCGGCCGCGTGCAGGAATTCCGCTACGTCACCGACGAAGAAGCAGCCGCCGAACAAGCCAAACACGACCAGGAACTCAAGGAAGCCGCCGACCGCCGCGCCAAAGCCGCCGGAACAGCGCCGCCCACGTCATCCACGCCAGCCGCCACGCCGGCTGCAGTGCCGGCGACCCCCGCGGCCACCACAACCCCGGGTGCCCCATCCAAGCCCGAAGTTGGCTTGGGTGGGTCCCAACCGAAACCGCAGTAGCGGTCCAGAGCTCAGGGCACAGGGCGCAGGGGTCAGGGGTCAGGGCTCAGAGCGCAGAGCGCAGAGCATTGACCTGAGCCCGATCGCCGAACGGGGTTTTTTAATCCCCAATCCCTATTCCCTATTCCCTATTCCCTCCCAGCCGTGCCCTGATCGCTGCTTTTCTAATCCCTACCCCCGCGCACCGACATGCCACCTCCCCGCGCCCGGCATCCATGACTGGATATGGACGGCGGACGCCGATGGCTGCAACCTGTAACCTGCAACTTGCAACCTGGCTTCAAATGACATTTGCGTGACAACCAGCGCCGGGCCACGCCCTTACTCTGCTCGTGGACGGTGCGCTGCCGGACACGGTGGTTCGCTGTCCATCCGCAGGGGTCGGGTCCTTTGTGCTGCGCAGGTTGCGCGGTGCACGGGTTCCCCGTTCTCAGCGGAGCTCTCCAGGACTCCTCCCTTTCTCAGGCTCGTGCGAACGACAGCCTGCCGGATGCTTGACGCGAAAACCGAAGCGTGCCGCGCCGAGCATCCGGTCCCTGTTTTGAAGATCAGGGCGCCCCATCCTTGTCGCCCGTTGTTGGCGACATGGGATCAGAGCGATTGCGACCTTTCACGGTCTGGCCGCTGGTCCGCCGCTCTGGCTGAGGGACCAGTTTCGCGTGCAACACAATCCAATTGCCTCATCGCGAGAGCAGAGCTACCATCAACACGATTGGCGGAGCTACCAATGGTGGCAATTCACCCTCAGTTCATCCGCGGAACCTGGCGACGAGGAGTGGCTCTCAACCTCCACACTACAGCCAGCACGCTCGTCGGTTATAGCGAAGCGGGACAGGTCTGCAAGGTCGCAGACGAAACTCTCGTAACCCGAGTCCGCGAACCGGAACCCGCCCCACCCGCCTGCCCGCACCCCTGCGCCCTGCCCCCTCGCCCCACGGACGGGTACCCCCCCCGGGTCGCGGGGGGGTTGAATCCCCAGTATCTGCTGCAAATAAATGACTTAGCGGCCCATACCCCCCCTTTTTCGAAACCCTGACAGCAGGCGCTGGGATGACGGGACCGCCCGACGCGGACTCCGGCCGGAGGGTTTCAATCCTACTGGAGGGGTAGCTGGGCGGCTGGTCCGTCGGGGTGCTCGGCCGCCGGCCCGCTGGCGAACTCGCGCTCGATCCGCTCGTTGATGCCGGCCTGGGCGAACTCGCTGGCTACCCGGATCCCGTTCATGATGGCGCGGTCGTTCGACGATCCATGGCCGATGATGCAGACCCCTCGCACCCCCAGCAGCGGGGCTCCGCCGTACTCCGAGGGGTCGAGCCGGCGCCGGAAAGCGTTGAAAGCACGGCGCGAAAGCAGCGCGCCCACCTGCGCCGTCACGGTCTGGGTGAGAGACGCTTTGAGCATCTCGCGGACCAGCCGGCTCATGCCTTCGCTGGTCTTCAGCGCCACGTTGCCCACAAACCCGTCGCAGACAATCACATCCATGTTGCCGTTGTAGATGTCGCGCCCCTCGGCATTGCCCACGAAGTTGATGGGCAGCTTGCGCAGCAGGACAAAGGCCTCGCGGGTGAGGTCGTTGCCCTTGGACTCTTCTTCGCCGACCGAGAGCAGGCCGACGCGGGGGCGCGGCACGCGCAGCACTGCGCGGGCGTAAAGCTCGCCCATGACGGCAAACTGCTCAAGATTAAAGGGCTTGCAGTCGACGTTGGCACCCACGTCCAGCAGCACGCAGGGCGATCCGGAGAGGGTGGGCATCACCACGGCCAGCGCCGGCCGGTCGACGCCAGGCAGCGCGCCCAGGACCATCTTGGCGGTCGCCATGCCGGCGCCCGTATTTCCGGCGGTGAAGAACCCGGCGGCGCGCTTCTCCTTGACCAGCTTGAGGCCGAGGCGCATGGAGGAGTTCTTCTTGGCGCGGACAGCGTGGGCGGCCTTCTCGTCCATGCCGATGTGCTCGTCGGTGTGGACGATGGAGATGGGCAGGCGCGAGGCGAAGGAGATCTGGGCTAAGTGCTGGCGCAGCAGGGGTTCCGGACCGATCAGGTGCACGCGGACGTTCAGGTTCCGGCAGGCAAGAATCGCGCCTCGGATCTCCGGCTCGGGGGCCTTGTCCGAGCCCATGGCGTCGAGAGCGATGTCTGTCAGCATCGGGGGGTGAGGCTTAGCTGGCTTCCTTCACTTCCAGAACTTCACGCCCCTTATAGGTGCCGCATTTTGGGCAGACATGGTGGGGCAGCTTGCGCTCGTGGCAGTTCGGGCACTCAGAGAGCGCGCCGGCAGTCAAAGCATCGTGGGCGCGGCGATTGGAGGTGCGCCGTTTCGAGTGGCGGCGCTTTGGGTTCGGCATGGCAGAATCCTTTCCAGCTTCCGGGCGCGCGGCAACCTGATCCGTATGGCAGGCGAGCGCGGATTTCCGGGGTCGTTCTCGGTCTTCATTGTGTAACCCCTGGCTGGGCCGCGCAGGCAGCTTCGCTCAGGGCAGGCTCGGCTTTCGGCGTTCCCCACGCGGGCGAAAGCGAAGCCCTTACTGCTGTTTGGGCTCAAGCCGGCTGCGCAGGTCTGAGAGCGCCGACCACCGCGGGTCGGAGGGTTGATCCTCACAGGTGCAGGGTTCGGTGTTCAGATTGCGGCCGCAGCGCGGGCAAAGCCCCTTGCAGTCCTGGCGGCAGAGCGTGCGCGCGGGCAGGGACAGGAGCACCTGCTCCCGCAAAACGTCTTCCAGCACCAGTCCTTCTTCCTGATAATAACCGATTTCCGTGTCGGGCGCGGCGAGGGAGCGATCGGCCGGACCGGCGTCGGCGCCGAGGGGTCGGAAGAGCAGGTCGAAGTCGCCGCCGAGGGGGTGACGGACGGAGTCGAGGCAGCGGGCGCAGGGGACTTCGAAGGTTCCCTGCCAGTGGGCGCGGGCGCGGATGTCGGCGATGACCTCTTTGGGGCCGCGGTGCTCGCGGAGCAGCTCAGCGTTGCCCTGCACCTGCAGGGGACCGATTTGCGCGGCTTCGGAACCGAAGTCGACGGCACCAGGAGGCACCGCGACATCGAAGGAGACAGGCTCGCGTTCGAGTTCGAGGAGGGAAATGAGCATGGCGGCTCCGGCGGAGGCGGATAGCCCTATTTTACGGCATCCCCCGGACGGGGCATGACGGTGGTACTCACGGGATGCGGGCTGACCTTCTCGGGGGATGGCAGCGGCCGCGGAAGATCGTAGAATTTCCTCAAACTATGTTCATCCTGCATTTTGGCGGCGGACCCGCGTCGCTGTTGGCTGCGCTGTCGATCCAGTTCGAGATCAACTGGCCCCGCCTCATTTTAACCATCGTGATCCTGGCGGCGCTGATCGGCATCGTGGCCCAGCAGATGAACGAGTCGCTGTCGCCGAAAAAGAAGGACTCGCCCTTTTCGTCGGACTATACCGACCGAGGGGCGGCGAACGACGCGGAACCCAAGCGATATCTCTGAACCTTCAGCACGATGCCTTCGCCTGACCGGGCGGAGGTGCGCGCCCTCCACGCGAGTCAAACCGCGGTGGCGGCGACGCTGACGGGAGTGAAGGTCAGCGTGAGGACGGTAATGTCGTCGTGTTGGCCGTGCGTGTTGGCCGCATGGGCGATCTCCTCAGCGCTTTGCGTGGAAATGGCGCGGGTGCGATCGAAGCCGAAGAGAGCGCCTGTCGCGTCCTGCGCTTCGACGACGCCATCGGACAGAAAGGTGAGGGTGTCGCCGGGGGCGAGGATCAGCGTGGTTTCCGTATAAGCGGCGGCGGCGGTGACGCCGAGTGGAAGGCCGGAGTCGACAGGGATCTCTTCGCCGTTCCGGTAGGGCGCGAGATGGCCGGCGTTGGCGAGGGTGACGGTGCCATCCTGGGCGATATCGGCACAGAGGCAGGTGGCGAATCCGCCGAGGTCGTTCTCCTGCAGGACGCGATTCGACTGCGCCAGCAACGCGCCGGGCAGGTCCTGATCGCGGGCGGCCGCTGCGCCCAGCAGGAGTGTGGCAGCCATCGCGGCGGCGGCTCCTTTGCCGCTGACGTCTCCGATGAGCACGCGCTGGCGGCCATTCGGCAGCACGCGGCTAAGGTAGAAATCGCCGCCCACGTCGTGCATGGGATGAAAGGCGACGTCGATCTTCAGCCCGGGCGCGGTCTCAATCACGGCGGGAGCGAGCATGCGCTGGATGTTGCTGGCGGCGTGCAACTCGCCGGCAAGTTCAGCACGTTCCTGGGCGGTCCGCCTCTGATCGCGCGAGAGCAGGGCCATCAGGGCGATCAATACGGCGAGGGTGACTGAGGCCTGCATGAGGTCGGCTGCGACATGCCATCTCTGGATGCCATGTGCGGATGGGCCGAACAGCGGTCCCCACGCGGCATAGCCGGTCGCGAAAAAGAAGGCCATGGTTGCGCCCCAGAACATGCAGAGCAGAGCGAGCGGCAGGGAGTGGCGGCTGATTCTGCGCCAGGGCCAAAACGCGACAAAGGGCGCAACCCCGGCCGCGATGTCGATGACCTGAGCTACGGACGTGACCCACGAATCGTAGATCGTGGTCAGGCGCAACGCGGCGCCGAGCGAGAGGCACAGCCCAACTTCGAGCAAAATGCTGCGCACCGAATCGAGACCCATGATGGCCCAGAAGAGGAGAGGCACGCGGCGCTTTGCGACGGCAAAGAAAAACCAGGTTCGAGCAAGCGCGATGACCAGAGCGCTGGTGGCGAACAGCCCAAGATTGAGACCAATCGAAAGGTTCAGCAGAGCCGGGGCAAAGAAGAAGCTGGCATTGATACCCGCGGCGCTGATGGAGGCCACAGCAAGGAGCAGCAGATCGCGACGACTGCGGTCCTGGAGGAATTGTCCGAGCAGCGCAAATCCGAGAACGCCGATGACGCCGTAGGCGAGGAAGTCGAAAAAGGAATCGGTGATCTGTGCCAGGATCGCATTCGCGCGGATGCCGTTGAGTGTCTGCTCATCGCCGGCGCGGATCGTCGCGAGCAATGGCTGGGTTGACGGATGCGCCTGGCCCGCCATATGGAGCGTGAGCGCGGAATAGCGGCAGGCGATGCGAAGAGCGAGCGTAGCAGCCTGCGGCGTGGAGAGCGCCGGCACGGGAAAGCTGCGAATCGTGTCAGCGCTGAAGAAGCCGCTGCGCAGGTTGCCTGATCCGCCGAGGAGCGCGCCATCCAGGTAGATCTGATAAGCAGCGTAGAGGGACACCTGCAGGGCAGGATGCTGGGCGCCGCGCAGGGCGCTCAGGTCAGCATGGCAGCGGACCCAGTAGCGCGGCTGATCGGGATTCAGCTTCCACTGCGTGTAGGGCTGCCAGCCGGTTTCATCGAGAGTGGACGCGGACCATGCGGGATTGTCGCCGGCGTGCCAGACGCACTGCTGCGGCGAGAGGGTCTGGAGGGATTGCGCGCGCAGGACCGGCGCGAGGAGCGGGATGAGCAGACCGAGCAGAACGATCTTACGCATGGAGAACCTCAGCGGAAGCGAACGTGAGCGTGAGGACGGTGATGTCATCCTGCTGGCCGTAAGCCTGGGCGGCCTGCGCAATTTGTTCGGCCGACTGATCGCTGATGATGCGGGTGCGATCGAAGCCGAAAAGCTCGCCGCTGGATGATTGCGCTTCGACGACGCCGTCGGAGACGAAGGTGAGCGTGTCGCCTGGAGCGACGATCAGCGGGGCTTCAGAGTAGCCGGACTCGGCGGTGAGGCCGAGGGGCAGGCCGGAGTCGCATTTGTGCTCGTCACCGTTACGATAAGGCGGGATGTGGCCGGCGTTGGCGAGGGTCACCGTGCCATTGGCCGATATGTCGGCGCAGAGGCAGGTGGCGAATCCGCCGAGGCGCATGTCGTAGAGGACCAGGTTGAGGTGACGCAGCAGGTCCGCGGGTGAGTCGTTGTCGCGGCGCTCGGCTGCGCCCAGCAGGACCGCGGCAGTCATGGCCGCGGCGGCTCCCTTGCCGCTGACATCGCCAAGAAGGATGCGCTGGCGGCCCGACTGCAGGATGCGGCAGCTGTAGAAGTCGCCGCCCACCTCGCTGACGGGGTGGAAGGCCACTGCGACGCGCAGGCCAGGCAGAGTATTGAGGATGGCGGGCGCCAGCATGCCCTGCACCTGCTGGGCGGCCTGCATCTCGCCGGCCAGGACAGCGCGTTCACGGGCGGTCTGCTGCTGCTCGCGAAACAGGAAGAAGAGCAGCGCCATCAGGAGGCAGAGGATCGTGACAGCCTCGCCATCCGCAATCGTGTTGCTCCAGTGCTGCTGCAGATCGGGGATACCCGGAATGTGCGCGCTGGTAAAGCGCACGGCAAAGAACGCCATCATGACGGCGCCCCACGCCATGGTGAGGGCGGCCAGAGGTTTCATACGGTGCGCGACGCCGCTCCAGGGCAGGAAGGCGGCAAAGGGAGCGAGATTTTCGAGGATGCGAAAGACATCGCCAATCACTTCCAGTTGGCGCGAGCGGAGGCCATCGAGCGCGACAGCCTGCGCGGCCGGCAGCAGGGGAAGAATCATCGCGGGCAGATAGAGTCCGTTGCCCACGATGATGAGGATCCAGAAGACAACCGGGACACGCCTGCCGGCCAGCGCAAAGGAGAAGAGCGCCCGTGCGACGTTGACCACAGCCGCGGGCGCCGCCCACCATTCGAAGTAAGCCGAAACCGAGAAAGAGAAAAGCGCGGCGGCAGCGGTGTAGTCCAGATAAATCAGGGGGAGGCCGATGCAGGCGATGGCGAGCAACAGCAGTTCGCGGCGGCCGCGATCGTTGAGCCAAAGCGGGAGCAGAACAACTCCGAGGATGCCGACGATCGAGGAGCAGATGACGGGAAAGATGCGCGGGGAGACCTGCGTGAGGATGGCCGCGCTGCGCTGGTTGTGGAGGAGATCGGAATTGCCGGCATAGAGGGTGAGCGGCGGCACGGCCCCCACGGGAACGGTGGAGACCACGCGGCGCGTGACGCGCAGCGCGATGACGGTGGGTGGAGCGAGGTCGCCGGAGAGCGGCCATGCGCGGATGATGTTCAGCGGGAAAACGCCGTTTTTGAGGTTGCCGGCGGAGCCGATGCGGCGGCCGTCGACGTAGAGCTCGTATGCAGCGTAGAGAGTGACCTGGAGCGCTGGGCTGCCGGTCTTTTGCAGCGAGGACAGATCGGCGTGGCAGCGAATCCAGAGGCGAGGCTCGGGAGATCTGGAATTCCAGTCCGATCGGGGCAGCCAGCCCGACTCGTCGAGTTGCGGCGCGGCCCAGGCGGGGTTGTCGCCGGAATGCCAGACGCATTGCTGCGGCGGGATGGCGACGATGGACTGGGCGTGCAGGGCAGGGGCAAGCACGAGAAGAAGCGAGAGGAATCGAGCGCCTCTACGCATGCATCACCTCGGCTGGACTGAAGGTCAGCGTGAGAACGGTGATGTCGTCGGACTGTCCGTACGCCTGGGCGGCGGCGGCGATGGATTGCGCGGATTGCGTGCTGATGGCGCGGGCGCGCTCGAATCCGAAGAGCTCGCCGGTGGCGTTTTGCGCTTCGACCACACCGTCGGAGAGAAACGTAAGGGTGTCGCCGGGCTGGAGGTTGAGGGTAAGGGCAGCGGGGTCGAGCGTCGCCTTCATGCCGAGCGGAAGCGAGCCCTCGAGCTCGATTTCCTGGCCGTTATGCCACGGCGGCAGGTGTCCGGCGTTGCTGAGAGCGAGGGAACCGGAACCATGGACGACGGCAACCAGGCAGGTAGCAAAGCCACCCTGCTGACGATCGAGGAGAAGATTGTTGAGCCCGCGGAGGACCTCGACGCCCTCGGCGGAGGATATGGAATCGAGTGCGCCTATGAGAGCGGAGACCAGCATCGCAGCGCCGAGGCCTTTGCCACTCACATCGCCGATGACGATGCGAGTGCGATCCTCAATTCGAGCTACATGGAAGAAGTCACCGCCGACTTCCTGCGCGGGTTTGTAGGCGGTAGCGAGGTGGATGGGCGCGGCGGAGCTTTGGACGGATCGAAGCAAGAGGGCCTGCACACGCTGCGCGGCTTCCAGTTCGGCGGCTGCACGGGCCTGCTCCCGATTGACGCGCGTGAAGCGGAAGAAGATGACGACGCCAATGGCCAGCAGGAAAAGCAGGTCGCCGAGGCCAGGCGCCTGCAGGTGGGTCACTCCCACGGAGACAGAGGGATTGGCGAGAAAATCGGCGTGGCCCCAACCGGCGTAAACAGAGGCCACACCCAGATTGGAGATAACCCAGGAGGCAGCCGGAAACAGGCTGGGCAGGATCAGCCAGCCGGCTTCCCGATTGCCGCGGCGATACCAGAGAAGGAGCAGGACCGGCAGCAGGATGGATGCGGGAAGGAGGGCGAGCGCTTCCAGCACGACATAGAGAGTTGAGGGAAACCCGGCGAAGGTCGTCAGTTGCGAGGGGACGATCATGGCGACAAGCAGAACCTCGTACGCGCGCCACGCCCGGCCCACACGCCTGCCCGCAAAGGCAAAGGTGAACTGAATCTGCATGACGGTGAAGGCATAAATCAGCGGATCTCCGTAGACGATGCCCCACGCCTCGGGCCCCAGCCCGTTCGCCTGGGTGAAAGTAAGAAAATTGGAAGCACCCAGTGCGATCAGATAGAGCGCAAGCCAGAGATACTCTGCGTGGCCGTGCTGGCTCCCCCACAGGGCGAAGGCGCCCAGCCCGGCCAGAACGAGCAGAAGATTGATGGCAATCGAGGGAAATACCGTGTACAAGCGCTGGCTCTGAAGGGCGGCGCGCTTCGTTTCGATGGCCTGAGGCGGCCCGAGCGAGGCGGAGACGAAGAGGCGCTCGTGCAGGCCCGAGTACATGTAAAGGGCATGGGTTC
This sequence comes from Acidobacteriaceae bacterium, assembly GCA_049802575.1. Classification (GTDB taxonomy): domain Bacteria; phylum Acidobacteriota; class Terriglobia; order Terriglobales; family Acidobacteriaceae; genus Palsa-343. The sequence continues at coordinate 2,803 of JBARMS010000084.1, read as the reverse complement.
GCAGCGCAATTTCAACTTCGGAAGAGTTCGGCAGGGCGAAGACTTGCTCGGTGGGGTGCGTGGCCCCGAACAGCGGCCGCAGAATGGCGCAAGGCGCTCGTTGTCCATTCAGAAAAATCTCGTAGATACCCTGGCCGCCCTGCAGCAGCAGATGAAGCGGCGGGTGGTCGGGGCCGAGATGGACGTCAAGGCGGAACCATCGCCATCCAGGCTGCGCCGGCCCGAGCCGGTCGAGATTGGCGGCGGTCCAGCCGTTGTCATCGAAGCCGGGTTGCGCCCACCCGAGGTTATCTCCGGCGTGGGTCCGCCATCCGGGCCCCAAATCGAGCACACCAGCGGGAAGGTGGGTTGCGTCCAGTGCGGCTGGTTGGGAATCGGGGCCGGTTGCCTGCCCATGTCCCGGCATGACCGCAAGCAACGCCATGCCAAGGATCAGCCTATGCATGCATCACCTCGGCGGGGGCGAAGGTGAGAGTGAGGACGGTGATGTCGTCGGATTGTCCGTACGCCTGGGCGGCGGCGGCGATGGATTGCGCGGATTGCGTGCTGATGGAGCGAGCGCGCTCGAAGCCGAAAAGTTCGCCGGTGGCGTTCTGCGCTTCGACAACGCCGTCGGAGAAAAACGTAAGCGTTTCGCCGGGCTGCAGCTGAAATGGATGCAACTCGAAGACGGCGTCCGCGATGAGGCCGAGGGGGAGAGAGCCGGGGATCTCCATTTCGGCGCCGTTGCGATACGGAGGCAAATGGCCGGCGTTGGCGAAGGCCGCTCGGCCGTCGGCAGCGAGCTGCGCAGCGAGACAGGTGGCAAATCCACCGCCGGTGCGGCCGAGCATGCGCGCATTGAGCCGGCCCAGCAGCGAGGCGGGATCGGCTGCATGCGCGGCTTCCGTGCGCACGGCGCCGACGAGCATCGCCACCATCATCGCGGCGGGAAGGCCTTTGCCCGCCACATCGCCCATCACAATCAACAAGCCGCCCTGGCCGTCCGGAATCTGCAGAAAGAAATCGCCGCCCACGGAGTCCGCTGGCAGGTAGACCGATTCGACCTGAAAGCCGGGGATGTGGGGCGTTTCTTCGGGCAGGAGCAGCTGCTGCACGGCACGCGCGGCCTCAAACTCGCCGCGGAGATGCTCCTCCCGGCTGCGGGCGAGGGCAAAGCGGCGAATCAGGAAGGCGAGCATCGCCATGAGGTAGAGGACGTTGAAGATGGTGTAGAACCGAAGATCGAAAGGAAGGAGATGCACGCGGTAGTTCTGGACGTCAGGCGCATTGGGCCAGATGCGGAACTGCTGGAGATCGCCGACGAGATTGAAGGCGAGGTAGTCGCCGTAAACCAGCACAACGGGGAGCAGGAGCAGGCGGGCGTCAGGGTCGCGGTGCACTGAACGGCGGATGAGCAGCGCCAGCACCCACAGGAGAGTGGGCAGCACCATGAGCGAAGTCATGGCCGCAGCGATGGGAACGGGGACCCAGCGGTACCAGTAGAGAAGAGTGGGCCACGGGCTGAGGAGAGCAAGCACCAGCGCGGCGCGGAACCATCGGTCACGACGCTGGTTGAGGACGGTGGCGAAGAAGAAGAGGCCGGCGATCCAAAAACCGGCGGCGAGCATGGCATCGAAGAGATCGAAGATCTGGATTGGGATGTAGCCGTAGACGCCGTGGAAGAAATTGAGCACATCGTCGGCGGCTCCGAACAGCTGGACAGCGGCGAACCAAAGGTACTCGCGCTCGCGGGGACGCAGAAGAAAGAGCCCGAGGATGAGCAGGCCCATCAGGCCGCGGAGACCGGCGTCGAAATAAACATCGTCGGAGCCCGTGGCGCGAGCCTGCCTGAACTCGTGCAGGCGCTGGGCGAGCAGAGTGGCGTCGCCGGCGAACAAGTTGCCGGAGGCTTCCCCGTCCAACATGGGGCCGCCACCCATATAGGCAGCCCAGATGGGTGAGTGCCAGACACGCAATGCAATGTGGAGGGTGATGGATGCGGAAGCAGGCGCCGTGGTGAGCAGAAAAGTGCGAGGCCGCGGGTAAGGCATCCATCCGGCGCGCCGTGGGCCGAATGAACCGACAGGTCGCCCATCGACATAGACGGTGTACGTGGTGAGAAAGTCCGGAAGCAGGAGAGCAACGGGCGCACTGCCGGCCGGAACGCGGAGAGTGAAGCGATACCAGGCGTAGCCGGAAAGGCCAGGATATCCCTGGACGGCCCAGGATTGGTCGCTGTGCAGCAGCGGCCAGGCGGAGTCGTTGAACGTGGGCGCGGCCCAGGCGGGATTGTCGCCGGGATGGAAGCGCCATAGGCCGTCGAGCGAGACGATAGGCTGGCGATCTTTGTCCAGATCGAAGCTCTGCGCGCGCCCCGGCGTGAAGGGCACCGCGAGCAGAAGGAAGCCGAGAACGAGGATCAGCCTACGCATGCATCACCTCGGCGGGGGCGAAGGTGAGAGTGAGGACGGTGATGTCGTCGGACTGTCCGTACGCCTGGGCGGCGGCGGCGATGGATTGCGCGGATTGCGTGCTGATGGAGCGGGCGCGTTCGAAGCCGAAGAGCTCGCCGGTGGCGTTTTGCGCTTCGACCACGCCGTCGGAGAGAAAGGTAAGCGTGTCGCCGGGCTCCAGGGTGAAACGCGTTTCGTCGTAGGCGGGCTGGGCGGCCGCGCTGAGGCCGAGGGGGAGCGCGGAGAGAACCGGGACCTCCTGGCCGCGGCAATAGGGCGCGAGATGTCCGGCGTTGGCGAGCGTCACGACGCCGCTGGGCGCGATGTCGGCGCACAGGCAGGTGGCGAACCCGCCGACGCGGCTGGCG
>JBARMS010000083.1:0-33866 GCA_049802575.1 Acidobacteriaceae bacterium | reverse complement strand
TCGGATAGCTCAGTTTGGCGGCCGGTCCCGTGCCATTGTCGCCCACATAGCCGGCCGTCCCGCTGCCGGCTATGGTGGTGATGATGCCGGTGGTGACGTTGATCATCCGCACCCGCTGGTTGTTCGTGTCGGTGAAGTACAGGTCCCCGGCTACATCGAAGGCGATTTGACCAATGAGGCTGCCGATCTCCGCGTTCCCCGCTTCGCCTCCATCGCCCGAATAGCCGCAGATGCGGCCGCCGGCGACCTTGTTGAACGCGACATTCTCATTCTCGGCGTTATAGAGCGACTGCTGCTGGATTTCGCAGTTACCGCTCGTCGACCACAGGGTATAGAGGTTGTCGTTAGCATCCACAGCCATCGCTGTGGAAGGGCTGTCCTGATACGGGAATGGATCGTACAGAAAGATCAGGTTCGGAGGCTCGGGCTGAACCGTTGACATCGCGGCGCCCGATGTCTCTTCAACGAAAAACAGATGATTGTAGGGGTCGATGCTCATCTCCCCCGGAAGGTTGATCTGCGTGACATCCAAATTGCAGGGCGCTGAGGTCGTGCAGCTCGATACTGTGGATCCGCTGGCGGGCACGACCGGACCGTAGTCGTAAATTTCGTACATGATATTGGCGGCCGTCTCGTCGAAGTAGACTTCGCCGAAGGTGTCGACGGCGATGCCATTCGGACTGGAATACCCGGTGGCGAGACTCTTGATGGTAGCCCCCGAGTCAATGTAGCGGATGATGCCGTTGCCGGTATCCGCGATGAAAAGCGTATCGCTGCCGTCCACGGTCAGGTTGTTCGCGCCGCTCAGCAGGCCCTTATTCGCAGGATAAGTGCCGGCAACCGTGGTGATGAGTGACGGCGTAAAGTTGATGACCGGCGCATACCCGTAACCGCCCAGACCGAAGGCCGCCGGCTCCGCCGACCCCGCATGCGCAACCGTCAGCTTGCCCAGCCTCCGTCCCGCTCCCTGGGGCGTAAAGCGCACCAGCACGATGCAGGTGTCGCCCTTCCCATAGGACTGGCCCTCCACGCAGCTCCCGCCCGGCTCGATCGGAAAGTCCGGGGTGGACTGGATGGACCGGATCGTCGTCGCTGCGTCAAACCGCAGCCAGACAGACTCGACGCTGGACGGCTCGCCCACCCGGGCCGACGAGAAGGCGTAGAAGTTCGCCGGAGGATTGGCAAAGGAGGCCTCCCCTTTGGGAGTGATGGCCCCCGAGGCGGGGGACTGGCGATCCAGCGAGATGGTGGGTCTGACGATTTGAGCGGAAACAGCCATCGAGGCGAGGGTGAGGAAGCAAACGAGCGCTCCGATACGTCTGGCATTCAATCGAAACTCTAGCGACATGGGGTGGACTCCTTGTGGAACGCTGTGGGGAGGTGGTGCCCGGGGAAGAGGGGACGCCGTGCCGTTCTGGTGTGGAGGCATACTCGTCCTGTGCGGCAACGGCTCTCAATAGCGCGAGCCTGTCGGAATCCTTAATTCATCTGTCCCCGTAACCGACGCCCCAACAAAGAATTGCCTTGCATCAGGGGAATCGGATTAGAATCTGTCCATTCTTCCGGGGTGCGTTGTGGCGTCCGAACCGGCCAAAATTCACAGAACCATTCGGTTCGGCGGGAAATTCGAAGTCGATCCGGTACTTTGCGAGCTACGCCAGTCCGGCAAAGTGCTGCGGCTGGAACGGATCCCGATGGCAATCCTGGTCCTCCTGATCCATGAAAGGGACCGGGTCGTGTCCCGGCAGGAGATTGCCGACGGAGTTTGGGGCAAAGAGGCTCACTTCGATATCGACAACAGCATCAACGGCGCGATTCGCAAGATTCGCCGGGTGCTGCGGGATGATTCCGACAAGCCGCAATTCATCCAGACTGTGGCTGGCCGGGGATACCGGTTCATCGCCCGGGTGGAAACCGAGGAGCCGGAGGCCCCAGTCCAGCCGGCGATCCCGATAAGGGAAACAGGCTCTGCGGCTGAATCGGCGCCCGTCCTGCTGCAGGGCGTGGATGACCGGGATTCGGCAGCCAAATCCAGGCTGCGGTCGCTCCAGTGGTGGACCGGGCTGGCGGCGCTGACCGCTGTTTTGATCGCCGCGATGTTCTACGTCTGGCATCGCCGGCAAGCTCGTCGCGACACGGCTCCCGAGGAGGTGCGGCTGGCCGTGCTCCCCTTTCAAAATCTGACCGGCGACGCCAATCAGGACTACTTCAGCGACGGTTTTACGGCAGAAATGATCAGTCAGCTGGGGAGCCTCGATCCAAAACGGCTGGCGGTGATCGCACGAACCTCCGTGATGCATTACAAGGACGCGCCCATGTCATTGCGCGAGATCGAGCGCGATCTGAACGTCCAGTATGTGCTCGAAGGCAGCGTGAGACGGGATGACCGGCAGGTGCGAATCACGGCGCAGTTGATTCAGGCATCGGACCAAAAAGACCTTTGGGCACGGGAATACAATCGCCCGGCGCAGGACACGCTGGCGATTCAAAGTGAGATCGCACTGGAAATCGCGGATGAGATTCAGTCAACGCTCGGAGGCCGGAAGCCGGTAACGAAGACCACGCGCAATTCGGGGTCGCCGCAGGAATACCACGCATGGGACCTCTATTTGCAGGGGCGCTACTGGTGGAACCAGCGGAACGAGCAGGGAATCCGCCAGGCGGCGGAATGGTTCCAGCGATCCGTGACCGCCGATCCGGATTTTGCGCCCGGCTACGCGGGTTTGGCCGATTCCTGGGCGCTGATGAGCAGCTACGGGTACGTGCAGGCGAAGATCTACATGCCCCAGGCCCGAACGGCGGCGCTGAAAGCCCTGCAGCTCGACCCGTTGCTGGCTGAGGCGCACACCTCGCTGGCATTGATTGCCGAAAACTATGACTGGGACTGGCCCACCGCGGAACGCGAGTTTCGCCGCGCCATAGAGTTGAATCCCAGCTACGCTACGGCCCATCAGTGGCTGGCCGAGTGCCTCTCCTACGAAGGCCGATTTGGCGAGGCCCTGGAGGAAAGCGAAATCGCGCGGCGGCTCGATCCGCTGTCGCTCATCATTGCGGCCGACAACGGCGCCATCTACTATTTTGCCCGCCGCTATAACGAGGCCGAAGCCCGCTTCCAAAGTGTGTTGCAGATCGATCCAAACTTCGGGCGCGCCCATATGATCCTGGCAGTTCAGGTGCAGCAAGGGCATTATCGTGAAGCGCTTGCCGATCTCCAGGGCTGGAAGCGAGACGGGAATGATCCCTGGGCCTACGCCATGGACGCTTTGGTCTATGGCCGTTCCGGCGATCCGGTGCGTGCGCGCGCGGCATTGCGCCGGCTTCAGGATGAGATCAGGACTTCCCCAATCGATACTGCTCCGCTGCTCAGCGACGCGTATGCGGGAGTCGGCGACCGCGAGAAATGGCTCGCATGCCTTGAGCAGGCTGTGGCGCAGCGATCCAGTTTGCCCACAACCTTTAAGGTCGATCCGCTGTTCGACCCGCTGCGAAGCGATCTGCGTTTTCAGAAGATGCTGCGCCAGGCTGGCTTTCAGCCGTAGCGTCGGCGCCAAACGCGATGCTGAGCGGCACACCCCCAGCCATTCGCCCTCCAGGGCGGGGAATCGTGCCGTCTGCCCCCGGAATCCGCGAACGAAAGTCACGTGATCTGGCACGAACGGTGTGGAAGGGAACGCGGCAAGTTTTGGTATAATCTGCGCAGCGCAAGCACATCGGCTGCCTCACTCCTCAGTAGCTCAATGGCAGAGCATTCGGCTGTTAACCGAAGGGTTGTAGGTTCGAGTCCTACCTGAGGAGCCAATCCAATCAAAACCTGATTCGCGAAAAGCCTCTTTTCTCTGCTGCGCTCCGCCCCAAAGTTCGACCAGCCCGTTTCCTCCCGGCTTTCCTCGGATGATCGAGCAGCGGCAGCTCAAAGGCCTCCTTCCGCAGTTGACATCTCGCGCCCAACCAGCTAGAAAAAAGTGGAAGACTGGCAGGTGAAGGAGTTCACCTGAACCGCTGTCCTCCTCTCCTTTGAGCCGGACAGATGATGACTCCTGACAGGGGAAGCCCCTGTTACGGAGGCATATCTGTAACCGGGAATTCCTAAGCCAATCCAGAACCTGAGTGCATGATGCCCATGGCTTCGGTGCGCTCTCTGCTTCGGCTTGGCCCACGGGGCGGATTCGTCCGTACCCGGACCTGCAGTGGCTCTTGTGAATTCGTACCCGGATGCGCATCGGGCGCAAATTCACCGCATGCTCGGATCAGCGAAGGACAGACGGACCTCGCCGAAGTGAACGAAGATTTGCGGCTGCTCCGGGAATGGGGTACAGAGAGCGGCCGGGGAATGACAACACGGGCCTAATCCATCAAGGAGATGCAGATTTTGCAGAAATATTTCTTCATCGCATTAGGCGGCGCCATCGGTTCCGTGGCTCGCTATTGGATGGGATCAGCCATTTCAGGCCGCTACGGAACAAAGTTCTATTACGGAACATTCGTCATCAACATGACGGCCTGCCTGTTCATCGGCTTTGTCCTTACCTTTTTTGGTAAACGGGCAGACTTGAGTCCCGGGTGGCGCTATCTGGTCCCTATTGGCTTTGTCGGCGCATACAGCACCTTCTCCACGTATGAGTGGGAGACGTTCTCCTCCCTCCGGACGGGAGCATTTTCCATCGCGTCCTTCTATGCTCTGGGCAGCCTGTTTCTCGGTCTCGTCGCCGTATGGTGTGGAGTCCTGATCGCGGAGGCCATCTCATGAGAAGGCACAATCAGCATGTGGTGTATCATTCGGTCCCTCCGAAGCCGCGGCTTCTGCGGGATGAATCGCTGCCGGCGTCTAATCGATGGGGCGTCGTTCGATGCGCCGCCGAGTGGCTGGCTTCGCAGCGGGGACGCCGTCCCTGGGGAGACGATGCGACATGTTGAAGGCCGGAAAAGCAGTCAAGGTCATCATTTATCTCAGCGAAGGCTCGACCCATCACGGAGTCTCCTCCTATTCAGGAATCCTCGATTTTCTCTTCTTCCGGGGTGTTTCAGGCGCAACCGTCCTCAAGGGCGTTGCCGGATTCGGCGCCGATCACCACATGCATTCCTCCAGCTTCGTGGAGATCTCCGACCATCTGCCCCTCAAGATTGAGTTCATCGAAACGCGGGAGAAGGTCAATGAACTGCTCGGCAAGCTCGAGGAACTCGCCGGATCGGGGATGATCGAGGTTCAGGAGACAACGGTTGCCAAGCCGGCCCAGCCCACCACGGCGAAGAAGACGGCGCCGCCCGGCCATCAAAAGATCGAGGGCAACGCCCGGATGATGCGGATCTACATCGGCGAATCGGACAAGTGGAGAGACCGGCCGTTGTACAAGGCCCTGGTGGAAGCCATGCGTGCCAACGACATTGCCGGCGTCACCGTCTATCGCGGCATCCTGGGTTACGGCGCGCATCGCAGGATTCACTCGGAAAAGCCGCTGCTTCTCAGCCGCGATGCCTCCATCATGTTGTCCGCGGTCGATTCTGAAGAAAAGCTGCGCTCGTTTTTGCCCATGGTCGAGCAAATGGTGGGGGAGGGCCTGGTGGTGCTTTCCAATGTCGAGATCATCAAGTATTCCCACCGCCCCATCGAACTCGAGACCGCAGAGGACTCGAAGCCATCATGAGAACGATCGGTGTGAACGGAGACTGAACTGTGAAGGAAGAATTTCAGGCTCGCATGTTGCGGATTCACTTTGGCGAAAGCGACAAATGGAATGGGAAGCCGCTCCACGAGGCGATCTTCGCCAAGTGCCAGGAACTGGGGATCGCGGGGGCGACCGTCTTCCGCGGCATTGAAGGTTACGGAGGCAGCAGCCGCATTCGGCAGCAGTCCAGCCCGTGGAGATTCTCGCGCGACGCCCCCATCATGCTGAGCGTCATCGACACCGAATCGCAAATCGGCAAATTGATCCCGCATCTGGACGAGATGGTGGGGGAGGGCCTGATCGCGATCTCCACGGTCGAGGTCATCCGCTATTCGCGCAGCGCCCCCGCTGCGGAAAAGGAGTGAGTGCGATCGGTCCGAATGGAGCCGATGGCGATTGGGTTCCTCTTCACTCTTTCCTTGGGTTCCTCTTCACTCTTTCCTGTCGCCTGCAACGTGCAGGGTCTGCTCCGCGATATTCCAGCCGGACAGATGCACCGTGACCTGCGCCGGCGCATTCGCCGGTAGCACCGCCGTGAGGGTGCGGGATTCGCCAGGCATCAATTCAATGTAGTTGTCTGACCAGAGCACCGGGGCGATAAGACCGTCGGAGTCCGTGCGTGCAGCAGCGGCTACCTGGAAGGCCAGAGCCTGCGATGGATTGCGCAGCGTCACTTCGATAGCGCGGCCTTCGCGGGCGGCGCTCTCGCGCACGTGCGCCTCCACGGTGGCCGCGGGCAGCGAACGCAGAGCCTGGAGATTTGCGTACTGGATCGCGGGCGTGTAAGTGTATTCCGTCTTCGACCAGTCAAAGGTCGTGAGCTTGGTGGGAACCCAATAGAAATTCCGGCTCACGATTGCGCCGGCGGCATCCTTCAGGGTGAGATCGACAAACGTAACCGGCGAGCTCTGAAAGGCGGCATCCGGAACCGTCATCACGCGATTCGAGCTGTCGGGCGCCGCATCGAGCTGATTCTCGCCGCTGAAAACCGGCTTCAGGTGAAGGTCATAGGCGTGCACCGAAGCGATCAGGTGCGGCGCCGCCGCATAGGTGCTGTTGATGACAACCACGCTGTGATCGTCGTAAGAATACTGGACGTGCAGCGGCTCGCAGGCCTTCTTGGTCCCAAAGTAACTGCCATCGGCATCGAGATAGTAGTCGAATAAGTGCCAGATCATCGACGGCCATGCATTGTTCAGCATCCACTGGATCACGCCGGTTGAAGTGTACTTATTGCGCGTGTAAGCTTCGTACATCGCGCGCTCGCTGTCATAACTCATCGTTTGCGAAAGGCGGATGAGGTCGTCCAGCGAATTGGGCGTGCCATAGATCGCCTTCATCGCTCCGTCGAAGACTGTCAGATTCGCGAAATCGCCTCCGCCGTTGTGGTAACTCCACGTTGCATTGGGAGGCCACATCTGGTCGGCTGGGATGAACTTGCGCAGACTGGCGGCATTGGGTATCGCGGGGCCGGGACTGGTTTCGGTGTTAAAGCCGTATGCGCCGCCGTGGCGGGTGTCGACATACCAGTAGGAGGGCGGCACGTAGTCGTAGGGGCCAGACATTTTCACGCCGCTGCGGCCGCTGGGCTCGGTCGGCCGCGCTGAGGCCGAAGAGAGCGTCGGGTTCGGCCAGTGCGTGTCAGTCTCGATTTTCAGATAAGCGTTCTCGACATCCGGAGGCGGCGGGTTGTCGCTGCCGTTGAGCCACACCAGCAGGCTCGCGTGGTAGCGCAGGCGCAGCATTTGCGAGCGGAGCGACGCGGCGGCGACGGTGTAGTTCTTCGGCGTCCATTCTTTCCAGTGCTCCCACTGATCGCAGCAGCACCAGCCCAGCAGGACGAGGATGCCTTTTTGATCGGCGAGCGAGAAGAAGTCGTCCGTCTCCAGCTTGCCTTCGAGGCGGATGGTATTGAGCCGCATGTCCTGGACGAGCCGGAATTCGTCGCGCAGATGAGCGGGGTTCTGGCGCAGCAGCATGTCCTGCGACCAGCCGCCGCCGCGGATCAGCAGCGGTTTACCGTTGATGCGGAAGAGGCGATAACCCTTGTCCGTCAATTCAGAGGTGATTTCGCGGATGCCGAACTGGACCGACTTCTCATCGGAAACGTGACCGCCTTCGACAAAACGCAGGCTGAGCGTTTCGAGATGCGGCTCGCCCATCACATACGGCCACCACACGCGCGGGTTATGGATGTGGAGTTGCGGGAACTGATCCGGAGTGAAGACGGCTGACAGGTCCTGATGAGCATCGAGCGTAAGGGGCTGCTCGATGGCAACGCCGGCAACGGTTCCTTCTAGTTTGCCGGAAACGGGATGATCGCTGGCGTTCTGCAACTCGGCATAGACGGTCAGGTCAGCTTCGTGCAGCGAGGCGTCGCTGAAGTGGGTCGCGGCCATGGGCGAGCCCAGCGTCACAGGCCCGCTGTCGCCGAGGGTGACGTCGCCCCACAAGCCCATGTCCTTGTCGGGTGGCGCGGGATTCCAGTCGACCCAGTTGATGCCGAGGTCTTTCTCGCCGGGGGCAAAGGTCTCCACAGCTACGAAGTTCGGAGCGCCAGGCTTCGCGAGCTGCGTGATGTCGAAATCGTAGGTGCGATACGCTCCGGCCACCTGGGTTTGATCCGCGATCTTCGTGCCGTTGAACCAAACATCGGCGCGGTAATTAATGCCGCCAAAGTGCAGCCACAGCCTCTTGCCCTTGTCCGCCGCCGCAATCGTCACTTCCCGGCGATACCACCAGCCGCAGTGGTAAGGGCTGTCTGCCGGCATGGGTAAGTTGGCGAAGTTATGCCCGATCGGGTAAGATTCGCCGGGAACGTTGCGCAAATTCATGCCAAAGTAAGGATCGGGATAGACCCCGGCCTCTACCTGTCCGGCAACGACCGTTGCGGGTACGGAGATGGTCAGCCAATCCGGTGTTTGGAAGCCCGGCGCAGAAATGGCAGCGCCCGTAGCAGACACTTTGCACGCCGAAGCGAGCCTCCATCCCTCATGCAGCGGTGTCGCGGAATCGGCAGCCAATACGGCAGGCGTAAGGCCCAACAGCAGCCACGCAGCGGAAACAATCCGAACCATAAACCTACTCCAGACTTACTCAGAGAAATTCGGGCCCAAAAACCGCTGATGACTTCGCCGAACCCGTCGTCGCGTTCCTGCAGTCAGAAACTGAAACGCGATGCCACCTGGAACTGGCGCGGCTGATTGGAGGCTCCGGTGATCTGCCCAAATCCGGCCATATTGTCCGCTGTCGGGCTGGGATTCCAAAACACCCCGGGGTAGCCCAGCTGCACCGTGTTGGAGATGTTGTACGCGGCGATTTCAAAGCGAAGATTCCGCTCCCCGCGCATCGGGAAATTCTTGTAGAGCGAGAGATCGGCCTGGTGCGCGCCGTCGGTCCGAACATTCGACATATAGGCGGAGGAGTTACCCGGCCGGAAGGGATCGGCGGGCTGCGCGAAGCACGTGTAGTTGAACCACATGGTCGCGGTGTGCGGTGCGCCCTTCGCCGGGTTGCAGACCTGATCGACCCGCTGATTGAACCAGGGATCCTCCGTACCGTTCGGCGTATTGATCGGCACGCCGCTGGAAAGATACACGATAGTATTCACGGTCCAGTTGCCGAGGATGGCGTTCGGTGCGCCGTGCAGGTTCAGGGCCCGTCCATTGCCGGCCGGCAGGTCCCAGGAGATCTGCCCGGAAAACTGGTTTGTCACATCCTGCGGGCTCACCGAGTAGTCGAGGCTGAGATTTCTCCAGTCTTCCGGAGCGCCCACGCCGTGATACCCGACGAAGGACAAGGGCGGTGCCGCATCGTCGGACATCAGCTTGCCCCAGGTGTAGGAAGCCAGTGCGTTCCAGTGATTGCTCAGGTGCCTTTCCACCTTCACCTGCAGCGAGTTATATTCCGAGATACCCGCCGGATAACCATCCATGACCACCCCGCTGTTCGGGCCGCCGTTGCTGTACTGCGGATACGGCTCGAAGTTCATCCAGTACGGCACCGTGGACTGGCCGTAGAAGGCCGACGTCGGCGGCAGAGCATTCTCCCAGATATTGGGAATGTTGTTGTTCAGCGCGTTCCCATAGGTTTCATACACGCTGATCGGGAGCTGGTTGAGATCGGTGCCGTTCAGGGGAAGATGGATGCCATGGCTGCCCACATAGGCGACGTTGAGCGCAATCTTCGCCGGGAGCTGGTACTCGAAGCCAAAATTGTAGTCGTACGTGGTCGGCTCGGCCTGGGAACGCAGGAATGTCTGCAGCGGCGCGCCCAGTCCGGTGGCGAGCCCCTGCGAGGCGCCGGTGGGCTCCACAATGCCCGCCGGAAACGGGTTGCTGAGCGGGTTCAGCATCACCGTGTTGCCGTCGGCGTTATAGGTGGTCGCGTTCCATGAGGTGCTGCTGGAGAATCCCTGCGAATCCTCAAAGGGACCGGCCACCATGTGCATGCTGGGTCCGTAGTAGATGCCCGCGCCGCCGTGGAGCACCAGTTGCGGCGCCACCTGCCATGCGAAGCTCAGCCGAGGACTGAGATCGTCCAGGTTGGTATGGAACGGTGAGCGGCCGTACCCATCTGTCCCCGCAAAAACCTCGCCGCCGCGCAGCGGCACGCCGTTGATGGCGTAGGTGGCCGTCGGATCGAACGCCTCGAGGCGGTTATGCCGCTCGGTGCGCCCGCCGAATAGATCCCAGCGCAGCCCCAGCGAGACATTCACGTTTCGCGAGAGGTGATAACTGTCCTGCGCAAAGAACCCGTAGTAAGGGCTCGCCTCGGCGGTGAAAATATCTTTGGTGAAGTTACCACCTTCATAACCCGGCGGCTCGCCCATGCCGATCAGGAACGATGCGAAGTCGTCCCCATCCCCGGCAAAGGTGGTCGAACTCGTGGCGGTGGTATCGAAGTAGAATGCGCCCGCCGAAGCCTCAGGGAATCCTTCGTTGAGGAACATCTTCTGGTATTCCGCGCCCGCGCTGATCTCATGTTTACCCACCACGGTGCGCCATGTGGCCGACGCGTCGCTGCTCTCGCTGGCAAAGAGGAAGTACCATCCCCCCTGGTCCCCGCTGCCCAGACCGCTGGTGAAGCCGCCGAAGCCGATGTAGGGAAGCGTCGCATAGTCCACCTGAGAGGCGAGTGACGCGGGGAAGCCGAATTCCGTCAGGCTGTGTCCGCCCTGGCTGGGATCTACCTGGTTTTCATGCTGCCGCGCGAAGGAATACCGCAGCTGCAGCACCGATTTTGAGCCGAGGGTCAGATCGTCGGCCACCAGCGCGTCAAACTCCGGCGTGGTGTTCCGATAAGTACTCGGATCCCAGATACTGTTGGCGCCATACGCCAGCGCGTCGCCGAAGTAAAGATGACCCCACGAGAGGCGTCCGAAAAGGTGCTGGCTGTGGAACTGGTTGTCGTCCACGCGCACGTCGAACTGCTGGCCGTTGTTCGGATCGAGCCCATTGAAGGTGTAGTTGTTCACGTGGTACGCGCCTTCGCCGGCCTGATTGGGCGTCGGGAAATCCTGCGCCAGGATCTTTCCCGCGGGGTCCATGTTGCCCGAGACATTGTTGCCGGGATAAGGCTGGCGCGTCCCATCCCGATTGTCCGGGAGAAACGGATCGTAGACGGTGAAGCTGTCGGCGGAGAAATCGCCGCCGCGTTCCGCCTGCGTGGGAAAGGTGAACTGGTCGGTCTCGAGGCTCTCCTGCCAGGTGCCCTGGTAGTCGCCAAAGAAGAACAGCTTGTCATGGTGAATCGGCCCGCCGATCGACCCGCCGGCCTGATAACGGTGAAAACCCGCAGGCTGATTGGGCAATCCCTGCGACGCATCGTACTGCTTGGCGAAGTAGTCGTTTGCGGCCAGAGTATTCGGGCGGATATAGATGAACGCGTCGCCGTGAAAGTTGTTGGTTCCCGATTTGGTCGCCAGGCTGATGACGCCTGCCGCCCCGCTCTGATACGACGCGGGCGCATTCTGCGTTTCCACGCGGTACTCATCGACCGCGTCTTCGGGAATCTGCATGGCGGGCAGCAGGGTGCCGACGTTGTTCTCCGGCAGGCCAATGGGGCTGCCATCCACCATGTAATACACATCGCCCTGCAGCGCTCCATTGATGGAGTAGGACGACACATCGATCAGCGAGCGGGCGTTGAAGACAGCCGGCAGCTCGCCGGAGTTGGGCGTCGCATTCGCCGGCACCACGCCGGCGCTCAGCTGGATGAGCTCGTACACGTCGCGGTTGAGCAGCGGCACGCGGTCGATCGTCGCCGAGTCGATCAGCTGGCCCACCGTGGTGTTGCTGGTGTCCAGAATGTCCGACGCAGCGTTGACGGTGACGACCTCGCTGACGTTGCCCAGCCGGAGTGTCATGTTGGCCGACGTCGTCTGATCCACCGTCACCAGCACGTGATCCTGCACCAGCGTCTGGAAGCCCTTTTCCGTAGCCGTCACCTTATAGGTCCCGGGCGTGAGCGACGGGAAGGAGTACAAGCCCGCGCCGGTGGAAACGGTGGACTGCTTCACCCCGGTGGCCTGATTCTGCGCCGTGACGGAGGCCCCGGGAACCACAGCGCCGGACGGATCGGAGACCAGTCCGGAAATGCCGCCGCTGCCGGCCTGCCCCCATCCGGCACAACTGGCCGCCAGCGCGGCGAAGAAAACAAGGAACAGGCGATAAACACTGCGAGTGCCAGGATGCATAGGCGTCGTCATGCTGTTTCCTCTTCCAGCCAGGAATGGCGTTGGACCCCGGAACGAATCGCGACGGGGCCGGCAAAGCAGGATTGGGCGGCCGCGTATTGAATCGTTTGAACAAAAGTATGCAGCCGATTCATGCTTTGTCAATATAAGCCTCGCGTTTAAGCCGCGCCTCCGGCGCCACCGTCGAGTCGCGCAAAACCAGCGAGGGCGGCAGCATCCTCACCAGCGGCCCGTCCTCGTGCGGCTCTTTCGCATTGAGGATCGAATCGACAACAAATTCCGCCGCCAGCTTGCCCATCTCCTCCATCGGCTGCCGGATCGTCGTCAGCCCAGGCGTGCTGAGCAGCGCCGGCGGCACATCATCGAACCCAATCACGGAGCAGTCCTGGGGGACGCGCCGGCCGGCCCGCGCCAGGCAGCGCACGGCTCCAAGAGCAGTGAGATCGTCGAAGGCGATCAACGCGGTGAACACCGAGCCGGATTGCAGAAGCTCCTCGGTGAGCGCGATGCCGCCCTCAAAACCGGAGCTGGCGTCCTGCGCGTCGGGCAGCTCCCGCACGCAGCGGCGATCGATGGCGAAGCCGTGCTCGTCCGCGAAGCGCTGAATGCCCTCCCACCGGCGCCGGCTGTCGCTCAGCCCGGCTGGCCCGCGGATCACCGCAACCTCGCGATGGCCCAGTTCGTACAGGTGCTGCATAGCCAGGTAGCCACCCTGCTCGTTTTCCACGATCACCGACCGCATGCCCATGGCAGAGAGATCGCGGCCCACCACGATCGCCGGCAGGTTCCCGGCACGCACCCGCCCCAGCAAGCCGCCCTCTTCAAAAAGCCAGTTGGCAACCACGATGAGCCCTTCCACCCGGCGCTCCATCAGCATCTCCAGGTAGCCCTCGAACTGGCGCCGGTCGTTGTGCGCATCCATCATGATCGGCAGCCACGGCGTGGGGTGCAGCGCGTGCTCGATGCCGCGCAGGATCAGCGTGCAGAACGGATCCGAGATGTCGAAGATCATGATCCCGATCGTGTTGCTCCGGCGGCTGCGCAGCGACCGGGCAAAAGCGTCGGGACGATAGCCCAGCGTCTGCGCCGTCTTCCGGATATGCTCTTTGGTCTTCGCCGCAACGTAGCGGGAGAGCGGTGCCTCATTGAGAACGATGGAGACCGTCGAGGGAGAAAATCCGCTGATGCGAGCGACATCCACAATGGTGACGTGTTTCGGTGGAGTTCTGCGACCTGGCATAAGCTCTCGTTGCGCTCTCCTTTCGATTTGAGTTGTGGCCGCGCGAAACCTCTCCGCGGCCACGCGCTACGGCTCCGGCTGCGTGTCCTCAGGTGGAATATCGAAGTTGACCAGCTCAGAGCGGAAGCCGCGCGTGCGTACCGCCCCGTAGGCAATGCCCGCGGTCATCCAGACCGTGCCAAGAATAAGAGCGGGCCGGCTGAGGTGAACCCAGATGAATCCGCAAATGACGAACCCCAGCAGCGGTACCAGCAGGAAACCCGGGCTGCGTCGCCGCTCGCGCAGCACATAGTGAACGAATGCTGCGGCGTTGACCCCCATGAACGCGACGAAGGCGCCGAAGTTGAGCGCCTCGGCGCCAATCTCATAGGCGCCGCCGCCCAGGCGGTTCGAGAAAAACTCCAGCAGCGCCGCGCCCACCAGCGCAAAGGCGCCTACCGCAATGATGTTGTTGCGAGGCACGTGGCGCTTCGGCTCGATTGCCCCGAAGAATCCTTGAGGCAGCGCGTTGCCGCGTCCCATCCCGTAGAGCAACCGCCCGGCGGCCAGTTGCGAGCCCATACCGGAGCCCATGTTCGCGACGAGCAGCGTGAAGTTGATGATCTGGAACAGTACCTGCCCGCCGACGCGCTGCGAGATGATCGCGAAGGCCGACTCAACGCGGTCGGAGGGAAACGGCGTCGATCCCCACACCAGCTGCGCCGCATAGACCTCGATGCCCGAGAGCACGCCGGTGATCACGCATACCAGCACCGTGGCCAGCAGGATGTTCCGCCGCGGGTTCTCTGCTTCTTCTGAGAGCGTGGAGACCGCGTCGAATCCAATGTAGGTGAGCACAGCGACCGATGTCCCCGCAAAGATGGTCGATGGATGGAACGTCGCCGGATCGTAGAACGGCCGCGTGAAGAAGCCAGGATCGTAGTGCGCGTGCCACAGCCAGCGCCCTACCGCGCCCAGAAAAATGATGACCACCAGCACCATGCCCGCGCAGAGGGCTTCGTTCATCTGCGCCGAGGTGCGGATGCCGCGCAGGTTCACCCAGGTGAAAAATGCGGCGAAGATGATGATCCAGACATAGAACGACAGCCCGGGCAGGATGTTCATCGCCGCCTTGGCGCAGAACGCGGTGCAGATAAGCGGGTTGAGCAGGTAATCCATCACCATGCCCCAGCCCACAATGTATCCGGCAGCCGAGTGAATCTCCTGGCCGACGTAGGTGTAGGCCGAGCCCGCGCTGGGATAGATCCGCGCCATGCGGCCATAACTGATCGCGGTGAACAGCATCGCGACCATCGCAATCAAAATGGTGGTGACCACGTGCCCATGGGCCGTGTTGTTGATGACCCCGTAGATGCCCATGGGCGCGGTGGGCTGGATGATCACCAGGCCGATGATGATCAGGTTCCACAGCCCCAGCGTGCGGGTCAGCCGGACCGTGCCGGCCCCCGCATTTGCGGATGGGTTGACTTCTTCAGCCATGCACGATCCTCGGTAGCGGGCTGCCTCCAAACTTCAAAACCAAAAGCGTTGTCATCCTGAGCGGAGCTTGGCGTGTTCCTGCGCCAATCGGAGGATCTGACCTGAAAATCCGCATTCCATCCTCCTGTGTCATCCCGAAGCGCAGCGAGGGATCCGCGGTTGCTTCTGTCTCTGGGTCTCGCCACGCGACAGATAGGACTGCGGTTGCTCTTTTCATAGAGCGCAACTTACTGCACCGCCAGCGTTCCCCGGATCACCATGATCGACGCTGCCGGAATCTCAAACCCCGACGTGGCCGTCACCTGAAGATCCTCCTGTTTCGGCGGACCATCGGGGTCGGCCTGGCCAATGCCGCTCACCATCACTGGCTCGTCCGTGTGCTCCGGGTGCGACAGCGGTGAAACCGTCGGCGGATGCCATGCGTACTGCTCTTTGCCGAAGATCACCGCATGCACCGCTCCGGAAAATCCCAGCGTCCGCCCATCGTCCTTGTTATGAAAAACGATCTTCACCGTGTGCGCCACCTCCTGGTCGCGGTTCACCAGCATCACCGACCACTGCTTATCCGGCCGCAGATCCGCATACGCCGTCACCAGCATGTGGCCCGCGCCGTCGTTCACCGCGCTCGACGCGGGAAAGATGGTGTTCTCCTGCGTTCCCGGCTGAACCCACTCCGTGTTGATCAGTTCGCTCGCGAAGAACTGTGAGAGCGGCTGCAGGATGTTGTAGTTCTTATCGACGGTGAACATCCCGAAGACGCCGGGCGAATCGCTGCAGCCGCGGTCTTCCTGCAGCGGCAAATAGTGGAAGTAATAAACGCCGTTGCCGCCCACGGTGAGGAACGAGCCAATATAGTCCGCGAGCCACAGGCCCGCAAAGTTATCGAGATACGCTTCGCTCGCGCTCGACGACAAGTTCGATTCTGTGATGAAGAACGGCACATCCTTCGGCAGCCCGTCGTTGTGCCACACCTGTACGATGTGCTCGATGCGCTGCGGCTCTTCATAGAGCCCGCCCCAGTCAAACGCGCAGGGATTGAGCGGGTAGTGCTCGAATGAGAAGAACGCGAGGTCCTGCATGCGGCCGTGCGCCTTCAGATAATCGAGAAAGCGCCCAAACCAGGATGCGTTGCCATTCGCATCCGGCCAGAACAAAATATCTTCGTTGACGCCCTGAAACGCCGGGCCGCCCAGCTTCAGGCTCGGGTCCACCTTGTGAAGGGCCGCGGCGAACTGGATGTACAGCGCGGCGTAATCCTCGGGCGTGGTGTACTGGCCGTCCGCTTCCTCGCCCATTTCCACATACGAGAGGGGATAGTGCCGCTCTTCGATGTACTTGATCTGCGCGGCGGCATCGTCAGGCTGGCCGTACAGCATGGCGATTGGAATCATCGCCGGCAGGCCGTGGGTAATGCCGCTCGTATAGAAGAGGTCGAATCCCGTCTGCGCCTGCCTCGTGTTCAGCAGATCATCCTTCGTGTGCCAGGGATCGACCGACGAGCAGTACGTCGTGGTCTGATCCTGATCGGCCGTGTGCCGGATGAGATCGTGAAACTCGCCTCGCGGCCCGAGCGTCCCCAGATACAGCTCGCGAATGGCATAGCCCACGCAGTTGCGCGGATCCGACGCTCCGTCGGCATCGCAGGTGTTCGACGATCCCGTCATCAGGATGCGCACGAACTGCAGGACCTGGGGAATGTGCGTGAGCGAGATGGTCTCCGTCCCGCCTTTCCCCGCCGTGATCGCGCCGTCCGGGAAGGTCTGCCAGATTCCCTCCGTGGGCCGGCCGATGGGATCGAGCCCCGTCCAGTACTGCACCAGGTAATGCGTGGCGAAGGGCGCGGCCCAGTCGATGCGAATGGCGTCGACCACCTCTTTGCTCTTCAGGTCGATCACCACCCACTGCGGGTGCAGGTCGTCCGCTTCGCCGGTGTAGCGCTGCGTCAGGTAAGGATTGCTCTTCCAGAAGGTGTTGGCATCCCCATCGGTCAGCCGCGAGAAACCGCTGTTGCCTGTGCCGTCGTTGCGCGTGAAGCCGCGCCGCGGCAGGGAGTAGCCGTAGGAGTAGCGAATCGGATCGCCGAGTGTCGTGGACCCCGTGAAGTAGCCGCGCCCTGCCGGATCGCTCCACGTGCCGTTCGGATTCCAGTGCCACGCCTCGACGGCCAATTCCGTATTCTGCCGGTAGGTGATGGGCTCCCAGCCCGAGGGCGCAACTGCGGCGAGGATTTTCGGAGTGAGCGCCTTGTCGATCGCCTCGACGGAGATGCGATCGAGTCCCGCCCCAAGCGTTTGCTGCGGAACGAAATGATTGACCGCGTCGCCGGGGGCGATGTCGACATCGATGGTTTGCGCGCGCAGTGCGCCGGCCCCGCATGCAAGACTGGCCACCAGACCGATCGGCAGCAGCGCTGCCGGACAGGTATTCCTGAGCATCACGCACCTCTCCGTTCACTGCACGCGGCACCGGCTGCCGGCGCGGCACGGCGA
Organism: Acidobacteriaceae bacterium; assembly: GCA_049802575.1. Classification (GTDB taxonomy): domain Bacteria; phylum Acidobacteriota; class Terriglobia; order Terriglobales; family Acidobacteriaceae; genus Palsa-343. The sequence goes on along the minus strand of JBARMS010000083.1, from coordinate 16,298 downwards.
TGATAGCGCAGAATTCAAACGATTCGATATAGAATTTTGCCGACCACGGAATGGCGCGGGGAAGTCCTTCCAGCGGCCCGCGGTGAGAGCCGCACAAGACCGCCACGCTGCCGCCGTTCTGTGAAGGTTGTACTTTGTTGGGGACGCGCACTCTTCCTGCGCACTGCTTCTTTATGCATCGAATCGCCGCATCCGCGCCGCCCGAACGCAGTTCCCGCCTGCGCGCCACTCGCTGCGGCGCAGCGGCTTTGCTTGCCGTGGCAGCCGCGCTTCCCGGCTTCAGTCAGGTTTCGAGTGGGAATGCCGGCGCGTTGCCGGAAATCTCCCGCGACGCGCGGCCCGCGGAATTCCTCGTGATCCCCGGTCATCGCTCCGCTCTGCTCGGCCACGAGTCCGGCCATTTCGAGGCGTGGGCCTGGCCGCTGAAGATCCTCCACGATTTTCATCTCAGCGTCCGCGCAGATGGTGAGGTCATCTCCTGCGACTCCCTCGTGCGCAGCGTCACCGTTCGGCCGGAGTCGACGACGCTGGTCTACGCGAGCAACACGTTCTCCATCGAGGAAACCCTCCTCGTCCCCATCGATCAGCCCGCCGCCCTGATCCAGCTTAAGATTCAGACGGCCGAGCCGATCGAGATCATCGCGTCCTTCCAGCCCGATCTGCAACTGGAGTGGCCCGCGGCGATCGGCGGCATGGACGTGGACTGGAATCCCAAACTCCACGCCTATGTCATGACCGAACCCGAGCTGCGCTTTGAGGCGGTGGTGGGCTCGCCGTCCGCGACCGAGTATGCCGAAGCATATCCGCCCGACTACCCAGGTCCGCGCGAAACAGCATTCTCCCTCGGCGTGACGCCGAAGGGCACCGGCTCGAAAACGATTGTGATGACCGGCTGGCTGGGTAGAACGCAAGAGGCAAAATCGGCAGAGGCCGAATCGAAGCCGCTGGAGCCCGCGCACCCCACGCCGGTCGAAGCCGAGCCCAGTCCCCCCGAACCAAAAGAGGCCGAGCTCCTCTATCAGCACCTCACGTCCCAATTCGACGCGACCCTCGAGCAGGCGCGCGCCTGGTACGCGAACTACCTGAAGGGTCGCGTGCAGGTGAGCCTCCCCGACCCCATGCTGCAGGATGCGTTGACGTGGTCGGAGATCGGCATGATCCAGGCGCGCGTCGACAATCCGTATCTGGGCACCGGACTCATCGCGGGGTACAACGTTTCGGGCGACGACGAACGCCCCGGCTTCGCGTGGTTCTTCGGCCGTGATCAGCTGTGGACCGCGCTGGCCCTGAACGCCGTCGGCGACTTTGCGACATCGCGGGCCGTGATCGATTTCCTTGCGCGTGTGCAGCGCCACGACGGCAAAATTCCCCACGAAATCTCGCAGTCCGCCACACTCATGCCCTGGTTTCAGTCCGTTCCCTTCGCATGGGCAGCGGCCGACGCGACCCCGCTCTTCCTCATCGCGGCAAGCGATTACGTGCAGCAGAGCGGCGACGTGCAGTTTGCGCGCGACCACTGGGATAATCTCTGGCGCGCGTATCAATATCTGGCCTCCACCTGCGGTACCCAGGGCCTGGCGCAGAACCTGAACGTCGGCCACGGCTGGATCGAGGCCGGCCCACTGACGCCGATCCGCGCGGAACTGTACCAGAGCGCGCTCGGTGTGGAAGCGGTACGCTCGCTCGCGGGGCTGGCTGCGCTGCTCAACAAAACGGACATCAGCGATCAGCTGACGGCCGAGTTCAACCGCCAGCTGCCCGTGCTCAATCAGGTATTTTGGATTCCCGACGAACAGATTTATTCGCTCGGCCTCGACCTGCAAAACCAGCCGATGCGCACCCCCAGCGTGCTCACGGCGGTCCCCATGGAATTCGGGCTGCTCGACGCGGACAAATCCGAGACGATGCTCGACCGGCTCGGTGCGCCAGATTTCCAGACCGACTGGGGCATGCGCATCATCTCATCGCGCGATCCGCACTACGATCCCGGCGGCTATCACAACGGCACGGTGTGGCCGCTCTTCACAGGATGGGCGTCGATGGCCGCCTACCGCTACCACCGCCCGCTGCTCGGCTATGCGAACCTGCGCACGAATGCGGAGCTGACCGGCGTCGGCTCCCCAGGCCATATCACCGAGGTCCTGTCCGGCAATTACGCCGTGCCCTCAGGTTCCCCCGCGCAGATCTGGTCGTCGGCGATGGTCGCCGCTCCGATGCTGCGCGGCCTGTTCGGCCTCGAATCCAATGCCCTCACACATACGCTCACCTTCGCGCCGCACATTCCGCCGGACTGGACTTCGTTCTCCGTGGCCAATGTACGCGTGGGAGCCGCCGCGCTCGACCTGAGTTGGTCGAAGACCCTCGACGCGATTCGCCTCGAAGTAACGCGCCGCGGCCAGGGTTCCGGCGATCAGGCGTGCGACCTCGATTTCGCCCCGGCTTTGAGCCTGCGTGCGCACGTGCACCGCGTGCTGCTCGATGGTCGCCCCATTCCCTTCCACATCGAGACGAACGCGCTCGACCAGCATGTCCGGATGCACATCGCGACCAAACAAGGCACCGAGACGGTGACGATTGAATTGTCCGGCGAATTCGGCATCGCGCAGAACGGCAACCTGCCTCTCGCGGGCAGCGCCAGTCGCGGCGTTCGCGTGGTCGCGCAGCATTGGTCGCCGCAGCGGGATGTCCTCACGATCACCCTGGCCGGCCCCGCGCAAGCCTCCGGCGAGCTCGGCGTGTGGAATCCCCGTGAGATTGCGTCCGTCGACGGAGCCACACTCACCGCGGGTGACGGCAATAAGGCACAACTACAGTTTCAAATGCCGCAGGCGGACGCCAATAGCGACGCCCATCTCGAGATTGCGATTCATTTCCGGGACGAGGCAAACCGGAAAAGGTAGTTCAGGGACGAGCGCTGCGAGTTCGAACGAGCTGGATCGGACGATTGACTGAAACGAGGAGTGATCCATGATGGGGCAGCGGTTGGCGATCTTTGGCTTCGCGCTTGCGGGCTTCGCAGGCTGCTTTTCATTGCAGTGTGCGGGCCAGGTGCAACCCTCCGCCGTCTCACACACCCACCCATGGTGGCGGCCGTCGGTCATCTATGAGGTCTACCCGCGCAGCTTTGCCGACAGCAACAACGACGGCATCGGCGACCTCAACGGCATCGCATCGAAGCTGGACTATCTCGAAGCCCTCGGCGTCGATGGCATCTGGATCACGCCCTGCTATCCCTCCCCACAAAAAGACTTCGGCTACGACGTTTCGGATTACACCAGCATCGACCCGATGTATGGCACGCTCGCCGACTTCAATCGCCTCGTCGAGCAGGGGAAGCAGCACCACATCCGCGTCCTCATGGACTTCGTCCTGAATCACACCTCCGATCAGAATCCGTGGTTCCTCGATTCCCGCTCCTCACGCACTTCGGCGCATCGCGACTGGTACATCTGGCGCGATGGCAAAGGTCCAGGCCAGCCGCCCAACAACTGGATCTCCGATTTCGGCGGATCGGCGTGGACCTGGGACGCGAAGACCGGCCAGTACTACTACCACTACTTCGAGGCCGCGCAGCCCGACCTCAACTGGCGCAATCCCGCGGTCGAAAAAGCCATGTTCGACGCCGCGCGCTTCTGGTACGACCGCGGCGTCGCCGGCTTCCGCCTCGATGCGGTGGACACGCTCTTCGAAGACCCCGCCCTGCACGATAATCCGTACGTGAACGGCGAAATGGTCAATCGGTTCAACGACAATCTCGAGGAGAATCACGCCGTTCTGCGCCGCCTGCGCGCCCTCTCGAACCACTACGACGCAGTGCTGCTGGGCGAAACCTGGACGGACAACATCAGCCAGCTGAAGCAGTATTACGGTGACCACGACGATGAGATTCAGCTGCCGATGGACTTCATGTTCGCGACCATCAACACCCTCTCCGCGCCGAAGTTCCGCCGCCAGATCGACCTCATCGAGTCCTCCGGAGAGTGGCCCGTCTTTGTCATCACCAACCACGATATGGAGCGCTCCTATAACCGCTACGGCGACGTCGTGCACAACGATCAAATCGCGAAGCTGATGGCCGCGCTCTATCTCACCCTGCGCGGCACCGCGGTCATGTACTACGGAGAAGAGATCGGGATGAGCAACAACGATCCGCAGCGTCTCGAGGACGTGAAGGATCCGCTGGGCCGCATGGATTGGCCGAAGAACAAAGGCCGCGACGGCGAACGCACGCCGATGCAGTGGAGCAGCGCCCTGAACGCCGGCTTCACCGAGGGCACGCCCTGGCTGCCGATTCCCGCCAGCTACAAAACCCACAACGTCGTCAGCGAATTGCAGGATCCCGCTTCGATCCTCAACTTCTACAAGCGGCTGCTGGCGCTGCGCCGCGACAATGCGGCGATGCGCGACGGCGATTCGGTCGATGTCATGCCCGACGATCCCAACGTGCTGTGCTATCTGCGGCGCAACGGGAATCATGCTGTCCTGGTGGCGCTCAATCTTTCCGGGGAGCCGCAGAACCTCGCTCCCGATCTGAACCAATATGGATTGGGGTCGGCGCAGGCGACGACGCTGCTGACCACGATGAAACTCCCGCCCGCCAGCCTGCGGCATGCGGTACTCGACCCATTCGGCGTTGACATTGTCGCGCTGGACGGATCAAAGTAGCGAACCCGGGCGTGCGAGTCGCGCTCCAGTATGATTTCTGACGTTTCGCGGAGGTGCCTATGACGCGTTTTATCCATTACCCACGGTCCGCGAGCGCCTGGCTGTTCGCGGGTCTGGCCTTGGCGTTTACGGCGCCGGCAGTCGCCCAGACCGGCTGGGTCCGCGTCAACCAGGCCGGCTATGAAGCAGGCCAGGCCGCGCGCGCGTATCTCATGACCGATGCTCCGGTCAGCGGCGTCACCTTCAAGGTAAAGAATCTCGGAGGCCACCTCGTCGATTCCGGCATCGTGGGCGCTTCCCTGGGTACGTGGGCGCACAGCGCCACGCTGAGTTACAGCGTCTACCCCATCGACTTCTCCGCGCCCCCGGGCAACAGCTACAAGATCACCGTCAGCGGCCCCGTCTCCGCAACCTCGCCGCCCTTCGCCGTCGATACGGCGGATGTCCTCTATCCCGGCTTCCTGCTCAACACGCTCTTCTTCTATCAAACCGAGCGCGACGGTCCGGATTACATCCCGAATGCACTCCGCACCGCTCCCGGCCACCTGAAGGACGAAAACGCGCGTCGCTATCTCACCCCTCCCATCGACGACAACGGCTATGTCGATAACGAGCCGCCCGCGCCGCCGCTCGTCCCCGCGAAGTTACCCAACATCAATGCCGCCGGAGGCTGGTGGGACGCCGGCGACTACATGAAGTATGTCGAGGACGAGACCTACGTCGTCGCCATGATGGAACTTGGCGTCCGCGATTTTCCCAACCAAATGGGCAACAACGCGCCCGTGCATCCTCCCGCTCCCCCGGTTGCGGTGTCTTACGCGGGAGACAGCGGCGACGGCGCTCCCTACTCCTCCGACTTCACCGGCGAAGCCGCCTTCGGCCTCAGGTGGCTGATGCGAATGTGGGACGACTCCACGAGCACGCTCTCCTATCAGGTCGACAACAGCCAGGACTGGGATTATTACGGCATGGGCGATCCGGCCTCGACCGGCGGCTACTGCGGTGGCGCCTACCCGAGCCCATACTGCCTCATCACCGAGTACGACATCTGGACCCTGCCGCAGACCGCCGATACCTACGATCAGCCCGGCGACCCCGAGCCCTGCGATCCCCAGACCACCTTCTATATCTGCAATCGCGCGGTCTTCGTCGGTCCTCCGGGCGGACCGGTCAGCCCCAATCTCGCCGGACGCCTCACGGCGGATTTCGCCCTCTGCTACCAAATCAATCATGCGACCAAGCCGGTGCTCGCGGCCACCTGCCTGCGAGAGGCGGAGCACGTCTACTCGCTCGCCGACCTCACCTATCCCGATCCGGCGCCGTTTTCCTACACGCTCCCGTGCCCCACCTGCCTGCTCACCACCGTCCCTCCGAGCGGCGAAACCGTGTGGGATGACGACATGGAGTGGGGCGCGACGGAGTTATACTTCGCCCTCGCGCTGGCCCAGCAGGCCGGTTCCATCCCCGCCGGGCTGCCCGTCACCGATCCTGCGCACTATCTCGGCGACGCCGCCCAATTTGCGCGGAACTACGTGAAGTACATCTACAAACCGGGATTCGTCGACACCCTGAATCTGCTCGACGTGAGCGGCCTCGCGCATTTCGAGTTATATCGCGCGCTCAAATCGGCCGGCGACCCCGGCGGGCTGGCCTTCACGGCAGCCGGCATCCGCAAACAGTTGCTCGCTCAGGTAGGCCAGGCGGTCACTCAGGCGCAACTCGATCCGTGGGGCTTTGGCGAGCAGTGGGACAACGGCGACGTGACATCCCGCGGCGCAGGCCTTTCCGTCATGGCCAGCGAGGCATACTGGATCACCGGCGACTCCAGCTACAACCTGTATGCCCAGCGCTGGCTCGGCAACATCCTGGGTGCTAACTCCTGGGGCTCCTCGTTTATCGTCGGCGATGGCACCACCTTTCCCAACTGTATCCAGCATCAGGTGGCCAATCTGGCCGGCTCGCTCGATGGAACCTCCGGCGGCACGCCCATCCTGTGGGGCGCGTCGTCCGAGGGCCCGGCAGACGGAACCAGCTCCGGCGTCGTCGACGGAATGAATCTTTGCCCGGCGAATGGCGGCAACAAGTTCGCCAAATTCAACGGCAACGACGGCGCTTACGACCCCTCCGTGTATACCTATTACAAAGACAACATGCAGTCCTACACGACCACGGAGCCGGCCATCGATCTGACCGCGACTTCCTTCCTCATGTGGTCGTGGCGGCATGCACAGCGGCCGGCGTTTTCGCTGAATGGGAGCGACTGAGCGGTGCGATCGAGCAAACGAAGAATAGCGACGCAGTTCGGAATGGGCCTCGGCCTTCTTGCCTTCGCATGCCAGGCATACGCGCAAGTGCCCTCCTGGATGCCGGACCTGACCCAGCAGCAGACTTACACCTGGCATCTGGCCTCGAGTGAGGAGAAGACAGGCGGCAACGCCGATTCTCTGCCCATCAATCCCGGCCAGACGCTCACCATCCTCGACGCCGACGGCCCGGGCATGGTGTCGCACCTGTGGTTCACCATTTCCGACCCCGAGCCCTACTATCTCAAGCGCATCGTGCTCCGCATTTACTGGGACGGCGAGAAGGACCCCAGCGTGGAAGCGCCCATCGGCGACTTCTTCGGCCTCGGCCTCGGCCAGGCTTTCACCTGGCAATCCGCCGTACTCTCCGTCGGCAACAACAATGCGCTGAATTCGTTCTTCCCCATGCCCTACCAGCACCACGCGCGCATCACCGTGACCAACGACGGCAAGATGGCCGTGAACAACCTCTACTACAACATCGAGTACCGCTCCTACGCGCACGCGCTGCCCGCCGACACGCTCTATTTCCACGCCGAATACCGCCAGGCCCAGCCCAACCATGGATGGACCGACCAGTGGTACGAGAACGGCGATCCGCTGGTGAATTACAAGAGAAACCTCGACGGCAAGGATAACTACGTCTGGATGGAGGCGAAGGGTCACGGCCAGTTCGTCGGCGTCACCATGTCGGTGCTGCAAAATCAGGATGGCTGGTGGGGCGAAGGCGATCCCATGTTCTTCATCGACGGCGAGCAGACGCCCGTGGTGGGCACAGGATCGGAAGACTACTTCCTCGGCGCATGGGATTTTGGCGGAGCCTCGTTCTCTTACCAGTACTACGGGGCGCCGGTCGTCGATAAAGAGCTGGCGGGAGGGCGGTCGAGCGTCTACCGCTTCCACCTCGATTCGCCGATTCCGTTCAAGACTTCGTTCAAGGCGACCATCGAGCACGGCCACGCCAACCATCGCTCCGACAATTACTACTCAGTCGCCTACTGGTACCAGGCCGAGCCGCACGAGCCGTTCCCGCCCCTGCCCTCGATGGACGACCGCATTCCCACACTGCGGATCGTCGGAGGCCCCGGTAATTCCGAATCCGGCAAACCCTCCGGCCTGTCGCCGAAATAGCCGGCGCGATGGACGCCCAGTTCGTCCGCCAGCGTCGAGACGATTTTGGCGGATCATGTCACCCGGAACCATTGACATCAGCCTGAAACAGTTGACGATTTTCCTGGCTTTGAGTTGTAACAGCCTGTTGAAGCAGTGTGCTGAACTCTGCTTGTTGCTGTTGAATCCGATATCCGGGACGAGGGCTATATAACAGTCGAAAACCTGCAACCAATCAGGTACATTTACCGCACCTTTTCGTAATATTGACCAAGCTCATTGATGCCAGGTTTGATTGCCGAGCGCGAGACTTCTACTGGGTAAGAGTAATTCCCAATGACTACGTTTTCCCCCGTTGTGTGAGTCAGGTACCAGCTTTCCTGAGTGTTTGCTGCTCGGTCCGCGCCCTTTGAAAAACGGACTTCGATGGCGATGTGATCCGACCTAAGAATGACGAAGTCTGCAAAATTGCCTGTGCCGGCATTGTTAGGTTTGAATACATATTCCCCAACATAATCACTTGGGGCTGTACTGGGCGCAGAGCCGCATCCCATAGCAAAAAATATTGCAGGAAAGAGGCAGACAAATGATTTTCTTTTCATTAGCACGTCTTAGCTCGCAGCAGCCCGCACCGTCCGCCGCTCGATCCTCTTCTCGTAGCGTGGCCCCACGATCATCCGCTGCACATACACGCCCGGCGTCACAATCACCTCAGGATCGAGCGCGCCCGGCTCGACCAGCTCTTCTACTTCGGCAATCGTGATCTTCGCCGCCGCCGCCATCATCGGATTGAAATTCCGCGCCGTTTTCCGGTAAATCAGGTTTCCCGTCCGGTCGCCCTTCCACGCCTTGATGAGCGCAAAATCCGCCTGCAGCCATCGTTCCAGCAAATACGTCTTCCCGTCGAACTCGCGGCTCTCCTTCCCCTCCGCCACCATCGTGCCCGCTCCCGCCGGCGTGTAGAACGCCGGAATCCCCGCCCCGCCCGCGCGGATCCTCTCCGCCAGCGTGCCCTGCGGAGTGAGCCGCAGATCCAGCTCGCCCTTGAGCACCTTCTCTTCGAGCAGCCGGTTCTCGCCCACGTAGCTCCCTGTATGCGAGGCGATCATCCCGGCCTCCAGCATCAGGCCCATGCCGAATCCATCGACGCCCATGTTGTTGCTGACCGTGTGCAACCCCTTCAGGCCGCGCCGCGCATCTTCCTCGACCAGCGCCGCGATCAGGTTCTCCGGAATCCCGCACAGCCCGAATCCGCCGATCATGAGCGTGGCGCCCGACGGAATATCGGCGACGGCGGCAGCGGCGGATTTCCAAACTTTGTTCAAACGCCAATCCTCCCAGGGCAACGGAGCAGGATAACGACAACAAGGGGATTTGCGCCACAGGCCCCACGCCCCCCATCATCTCAGCAACCATGGCCACCGAGCCCGACGCGACGCACGCCCTGCGCGAAACCCTGCTCTTCGACTGGCGCGAGTGGAACACCGCAGTCGCGTGGCGCTCGTCGCCGGCCCTGGCCATCGCGCTGGGCGCGGGCATCGCGGCCGGTCATCCCGCCGCCGGACTCGTCGCTGCCGGCGGAGCCTTCACCACCGGCCTGGGCTCATTGCAGCGCATTCGCGGCTCCTGCATTCTCCCCATGCTGCTGGCCGCTGTCGGCATTACCTTCTCCACCTTCGTGGGCTCCATCCTTGGCCATCAGAGCGTGTTGCTGGTCCTCATGGCTGGTCTCTGGTCGGCCGCCTATGCCCTGCTCACCGCCATGAAGGGCGGCACCAGCTGGGTCGGCCTGCAGTGGACCATCTTCCTCCTGGTCGCAAGCGCCTTCCATACCCATCCTTATCAGGCGATGCAGCGCGCCGCGATGGTTTTCGCCGGAGGAATTCTCCAAACCCTCATCACCGCGCTCGTCGTGCATCGCTGGCGCCGCCGCGGCCCTGCTCCCATCCAACCTCCCGAGCCGGACACCGAGCTGCATCTCAATCTCGACAACCTGCGCCGCTGCACCACTCTGCGCGTCCCGGTCTGTCTCTACGGCCTGCGCATGGCACTGGTCGTCATCGCGTCAGCGGAGATCGACCGCCATCTCAATTACCTCAGCGGCTACTGGATCCCGATGACTACGCTGGTTGTCGTCCGTCCCGATATCTATCAGACGCTGACCCGCGGCCTCATGCGTGTCGCCGGCACAGTAGCCGGGGGATGGCTCGCGGGACTGCTGGCGGCGTATCTGCATCCGTCGCCCACGGTGCTGGCCGTGCTCGTAGTCTTTTTTGCGTGGGGTGCGTTCTCGCTGCTCAAGGTCAACTACTCCCTCTACACGCTCTGCCTCACGGCCTACATCGTCTTTCTGCTGTCGCTTTCCGGACTCCCGCCGGCAACCGTAGTCCATCGTCGCGCCGCTTACACGCTGCTGGGCGGAGCCATCGCGCTGCTGGCCTATGCGGATGTTTTTCTGAAGACGGGGCGCTGGCTGCGCCAAACCGGTGCGCGCTTTACGCTGCGCCGCGCTGCCTGACGGCAAAGTTCCGGCCCAAAAGAAAAAGCAACGAGGCAGTCGCTCCGGTGAGTGCGGCGGCCTCGTTGTCCGAGGAGGGTTGCTGTGTGGAAGTCCGCCGGGACTTCTCACATTTGCATGGACCCCTTCCCGCAGCCAAAGTTTCGAGGCACGCTCGATTTTTGTGCAAACCCCATCCCATCAGGCGCTGCCCCTCCACCTTTTGGCCGATGACCTCCGTGCCCCTGCGCCGCCTCCGGACCTGCCCGCCATTCGTCCCCGCCCACCCCATGCTCTAAACTGGGGTTTGCAGGTCCATCGGTTGAGGAGCTTTCGATGCTGGTCGTCATGAAGGCGCAGGCCACGCAGCAAGAGGTGCAGGCTGTCTGCGAACACATCCATGCGCTCGGGTACCGCGCCCACCCCATGCCCGGCGCCACGCGCACGGCCATCGGCATCACCGGCAACCAGGGCGAAGTGGACCGCGGCAACCTCGAAGAGATGCCCGGCGTCGCCGAAGTGATCCGCGTCTCGAAGCCCTACAAGCTGGTCAGCCGCGATGTGAAGGAAGACAACACCATCATCCGCTTCCCCGGAACCGACGCGGTGATCGGCGGCAGCAGCGTCGCGATGATTGGCGGCCCGTGCTCCATCGAGTCGCGCGAGCAGGCCTTTGCCATCGCCGAGCAGGTCGCGCTCGCCGGAGCCCAGTTCTTCCGCGGCGGCGCCTACAAGCCCCGCACCTCGCCCTACGCCTTCCAGGGCCTCGGCGTCGAAGCCCTCAAAATCATGGCCGAGGTGCGCGACCAGTTCGGCCTTCGCATCATTACCGAGGCCATCGACCACGAAGTCCTCGAGCTGGTCGCCGACTACGCTGACGTCATCCAGATCGGCGCGCGCAATATGCAGAACTACTCGCTGCTCAGGGCCGCCGGCCGCAAGCGCAAGCCGGTGCTGCTCAAGCGCGGCCTCTCCGCCACGCTCGACGAGTTCCTCATGGCTGCTGAGTACATCATGAGCGAGGGCAACTACGAGGTCATCCTCTGCGAGCGCGGCGTGCGCACCTTCGCCGACCACAGCCGCAACACCCTCGACCTCAGCATCGTGCCCGCCGTGCAGCGGCTCAGCCACCTGCCCATCCTCGTCGATCCCAGCCACGGAACCGGCCAGCGCAACAAGGTCCTGCCCCTCGGCCGCGCCGCCGTTGCCGTCGGCGCTGACGGCCTGATCGTCGAAGTCCACCACCAGCCCGACAAGGCTCTGTCCGACGGCATGCAGTCCATCTTCCCCGAGCAGTTCGCGCAGCTCATGGACGAGTGCACCCAGATCGCCGCGGTCCTGCATCGCACCATCCCGCGCGGCATCCACATCGAGCAGCCCGCCGCGGCGCGGTAGACCGTATCGACGCAGAGGCTCACAGAGCAAAAACTCTGTCCTGAGCGCACCACCCGAATTGGTTGCGTCCCGCAGCCGGACGCAGCACCCGAATGCAGCCGCAAGCCGAATAGCCTGGCCTGAGCGCAGCGCGCAGCGCGAAGCCGATTGGCACCTGCATTTCCCTCCGGCAGGCCTGGATCGTTGCCTTTCCGGCCGTCGCGTCAACGGCACAGGGCGCAAAGCGGCAGGCGGTGACAGATCACGTCGCGGATCAGGATCCCCGTGAATCCCCCGGCGGCAAAGCAGATGATGACCAGCGCGATGCGGCGGGGCAGATTGAGGTGTTTCTCCCAATACTCGTGTTCGGGATTGCCCCTCGGTCCCAGCAGGAACACGGTCACAGCGGCGAGGGCCGTGGCAAACTTGAGGCGCGGAGGTGGCGGCTGCGCTCCCGGTTTGCGGTTGAGTTGAAGTCTGATCGTTTCCCCTTTGTGCATCTTCGCTGCTCCTGCTTTTCGCGCCCTCGATCCGCACCGAAATTCTACGCGTGCGAGATACAGGACAGGATTTTCGGCGGGGATTGAAGTGTACGCTGTTCGGCGCGGCACGGCGGCGTTGGCGCGGAGCAGACGCCGCGACTGAAGGCTTCGCTATATTGAGCGCTGGCCCCCTGCCCCGGTAACCTGCAAGCGATTTCCTTTGAGCGGTCGCCCTGTCGAAAAGGCTCCGAATCGACGGAGGCAGCACGGACGGGCTCGCCCAGCCCCCTCGTCAATCTCGACCGGTGCCTCCAGGGCCTTAGCATCATTGGAAACGATCATGGTCGCGTCTTCGCCCACTCGGGTCCGGCAAGGCAAAGCGAAGCAATGCAACGCAAGGCGCGGATTGCAATGTCCTGACTCCCGCGGGCAATCTGGTGAATCAAAAACTCAACCGGAACTCGAGGGCATTCCATGGAAACCGTCGCAGTCGACTACCTCCACGACCAGCTTGAAGAGCGCAGGCAGCGCCTCGAAGCCGTCCTCGCGCGCACGCCCGGCGACGCCGGCCTCCAGGCGCTCCTGAGCGAAGTCGATTCCGCGCTCGACCGTTTCGCCGCCGGAACCTATGGCCTCTGCGAAGAGTGCCACGAAACCGTGGAGCGCGACCGTTTGCTCGCCGATCCGCTGCTGCGCTTCTGCCTCGACCATCTCAGCCCCGGCGAGCGCGAGGCACTGCAGCGCGATCTCGACCTCGCTTCAGAAGTGCAGCGCGGCCTGCTGCCGCCCGCCGATCTCGCCGCCGAGGGCTGGGAAACCAGCTACCACTACGCACCCCTCGGGCCGGTCAGCGGCGACTACTGCGACCTCTACCCCCGCGATGGGCAGCTCTTTTTCATGCTCGGCGATGTGGCCGGCAAAGGCGTCGCCGCCTCCATGCGCATGACCCAACTCCACGCTCTCTTCCGCAGCCTCATCGGCATGGGCCTGCCGCTCGCCGAGATCGTCCTCCACATCAATCGCTTTCTCTGCGACATCGGGCTCGCCGGCCGCTACGCGACCCTCGTCTGCGGACGCGCGGAGGCGCGGGGTACCGTCGAGCTCTTCAACGCCGGCCATCTGCCCGTCATCGCTGTCGAGCGCGGCGCCGTCCGGCTGCTGGAATCCACCGGCTTTCCCCTCGGCATGTTCCGCGATGCCGCGTTTCCCTCCGCCCTGCTCCAGCTCAGCCCGGGCGACACGCTGTTTCTCTACACCGATGGCCTCTCCGAAGCCGCTGGCGCCGATGGCGAGTACGGCATCGACCGCGTGATGCAGCTCGTCGGCCGGCAATCCGCGGCATGCGCGTCCAGCCTCATCTCCGCCTGCGTCGAGGATCTGCGCCGCTTTGCCGGCTCGACGCCCGGGCTCGATGACGTAACGCTGCTGGCGCTCCGCCACGGCGCATTCGGAACGGCCTGATTCCGCACGTCGCGGAGTCTTTGACTCAGCCGTCGGCCCGCGCTACTGGACGCTCAGCGTGGCCGTTCCGGTTTCCGCCAGGCTGCCGGATTTCCCCGTCACCGTGATGGTGTAAGTGCCGGGCGTGGTGCCGGGGTTCCCCTGGCCGCCGCACTCATCCCTAACCGTTCGTCCCTCGCTTCTTCCCCACAAACCGCCAGGCCACGCGCAGCAAATCCCGTGCCACGTCCGGCCTCAGCCGCTCCAGCCGCACCAGCACCGCGTCGTAATCCTCATAGTGCGGCTTCACGTAATAAAGCTCCGGGGCCTCCTCCAGCAGCGCGCCGCGCTCCCGCCGGTCCATGCGAAACATCAGCGATCCTGGTTCGGCTGCCTTGTTCGTGGGCACGCACGCCACGAGTTGCAGCTTGCCGCCGGCGCCCTTCATCTTGAGCGCCGGACTGCCCCACGAAACGGCGCGCTCCACGCCCGGCAGCTCCGCCGCCAGCGCAAACACTTCCTCGACGGTCATTCCCGCCTTCGCCATGGCGCGATCCTCCCTGCAAGCATAGCCCGCGAGAGGATCCCCTTACCCATTCCGCATTCTCACCGAGCCGCCCCCCTTCGTCGGGGGAGCGCGTCAGCCGCTTGCACCCGCGCTCGCCGCATCGCGTCTCCGCGGCCGCCGCACCACCCGCACCTTGCCGCTCTTTTGTCCCCCGCAGAAGAACCGGTCCTTGCCATCGGACTCCAGTCCGGACACGAGGGCTCCGGCCGGCATGGCAAGGCTCTCCAGCACCTCGCCGGTTTGCGGATCGATGCAGCGCAACTCGCTCTCCTCGGCTTCCGACGTCGCATGCCACAGTTCGCCCTCCACCCAGGTCACGCCGGTGACGAAACGGTTCGACTCGATGGTGCGCAGGATGACGCCAGTGTCAGGATCGATCTGATGAATCTTCCGTTCGCGGTATTGCCCCACCCACAGCGTGCCTTCCGCCCACGCCAGGCCCGAGTCCCGCCCGCCGCCGGGCGCGGGAATCGTGGCAATCACCCTTCCGCTGGCCGGATCGATCTTCTGAATGCGGTCCTCGGCGATCTGAAAGAAGTGCCTGCCATCGAAGGCCGTACCGGCGTGCGCGGCTACGTCAAATGAGCGCACCGCCTGCCCGCTCGCGGGATCGATGGCGTTCAGCTTGTCGCCCGATGCGAACCATACCCGCTCGCCATCCCAGGTCACGCCGTGCACGCGTTCCGCGCCTGGAAACGGCCCATATTCCCCCACGACATCGGCTGCCGGTCGTTTCATAGCTCCACCTTACTCAATGGGCAGCGGGGCAGGGAGTAACAAAGTTGTCGTGAATCCGGGCACCGGCGGCGTGATCCAGCGGCGCGCCCGCGCCTGGCCGAAGCACTGCACCTTGCCGCCCGCCGCCAGCGCATCGAGCGCTCTCTGCACCGAACGCTGGCTCGTTCCCAGCGCCAGAGCAAGGGCGGAACTGGACCACGCCTCGCCGTCCGCGAGGCAAGCGAGCACGTCTCCATTCTCATCTTCGATCGGCCGCGCCAGCACGACCACTTCGCGCGCGCGGCGAGGCGCGAGTCGAAACCCGTCTTTCGTCGCGACGATGTCGGCCAGTGGCCGCAGCAACCTGCGCAGGCGTCCCATTTCCACGCGCAGCCGCATGCGATGGGATTCATCCACGAATCGCGCGCCGAACGCCCGGGCCAGCAGCATGTTGCGCGGAACATCGCCAGGCCACGCTTCCCCCAATGCGCGAGCCAGCGCGAACAAGACTGGCCGCGTGGCCAGCGAGATCAAAGCATGCCCATCGCGCACCCCATTGCGGCATGCGTCCACCACCAGCGCTCGCGACGCCAACAACGCTTCGACTTCCTCCAGCAGAAGCGGCCGCTCCTCCCCGCGTGCGATCAGCCGCGCCGCCGGTGCGTGGAGCAGGCGACATGCGCTTTCCACCTCAGCCGTCAGGGCGGGGATACCGGCCTGCCGCGCGGCAAGCTTGGCCCGCGCAAGTGCGGCGCGAGCGGGCTTCGTGTGAATGCGCCGCATCGCGATGCCGGCAACCACCAGCGCGTGCGCGGTTCTTAAGGCAGGCGGGAACGGCGCGGGGTCGAAGCCGGCCAACAGGCCCTCCGCCTCGTCGAGACGTCCGATCAGCACAAGGCGCCGGGCCTCAAGATAGCGCGCATACGCGGCGTTCAGCCGGTCACCGCGTTCCTCGAGCGTGACGCGTGCCGCATCCAGCTCCTTCGCCGGCCACGCCAGATCGCGCGAGGCCAGCGCGATTTCCGCTTCCCCCACGATGCACCGCGCACGGGCCATCCCTTCCTGCGGACCGAAGGCGCGCGCCGCTTTGCGCAGCAAGTCCTTCGCGCGCGCGAATTCGCCGAGCTGCGCCATCGCAATGC
>JBARMS010000082.1:0-2165 GCA_049802575.1 Acidobacteriaceae bacterium | reverse complement strand
AACGCTGTGACCGATCAGGCGAGTGCGGCTGCTGACGCTTCATGGGCCCAGGTTAGCCACATCTGCACCCCAGGAACCAGGAAAATCGATCAAAGGGAATCTACTCTTATAACACAGTAGTACTAGTAGGTGATTCCGTCTCGGGAGAGGACGCGGGTGATGGTCCTGGAGAGAATGTACAGGTCCATCCGTACAGAACGGCAATCGAGATAGTGTTTGTCGAGCAAGGCCTTCTCTTCCAGGGAAACGGTATCGCGGCCGTGGATTTGCGCCCAACCGGTGATGCCTGGAAGAAGGCAGTGGACCCCGAGACCAGCCCGGCGTGCAGCTAGTTCTGATTCGGCGCAGATCACGGGACGCGGACCAATGAGGCTCATGTCGCCAATCAGAATGCTCCATAATTGAGGTAACTCATCGAGACTGCCCAGGCGCAACAGGCGCCCGACAGGAGTTATATGATTTTGGGGCGATGGAAGAGCCAGGGTGGGCACTTCGGGAGTCCCCGAACGCATGGTGCGGAACTTAGGCATCCTGAAGGGAACATTGTGCCTGCCGTAGCGGACCGACCAAAAAAGCACCGGGCCAGGAGAGGTGAAACAGATCAGCAGCGAGATGGCTGCGAAGAGGGGCACGCCGATAATGAGTGCGATGCAGGCGCACAGAACGTCTGCGCATCGTTTTGCGCGGTCGAAATTCAGGGGGCCGTGCGCGAATGAAGGCAGACGCCAGGCCAATAAATCAGTGACTTCTCCTTCGGCCTTCCTCATCGTTTCTGAGATATGCATGGATACTCCGGATGGATAGAGTTTGCCCGTCCCGCATGCCGGCCCGGGAACGAACGCTGAAAGAAGGATGATGCAGCCGATTCTGCTGGAAGGCGGAAGTCACCCAATGACTTTGGCCAGGGTCTCGATATAGTCCGTCGCTGTTTGTGTGCGCGACATATGCATGGCGATGAAGCGGTGGCCATTCTCACCGAGTCTGGTTCTCAAATTCTCGTCGTGGAAGAGAGTCATGACCGCGTCGGCCAGCGCGCCGGGATCTTCGGGCGCAACGCAAAGGCCCGCGACCGCGGATTCGACGATGGACTTCGCGACTCCCTCGACACCCAGCAGGACGGGGCGGCCGCATGCCATGAACTCGAGCATTTTGGTTGGTATTACGGTTTTGAAAATCTCTGCTTTTCTGAGCAGCACAAGACACACATCCGACGCGCGAATGAATTCGGGGATGCGCGCGTGGGGCTGAGCACCGAGGATGACGATGTTGGACAGGCCAGAATCTTTGACCAGCGCTTGGAGACTGAGTTTTTCGGCACCTTCGCCCATTACCAGAAAGAGCACATCGGGATGGGATTGGAACATGCGGCGGGCGGTTTCGACCAGCACGTTCACGCCGTGCGCGTTGCCGATGGTGCCGATGAAGGAGACGACAAACTTGCCGTCGAGGTGGAGTTTCGCGCGCAGTGCTGTGCCGTCGACCCGGGGATTGAACAAGTCCGTACGGACGCCGTTGACGACAATGGAAATTTTGTCGTGGGGGACGTGCCAGTCGCCCTCGAGCCGGTCAGCAAAGGCGGGGCTGACGACGACGATATGATCGGCAGCGCGATAGAGGGCGTGAGCTACGATTCCCACGAGTCGAAACAAGAGCGATTGGCGGCCGGAGACCCCCACTGCGAAGAGCGATTCGGGCCAGAGGTCGCGAACCTCGAAGATGAAGGGCGCGCGCCGCGCACGCGCGATAACGCAGGCAGCGACCCCGGCCAGCAATTGCGGCGACGTGCCGATGACGCAGTCAGGCTCATCGAGCGAGAGGCCGCGGACTATAGCTGAGACACAGAAGGAACTGTAGTTGAGCAGACGCTCCCAGATCTTTCGGTTGGGCAGCGGCCACACCCACGTGCGGACGACGCGAACCTGCTCACTGCGTTCCGTCATGGTCAGCCGCCACAGCTTGCTCCGGTACGCTTCTGGAACGATGCCGGTGGGGTGATTGGGAAAGCCGGTGAGCACGGTGACGTCGTGCCCGGCGGCGGCCCATGCGCGGCTAAGTTCGGAGACACGCGCGGAGGGTGCGCCCATTTCAGGCGGAAAATATTGCGAGACGTAAAGGATTTTCATGATCCTGATCCGCTTTGGAGGAACACCAGAACTTGTCTCATC
>JBARMS010000081.1:0-14887 GCA_049802575.1 Acidobacteriaceae bacterium | reverse complement strand
CCGCGAGGGCGCGCGCGAGGCCTGCCGGGAGGCGCGACCGGCGTTTTCTCTGGAGTCGCTGGGGCGCGATGTGCGGTATGGGCTGCGCGGGTTGTGGCGGAATCCTGGATTTGCGGCGGTGGCGATTCTGACGCTGGCGCTGGCGATCGGGTCGAACGCGACCATCTTCAGCCTGATCGATCAGGCGCTGCTGCAGTCGCTGCCGGTGCGGGATCCGGGACGGCTGGTGGCGCTGAGCTTTAGCGGCACGTATGACGGGCACCGGCACTCGGAGGGCGGCGACACGCCGGGGCACATCCATGAATTTTCGTATCCGATGTACCGCGATCTGCGCGACAGAAATGCGGCGCTGAGCGGGCTGATTGCGGAGGCGCCGCTGACGCTGGGAGTGACGTGGAACAACCACGCCGAATCGGTTTCGGCGGAGATGGTGAGCGGGAACTATTTCGAGATGCTGGGCGTGCCGGCGGCGGTGGGCCGGGTGTTCTCCGGGAACGATGAGACAGCGGCGGGGGCGAATCCGGTGGCGGTGCTGGGCTTCGACTACTGGAAAACGCATCTGGCCGAGGCGCCGGTGGTGGGGCGGACGCTGCTGGTGAACGGAATGCCGTTCACCATTGCGGGCGTGGCAGCTCCGGGATTTCACAGCATCGTGTGGGGACATACGCCGGACGTGTATGTGCCGCTCACGATGGAGCAGGTGCTGGTGCCGGAATGGCCGTATGAGAACGACCGGCAGGCGTACTGGATCGCGCTGGTTGGCAGGCTGAAACCGGGAGTGACGCGAGCGCAGGCGGAGGCGTCGCTCAATACGCTGTTTCTGCAGGTGCGCGCCGATGAGTTTACGAAGCTGCGGGACCAGTCGGCGCAGGCGCGGAAGGGATTTGTTGGCGACGCGCATCTGCATGTGGACGACGGCGCGAAGGGATTCAGTCCCATGCGCGGAGACATGGAGACACCGCTGACGATCATTCTGGCGATGGTGCTGCTGGTGATTGGGATGGCGGTAGTGAATGTGGCGAGCCTGCTGCTGGTGCGGGCGGCGACACGGGCGCGCGAATTCAGCGTGCGCTACGCGCTGGGCGCGACGAGCGGGCAGATCGTGCGGCAGCTGCTGGCGGAAGGGATGCTGCTGGGGCTGGCCGGAGCGGCTGTGGGGCTGGCGATTGCGCCGGAGGTGCTGCGCGGATTGATCCGGTGGATGTCAGCGGGATGGGGCGGATCGGTTTTCTTTTTCACGCCCAGCGTGAACTGGCAGGTATTGGGCTGGACGCTGGCGGTGACGCTGGGGGCGAGCCTGCTGTTCAGCCTGGCGCCGGCGGTGCAGTTCCGGAGACCGCGGCTGACGAACGCGATGCAGGAGCGGGGCGGGTCGGGCGGCAGCGGGTCGCTCAGTTTTCGGCGGACATGCGTGGCGCTGCAGATCGGATTCAGCCTGATGCTGATGGTCGCGGCAGGATTGTTCGTGCGGACGATCGGGAATTTGCGGCGGGTGAATCCGGGGTTCGCGACGGATCATTTGCTGGTGTTCGATTTGAATCCAGGGCTGGCGGGATATGGGTCGGCGGAGGTGGCCCCGGTGGAGGAGCGGGTGCTGGACGCGGTGAACGCGCTGCCGGGCGTGCGGTCGGCGGGCGCAACGAACGATACGGATCTGTCGGACGATGACATCCAGGGCGACATGGTGCCGGTGGGGTATGCGAAGACGGATGAGGAGTTCGACGTCGAATTGCCGTGGGTGAGCAACGCCTATCTGCAGACGCTCGGGGTGCCGCTGGTGGCGGGAAGGTATTTCAACGCGGCGGACACGGCAACATCGACCCGCGTGGCGATAGTGAATGAGGGCTTCGCGAAGCATTACTTCGGCGGGACGCAGGCGGCGCTGGGGCATCACGTCCACCGGCCGAACAAGGCCAACACCGAGGCGATGATTGTGGGGGTAGTGCGGGATGTGAAGCACCAGAGCGTGCGCGACTCCGCGATTCCGACGTGCTACACGCTGTTTGCGCAGGCGACGCGGCAAACGGGGCTGACGTTTTACGTGCGGACATGGCAGGCGCCGGAGGCGGAGACGGCGAGCCTGCGGGCAGCGGTGGCGCATATCGACAACAAGCTGATTGTGGGCGACGTGCGCACCCTGACGGAAGAGATTGACGCGAATCTGCTGGCGGAGCGGGCGATCGCGATGCTGGCCGGGGCGTTTGGCGCGCTGGCGGCGCTGCTGGCGGGGATTGGGCTGTACGGGATCCTGGCATACTCGACGGCACAGCGGACGCGGGAGATTGGCATTCGGATGGCGCTGGGGGCGCGGCGGGCCACCGTGGTGGGGCTCATTCTGCGCGAAGTGCTGCTGCTGGCGGGGAGCGCGATGGCGGTGACGATTCCGCTGGCTATGCTGGCGACGCGGGCGGTGCGCAGCCAGCTGTTCGGGGTGTCGATCGCGGACCCGGCGGTCTACGGCGCGGGGATTGTGGCGATCTGCGTGGTGGCGGCGCTGGCGGGGTTTATCCCGGCGCGGAGGGCGGCGACGGTGGATCCGGCGCGGGCGCTGCGGACGGAATAGCTCTCAGGAGGGCTGCGGTTCGGTTCGAAAGGGCTGCGTTGAAGAGGCGGTCCGAGGCGGCCTCAGACTTCCATGATGGCCAGGGTCGGGATCCGGTTCTGCTCCGGGGCGTTGGCCCAGGCGGTATCGCAGAAGAGGCTCCAGCTGCGGATTTTTCCTTCCTGCACTTCTGCCAGCCAGGCGGATGTCACTTTCCATGAGCCGGGGATGATGGTGCCGTCGACGCGCCATTTGCCGCCGGATTCGCCGAAGAGGCCGACGCGGTCGCCATAGGCGAAGCTGGAGTCGATGAAGATCCAGTATTGCGGAAAGGCGAAGAAGAACTGACGCCAGTTCTCGATCATCAGGTCGGCGCCGAAGTACTTGGTTCCGCGGGCGTCAATATACATGTGATCGTCGGTCATGAGGGAACGCATGGTGGTAAGGTCACGGGCATTGATGGCAGAAATGAAGGCACCAACCAGTTCAAAGGAGGAGCGAGCCATGGAAATCCTTTCGATGGAGCCAGCGTAGCATTGATCGGCTGCCCCGAAAATGCACGTTTACCCGCTTAGTTACCCTCGAAAGTTGTAGGTTTGCGGAAAAGTGGGGCGGGCGGGGAGGAGATATGGATCAGATTTCCAGATTGACGACATTTCGTCAGCCAGTCCTTCTCTGGCCCGCGTTGTCATCCTAAGGAGCAGCGCGACGAAGGATCTGCGGCTGCGTCTGTCTGGATTGCGCCGCAGTCCAAACTTTCAGACGTTGGGCTTACTGGATGGTGGACGACCGGGTGTCCGAAAGCTTGGTGGCGATTGATGCGCAGGGGCTGAAGCCCGGTTTTTTTTGAGGCTTTTTCGGCACCCATTCGACTACGCGCCCTGGGCGCTTCGCTCAGGGCAGGCTCGAGGTCGTCCCCTGATACAAAAGCAAAAACATCGCGAGTGTTTCCCGAAGCCGGAGGTCGCGCCTCTTCAAACGGCTGGATTTTCCGCAGGCTGCGAGGTCGTGCCCTGATACAAAAGCAAATGCAACAATCTCGCCTGCAAAATTTTGAGCGGCAACCGCAGATCCCTCCGCTGCGCGTTCGGGATGACAACGGTTCAGGGGTTGGGCTTACTGGATGCTGGAGGTCCGGAGGTCTCGCGGCGATCGGCGCACCGGGGCTGAAGCCCGATCTTTTTGAGGCTTGTGCGGCACCCATTCGACTACGCGCCCTGGGCGCTTCGCTCAGGGCAGGCTCGAGGTCGTGCCCGGATACAAAAGCAAAAGCGTTCAGAGCATTTCCGCAAGCTCTGAAAGTCGTGCCCTGATACAAAAGCAAAAGCATCGCGAGTGTTTCCCGAAACCGGAGGTCGCGCTCTTCAAAACGGCTGGATTTTCCGCAGGCTGCGGGGTCGTGCCCTGATACAAAAGCTCCCGCTACGGGAGTTTTGCGCAAGCTGCGAAGGCGTGTTCTTTCAAGATACGTCGAGGTTGCAGCAACACGGGCGTATCGGGGATGAGTCGCAGCTGAAAAGCAACCGCGGATCCTTCCTCGCTTTGCTCGTCAGGATGACACGCCTGGAGGGGGAGCTGGGCGTGGTACTTCCGAAATGCCGCTGAAGCCCGGTATTCGTTATTCCCAGCGGCGGAAGACTAATGAGCCGTTGGTGCCGCCGAAGCCGAAGGAGTTGGAGAGGGCCAGGTGGATGGGCCCTTTTTGCGGCGTGTTGGGAACGTAGTTGAGGACGCACTCCGGGTCGGGGTGGTCGAGGTTGGTGGTGGGCGGGGCGGTCTGATTCTGCAGGGCGAGGATGGTGATGCCGGCTTCGAGGCCGCCGGCGCCGCCGAGCAGGTGGCCGGTCATCGACTTGGTGGAGCTGATCATCAGCTTATGGCTGGTGGCATGCTCGCCGAAGAGGCGCTGCATGGCCTTGGACTCGGTGGCGTCGCCGAGGGGCGTCGATGTGGCATGGGCGTTGACGTAGTCGATCTGGTGCGGCTCCAGCTTTGCGCTGCGCAGGGCGTTTTGCATGGAGCGGAAGCAGCCGTCGCCGTCGTCGGGCATGCCGGTGATGTGGTGGGCGTCGGCGCTCATGCCGTAGCCGATGATTTCGGCGAGGATTTTTGCGCCGCGAGCCTTGGCGTGCTCCAGGTCCTCAAGGATGAGGATGCCGGCGCCTTCGCCGACCACGAAGCCGTCGCGGTCTTTGTCAAAGGGGCGGCAGGCATGCTGCGGATCGTCGTTGCGGGTGGAGAGGGCGCGCATGGCGGCGAATCCGCCGACGCCCATGGGGGTGATGGCGGCTTCGGAGCCGCCGGCGATCATGACGTCGGCGTCGCCGCGCTCGATGATGCGGTAGGCGTCGCCGATGGAATGGGCGCTGGTGGTGCAGGCGGTGGCGGTGGCTTCGTTGGGGCCTTTGGCGCCGTAACGGATGCTCACCTGTCCGGCAGCGAGGTTGACGATGGCGGCGGGAATGAAAAAGGGCGAAATCTTGCGAGGACCGCCGTTGAGGTAGTTGGAGTGCTCGCGCTCGATGATGTCGAATCCGCCGATGCCGGAGCCGATGAAGACGCCGATGCGCTCGGCGTTGGCCGGCGTGACCTCGAGGCCGGAGGTGCGCATGGCTTCGTCGGTGGCCCCCAGCGCGAGGTGGATGAAGCGCGCCATTTTGCGCGCCTCTTTCTTGTCGACGAAGTGGAGAGGGTCGAAGTTTTTGACTTCGGCGGCGAAGGTGACGGGAAAGCCGGTGGTATCGAAATGAGTAATGGTGGCGATCCCGCTGCGGCCGGCGAGCAGGTGGTTCCAGACCTCGGGTGCAGTATTGCCGACGGCGGATACCAGACCGAGACCTGTGACAACGACGCGCCGTTGCAAGGTTACTTGCCGCCTTTCGCGTTCTTCTCGATGTAATCGATGGCGTCCTTGACGGTCTTGATCTTCTCGGCGTCTTCGTCGGGAATCTCGAGGTCGAAGGCTTCTTCAAACTGCATGACGAGCTCAACGACGTCGAGCGAGTCGGCGCCGAGATCTTCCTGGAAGGAAGCGGCGGGGGTAACTTCGGCTTCGTCGACCTGAAGCTGCTCGACGATGATCTGTTTGACTTTCTCTTCTACACCTGATGCCATGCGTATCTCCTGAGTAAAGCGATATGGATGCTGATTACCGGAGGGCGGATGCGAGGCCGGATCCGGGCAAGGGAGCGGGGCAGAATGCAGACACACTCCGACTCCACTCCGAAATTTCAAGTCTACTGAGGGTGCCGGATGGTGTAAAGGCGGGATAGGGAATAGGGAATAGGGTATAGGGTTTGTGCAGGTGACCGGGGGAAGGGGAGGGTCGGCGGAATGTCTGTCGTGCGATGGGGGGTGCTCTGTATGCTGGGCGCGATGCTTGCCGCGCCGCTGATCGGACAGGACCGCAGCTATGGGCGGTCGGTGGTGGCCAATCCGTACGGAATTGTGGCGACGACCTGGGTGCAGGCGTCGCAGGCGGGCGCGCGGGTGCTGGAGGAGGGCGGATCGGCCATCGACGCGGGGATCGCGGCGAATGCGGTGCTGGGCGTGAGCGAGCCGATGATGAACGGGATGGGCGGCGACCTGTTCGCGATCTACTGGGACGCGAAGACGGGGAAGCTCTACGGGCTGAACGCGAGCGGATGGGCTCCGCAGGGGCTCACGATCGAGCACCTGAAGGCGAAGGGCATGACGGCAATGCCGCAGCAGGGGATCGATGCGGTGACGGTGCCGGGCGCGGTGGAGGGGTGGACGAAGCTGCACGACCGCTGGGGGAAGCTGCCGTGGGCGGCGCTGTTCCAGCCGGCGATTTTCTATGCCGAGCATGGCGTGCCGGTGCCGGAGCTGATTCACGACTACTGGAAAGGGTCGGAGAGCTGGATCAGCGGGAATGCGGAGAGCCGGAGGGTGTTTTTGCCGGACGGGCATGCGCCGGCGGTGGGGGAAATTTTTCGCAATCCCGATCTGGCGAAGGCGCTGCGTTTGGTGGCGGAGCAGGGGGAGACGGCGTTTTACAAAGGCGCGATTGCGCAGGCGATTCTAAAGACGAGCGCGGATGAGGGCGGCACGATGACGGCCGACGATCTGGCGCAATTTGGCGCGGAGTGGGTGGAGCCGATCCACACCACCTACCGCGGCTGGACGGTGTATGAGCTGCCGCCGAACGGGGATGGGATGGCGGCGCTGGAGATGCTGAACATCATGGAGCAGTTTCCGCCGGCCGCGGAGGGGCCGCACAGCGCGGCGGAACTGCATACGCGCATCGAGGGGATGAAGCTGGCGTACGCCGACGTGAAGAAATACGACGGCGATCCGCGGTTCGGGAAGATTCCGGTGGAGGAGCTGATCTCGAAGGCGTATGCGGCGGAGCGGGCGAAGCTCATCGATGCGAGTCGAGCGAATTGCGAGGTGGCGCCGGGGGCGCTGCACCGGAGCGACACGACGTACCTGAGCGTGGTGGATCGCGAGGGGAACATTCTGTCGCTGATCCAGAGCAACTACGAGGCGTTTGGGTCGGGAATCACGGTGGAGGGGATGGGGTTCGCGCTGCAGGATCGCGGGGGATTGTTCTCGCTCGATCCGGCGTCGCCGGATGCGCTGGCGGGGCGGAAGCGGCCGTTCCACACGATTATTCCGGCGTTCATGGAGCGGGGCGACGAGCATATCGGGTTCGGGATTATGGGCGGGATGAACCAGCCGCTGGCGCACGCGCAGTTTGTGTCGAACGTGGCGGACTACGGGATGAACATTCAGGCGGCGCTCGAGGAGCCGCGGTTCACGGTGCATCCGCGGCTGGGGTGCCACATTGTGATGGAGAACCGGGTGGGGCAAGCGTCGATCGACGCGCTGACGAAGATGGGGCACGAGCTGGAAGTGCACCAGGCCTACACGACGCGGATGGGGCGCGGGCAGGCCGTGCTGCACGTTGGGAAGACGGGCATGAACTACGGGGCGAGCGATCCGCGGGCGGATGGGGCGGCGGTGCCGGAGTCGCCGGCGGAGCTGCTGGGGCCGGGGACAAAGTAGAGTCCCCATAATTCGACAAACGCGACGACGCGCGCGACCTGGAAGAAGTCGGAGGCGATGAGGTAGAGCAGCGTGACGACGGCCCACCAGGCGTAGAGGGTGTTGCCGTGGACGACGTCCTCGAAGGGCAGCGGCGTGGCGGAAAAGACCATGGCGAGGACGACGAGGGCGATCTTGACGATGCCCATGACCAGGTTGATTTCGACGAGCTTGCCGGTGAGCGGGCCGAGGCGCAGGCTGCGTGCGAGGCTGGAGGCGACGCCGCGGTTTTCGAGGATGGCGAGGAGCGGGGCGATGGAGAAGATCCAGCTAAGCAGCGCCCAAAGGATGAAGGTGCCGAGCGACAGGACGATGACCAGGGTGCAGTAGAGGACGAGATTGGGCTCGCCCTGGCCGGAGTCGGCGGGGGTGGAGGCTCCGGTGAGCGCGACGTGCGCGGCCCAGTGGATGGCAAGGAACCAGAGGGCGAAGGTGGCGCAAAGTGCGGCGAGGCGCAGGAACTGGAGAACGACGCTGATGCCGGGACGCCACGGCAGCGTGGGGCGATAGCGGCGGAGGACGGCGTTGCGGCCGAGGGCAGCCGCGATGGCGCCGGCGAGGACGGCGGCGGGGACGATCCAGGCGAGGGCGTGGAGGATGGGGTCGCGGAGGATTTGGTACGTCTCCGCGATGGAGAGCGCGCCGTTCATGGGGTACTGCAGGCTGAAGTCGAGGAGGCCGGTGGCGCGGATTTGCGCGGCGGTGGCAGCCCAGATGCGGAGGCCGGTGAAGACGACCGCGGCGAGCAGGGGAAGGCCGAAGAGCCAGCGCCAGAGGAGTTCCAGGCCCAGTAATGAGGGGCGATGCCAGCAGAGCGAGAGGATATAGACGAAGGACTGCGTGCCCCGTTTGCGGGTGGGGGCGATGGCGGATTGGGCGGGAGTCGGCAAAAAACAGGGCTCAGGGTACAGCGTTCAGCGTTCCGATTGCGGTCACCATTCCGGGGACGCCGGGTGGGATGGAAGCCCGCGAATATTTTCTCTCAGGGGCTGAAGCCGTGCCCCTTCAAAGCAACAAATCCGGATGGAGTCCGGGTGTTCCGCTTTTCCGGAATGGGGTCGTGCTTTTCCCCGGCTACTTCACGACGATGTTGATGAGCTTGCGGGGGACGAGGATCAGGCGGACAACTTCTTTGCCGGCGAGGGCGGCGGAGATTTTTTCGTGGGCGAGGGCGGCGTCGCGGACGGTATCTTCGCCGGCATCGGCGTCAACGCAGATGACCGCGCGGAGCTTGCCGTTGATCTGCACGGGGATTTCGATCTGGTCTTCTTTGGCGAGAGCTTCGTCGAATTTGGGCCAGGGCGCGCGGAGCAGGTTGTCGGTTTGGCCGAGGTGCTCCCACAACTCGAAGGCGAGATAGGGCGCGAAGGGCGCGAGGAGCAGCGTGAGCGAGCGGAGGACGTCTGCGAGGACGGCGTCGGGGACTTCTCCCGCGGCAATTTGCGGCTCGGCGGCGGTGAGGGTGTTCACCAGCTCCATGATGGCGGCGATGCAGGTGTTGAAATGCCAGCGGCCGGCGTACTCCTGGGTGATCTTGCGGATGGTCTGGTGCAGCTTGCGCTGGAGGGCCTGGGTTGCGGCGGAGACTTGCGCGGGGGCGCTGCCGTGCGCGGCGCGGGCCTCACTCCCTCTGCCGCCGTGCTTCATGGCGAAGCGATACACCCTGGCCAAAAAGCGGCTGATGCCGGCGACGCCGTCTTCCTGCCAGTCGAGATCGCGGTCGGGCGGGGCGGCGAAGAGCGAATACATGCGGGTGGCGTCGGCGCCGTAGCGGGCGATCATCTCATCGGGCGAGACGACGTTGCCCTTCGACTTGGACATTTTCGCGCCGTTGCGGATGACCATGCCCTGCGCGAACTGGCGCTCGACCGGCTCGTCGTTGCGGACGAGGCCGAGGTCGCGCATGACCTTCGTCCAGAAGCGCGAATAGATGAGGTGCAGGATGGCATGCTCGACGCCGCCGATGTACTGGTCGATGGGGAACCAGTAGGCGATGGATTCGGTGGAGAACGGGGCTTGGTCGTTGCGGGGATCGCAGTAGCGATAGAAGTACCAGGACGAGTCGACGAAGGTGTCCATGGTATCGGTTTCGCGCCGCGCGGGGCCGCCGCATTTGGGGCATGTGGCGTTGACGAACTCGGGCACGCGGGCGAGCGGCGAGCCGCCCTGCTGCGTGATCTCGATGTTGTCGGGGAGCAGGACGGGCAATTCGCTGTCGGGCACAGGAACGATGCCGTCCTTCTCGCAATAGAGCATGGGGATGGGCGTGCCCCAGTAGCGCTGGCGGCTGATGCCCCAGTCCTTGAGACGGAAGGTGACGGTGGGCTTGCCGAAGCCGTGCTCCTGGGCGAAGGCGGCCATCTTGTGCTGCGCTTCCTGGCAGCCCTGGCCGCTGAAGTCGCCCGAGTTGATGAGGAGCGAGTCTTCGGCGGTGAAGGGAAGCAGGGGCTCGCGATTCCCCTCGTCGGTGGATTCGCCGGGGCGGCGCGGCAGGATGACGACACGCATTTCGAGATCGTATTTCTTGGCGAACTCGTAATCGCGCTCGTCGTGCGCGGGCACGGACATGATGGCGCCGGTGCCGTAGTCGCTGAGGATGTAGTTGCCGACCCAGACGGGGACGCGCTCGCCGCTGAAGGGGTTGAAGGCGTAGTGGCCGGTGAAGACGCCGTGCTTCTCGATGGCGCCGACGTCTCCGGCTTCGCGCGCCTTGCGCTGCTGCTCGAGCAGCGCGGCGACGCCTTCCTCGAGGGGGGCGTCCATGGCGCACATGTGGCGGACGATGGGGTGCTCGGGCGAGAGCTGGAGGCTGGTGGCGCCGTAGATGGTGTCGATGCGGGTGGTGAAGACGGAGATTTTCGTGCCTTTGCCTTTGGCGTCGGTGCGCGGGGGCAGAATGGCTGTCCCCTTGCGGGCTTTCTCTTCGTCTTCGGGAACGGCGGACCAGTCTTCCAGCTCGAAGTCGACTTCGGCGCCCTCGCTGCGGCCGCTCCAGTTGCGCTGCATGGTGCGGACTTTTTCCGGCCAGCCGTCGAGTTTGGCGAGGTCGTCGAGGAGTTCCTGCGCGTAGTTGGTGATGCGGAGGAACCACTGCTCGAGGTCGCGCTGCTCGACGGTTTGCTCTTCATGCCGCCAGCAGCAGCCGTTGACCACCTGCTCGTTGGCGAGGACGGTGGCGCACTGCGGGCACCAGTTGACCTTGCTCTTTTTGCGATAGGCGAGGCCGCGCTCGAACATTCGCAGGAAGAACCACTGGTTCCAGCGGTAGTAGTCGGGCAGGCAGGTGGTGACTTCGGTCTGCCAGTCGTAGCTGAAGCCGACACGATTCATCTGCCGCTTCATGGCGGCGATGTTCTGGAGCGTCCACTGGCGCGGGGGCGTGTTGTTTTTGAGGGCGGCGTTCTCGGCGGGCAGGCCGAAGGCGTCCCAGCCCATGGGGTGGAGGACGTTGTAGCCCTGCATCCACATGTAGCGGGCGAGGGCGTCACCGATGGAGTAGTTGCGGACGTGGCCCATATGGAGGACGCCGGAGGGATAGGGCAGCATCTCGAGGACGTAGTATTTGGGCCTGGCGGAGGAGTGCGGCTCGGCGGCGTAGAGATCGGGCTGGGCGGCCCAGCGCCCGGCCCATTTCGCCTCGATTTCGGCGGGGTTATAGCGGAGTTCCGGCGCGGGCGTGCCGTTGAGAGAGGCATCGCCCGGGGCCGCGACCGAGGCGGCTGCGGATTTTTCAGATTTCGCCATGCTCATCTTTGATTCTAGCTTGTGGTGCGCAGTGTGTAGCGGGTAGCGTGCAGCGGGTAGCAGGCCAGAGGGCGCAGAGGGCAGAGCGCAGCGTTCAGGCTTCAGGGCGCAGGGCGCGGCGTTCAGCGACGGCGGGGTGATTGCTTTGCCGGGCGGCGGGATGGTGCGCGGACCAGGGCCAGCATTCTCTCGAGATTGCGGCGGTCGTCGTCCGGCTCGTCGACGGGAGTTTCGGCGATAAAGGCGCAGTGGGCAAAGCGCGGGTCGTTGATCAGGCGGCGAAAGGCGGGGAGGCCGATGGTTCCCTGGCCGATGTGCTGATGGCGATCGAGTTTTGAGCCGCGCGGGGCTTTGGCGTCGTTCATGTGCCAGACGCGGACGTTTTCGAGCCCGATGGTGCGGTCGATGAGAGCGACGGTCTCCTCGTAGCCGGGGGCGGTGACCAGGTCGTAGCCGGCCACGTGGCAGTGGCAGGTGTCGAGGCAGGCGCCGATGGGGACGATGGGGCGGAGTTTGTCAAGGAGGGCCGCGACCTGGTCGAAGCTGCCGCCGAGGGAAAACTCGGCTCCGGCGGTATTTTCGATGAGGATTTTGAAGTCGCAGGCGTCGAGCGGGACGCCTTCGATGGCCTCGGCGATGGCTTCCGCGGCGAGGGCTAATCCGTGATCGCGGGTGAGGCCGCGCCAGGAGCCGGGATGGAGGACGAGGAATTCGGCGCCGAGCGCGAGGGCGCGGGCTATCTCTTGCCTGAAGGCGGCGATGGACTTTTGGCGAACGATGCCGGACTGGCTACACAGGTTGACGAGGTAGCTGGTGTGGATGACGAGCGGGGCGCAGTCGTACTGGAGGCGGAGGGCGTGCATTTGCTCGCAGTGCGCGGAAGGAAGCTGGGCGGCGCGCCACATGCGCGGGCTCGACGAGAAGATCTGGAAGGTGTTGGCGCCGATGGCGTGGGCGCGCTCGGCGGCGCGAAAGACGCCTCCGGCGGTGGAGAGATGGATGCCGATACGGGGCATGTAAGGCCAGTGTACGGTGACCTTGGTTTGGCGTCGGCGTGCCGCGGGCGCGCGGGTCGCGTTACCATGAAGGGTTATGCGAGCGGAGCGGGAACGCGCAGTGGTATGCCTGTCCGGCGGGATGGATTCGGCGGTGTGCGCGGCACTGGTGGCGCGGGATTTCGATGCGTTTGCTCTGCATTGCAGTTATGGGCAGCGCACCGAGGAGCGGGAACTGCAGGCGGCGCGAGGCGTCGCGGAAGCGCTGGGTTTCAGGGATTTTCTGCATTTGAAACTGGACCTGTTCCGGCGGATTGGCGGCTCGGCGCTGACCGATGAGCGGATCGCAGTGCCCGAGGCGGCGGACGGAATGGATGAGGCCGCCAGCGGGCGGACGGGCGCGGAGATTCCTGTTACCTATGTGCCGTTCCGGAACGCGCATTTTCTGTCGGCGGCGGTGAGCTGGGCCGAGGTGCTGGGGGCGAAGACCGTGTTCATTGGCGCGGTGGAGCAGGACAGCTCGGGCTATCCCGATTGCCGGCCGGCGTATTACGCGGCCTTCCAGGAGCTGATTCGGACGGGAACGAAAGAGGGCGACATCGTTATTCGCACGCCGCTCATCCATTTGCAGAAGCGGAAGATCGTGGCGCTGGGAGTTGAACTGGCCGCGCCGCTGGATTTAACGTGGTCGTGCTATTCGGGTTCCGAGGTCGCGTGCGGTGTGTGCGAGAGCTGCGCGCTGCGGCTGCGTGCGTTTGAACAGGCGGGAGTCAGGGATCCGCTTCGGTATGCGCAGCGTGCGCCGGCCGGGGCGGGAGCGAGAGTTCAGCTTAAGTGCGATGCAGGAGCGGCGTGCGCCGCGCAGGCATCGACGGGAGAGGAATGATGATGACGAGGAAGAGCCTTTGGTCCGGTGTGGCGCTGGGCGCGCTGATGGCCATGCTGGTTGCTTTTACGGCGCTGCAGGCTGGCGCGCAGCAGGGAGCGGCAGGTTCAGGGAAGGTCCACGGCACGATAACGGATCCTTCGGGCGCGCCGGTGACGGCCGGTACGGTTTCTGCTTACCAGGGGGGCATGACGGGGCCGACACAGGACCCGACGTACACGTTTCCGGTGGACTCGACCGGCAGTTTCCACGGCGATAACGTGAAGGCCGGCACATACACGCTGGCGTTTCGCGCGCCGGACACTCCGAAAGACAAAGTGGTGGACCAGCTGGACAACGTGAGCGTATCGCCGGGGCAGGATACGGCGGCGAATTTCGACATGTCGCGGGCGGCGTACATTGCCAAGCTGACGCCGGAGCAGCGCAAGGCGATCGAAGAGGCGCAGAAGAAGAACGCGGCGATTCTGAAGGAAAACTCGCAGATCAAGAACCTGAACGCGGACCTGGGCAAGGCGCGCCAGGACGACAAGGACAAAAACTACGCGGACGCGGCGGCGCTGATGCAGAAGGACGCGGCCATTAAGCCGGATGCCGCGGTGCTGTGGGTGGAACTGGGCATCGCGCAGGAGGGGCTGAAGCAGTATGCGGATGCCGAGACCAATCTGCAGAAGGGCATCACGATGGACCAGGCGTCGAAGAAGCCCGACGTCAAGATGGAGGGAGCGGCGGACGACAAGCTGGGCGAGGCGTATGCGTCGGAGGGCAAGATTCCCGAGGCGCAGGCGGCTTACGATGCGGCGGCCAAGGCGGATCCTTCGTCAGCAGGGATGTTTTACGAGAACGAGGCAATCATGATGTCGCGCGCGGCTGCAACGAACCCGGCAGCGGTGGATGCGGAGGTAGCGGCGGCCGACAAAGCGATCGCCGCCGATCCCACGCGGCCGGTTCCTTACTATCTGAAGGGGCAGGCTCTGATTGGGAAGGCAACGGTGGATCCCAAGACGCAGAAGATTGTGGCGCCGCCGGGATGCGAAGAGGCGTACCAGAAATATCTGCAGCTGGCGCCGACCGGCCCGTTTGCCGCCGAGGTGAAAGGGATTCTGGCGGGATTCGATGCAACGCAATCGAGCAGTTACAAGGCCAAGAAGCACTGAGTTGTGACGAGGCTGAACGGGAGAGCGCCGGGAGAAACGGCGCTCTTCTTTTTTTGCGAGAATCGATGGGCGGGAGCGGAGACGCGGAGAGGTCGGAGGCTGATGGCCGCGATGCGGGGTGACGTGCAGGAGCGCGTGCTGAGCTATGACGAAGCCGCGGCGTTGGTGCGCAGCCATGCTGTGCGGGCGCGGGCAGCGTCGCCGGAGCGCGTGCCGCTGTTGCAGGCGGCGGGGCGGGTGCTGGCGGAGAATGTGGCGGCGGATCGGGATCAGCCGCCGTTTCCGCGCGCAACGAGAGATGGGTTTGCCTGCCGGGCGGAGGATCTGGCGCAGGGAGCGCTGCGGGTGATGGGGCAGCTGCGCGCCGGGCAGGCGTGGGCGGGCGGAGCGATCGGGGCGGGCGAGGCGGTCGAGATCATGACGGGAGCGGGAGTTCCCAACGGCGCGGACTGCGTGGTGATGGTGGAGCACGTGACGAGCGGCTCCGGGCATGTGGCGC
>JBARMS010000080.1:0-2829 GCA_049802575.1 Acidobacteriaceae bacterium | reverse complement strand
CCATCACGGTCCTCGTCAGTGGAGTTACAGAAACGGTCGTAAACAGCCGGATCGGCCGGCTCCAGCTCGATGTCGTCGATCAGCTCGCGCCGTTTGGGAGTCGGCAGAGTGGGTGTGGGAAGCTGCTGGCGCCGGCGTTCCGCCAACAGAAGGTTCTCGACATAGGCGGCGTCGTAGGCCGCAAATTCCAGAGCTTTGCTGATTGCCGAAAGCACCTCGGTCGAACCGTAGACTCGCGCCAGGCCCAGCAAGCGACGCAGGTGGACTCCGGTCTTCACCGGCTGGCGATTCAGGCCCAGGTGAAACTCGCGTGCCTCGGGGCCCAGGGCATCAAACGCCTGTTCCAGCGCGGTGCTTCGCGACCGCCGGCTCATGGTCAGTGCCGCCAGGCGGTGTTCCGGTAGCACGATCAGTTGCCGGCGCTCGTAGCAGCGGACATGCTGGGCCACAACCTTGCCCTGGTGCAGGATGCGGACTTCCTGACCGTCGGCGCGAATCGTGACTGTCTGGCGTGCCAGGTGCGGCGGCACGGAATAGCGGTTCGCGTCGAACTTGACACGTGCATGAGGACTGACGACAGCCAACACGATCTCGTCGGTATCGAAGGGAATTCCGGGCAGTGCGTGCAGCAACGATCGCTCTTGCTGGAAACGGTCTACAGGTCGTTCGCGTGTCGTCTCATGCGTCCTGACGTTGGCAATCTCGTCGCGCCACCGCGGTGCGAACGCGACGTAGTCCTCGAAGCGGACGAGCTCGTCACTACGACCAGCCAGGGCATTGTGCTTCACGTAGCGCACCTTCGCCTCGACGATTCCTTTTGATTCGGGATCGCGCCGTTCGCAGGCGATCGGCTGCAAGTAGTAGTGGCCGCAGAGCGCCAGGAACTCCGGATGGAAGCATGAGGCTCGTCCCGAGCCGTTGATCACGGCCGTTTTCAAGTTGTCGAAGATAATGGCACGCGGGCTGGCCCCAAAGAACTCCAGGGCATGCACCAGGCAGCGGTAGAATTCGGCCTTGCGCTGCGAGAGGGTGAACTCGATATAGGTCATCCGGCTGTAGCAGAGTACAGCCACCAGGACCGAGACCTTGCGGGTCGTGTTTCCTACCTGCACGCGGCCGCACTCGCCCCAGTCGACCTGCATCGCTTGGGCTGGCTCGTAGTGGACTTCCTGGTAGACGCGACCGCGCGCCGGACGGATTGACCGTACGTAGCGGCGGACGGTAATCGCGCTGCCGGTGTAGCCATCGGGGCCGCGAGTAATTTCTTCGTGGATGCGCACCGCCGAGAGATCGGGATACTTCTCCAGCAGCGCGTCGATCTTGGCCTTATACGGGTCCAAGCGACTCGAGCGCCGCGCGACCGGATGCGCCTGGGGCTGATCCAACTCGAGCGCCGCGGTTACGCGGTGTCGCGAGCATCGCAGTCGGCGCGCGATGGCCCGCCTGGAGAGCTTCTCGATCTCGGCCAGACGGCGAATCTCGGCCCATAATCCGATTTTCATGGAACATTCCTCTGGCCGTCGGCCTGTGCTAGCCCGCTGGCTCGGCGCAACAACTCGCCCAGTTGCATCAGCCCGCCGGGCTCGTGACAGCGGCGCTGGCCAGAGGGCGGCAAGGCGAGCACCTGGGTATAGCGCGTCTCATGAGCGATCAGATCATGGGCTAGTAATTCGTCGCGGGCAGCCATCAAGGCCGGCAGGTTGATCCGCACCAGGGTGGCCATCGTGCCATCGCTATAGAACGACAGCCCGTGCTTGTCGGCCACGGCGCAGAGGACGAAATACAAAAGCACGGCATCGCGCGACAGATGCGCGGCGTGCTCGCGCACGAAGCGACGATCCACCCAGGACCAACCTGTTTTCGGCGGACGCCGCAGTCGCGCGGGAACGAGAATGGGTGTCTGTGGCATGCGGAAGCTCCTCAAGGGTTAGGAAGTTGCTCCAGCAGACCAGCGCGCACAAAGGACTTCGATAATTGACGACCGGCGCGGTATGGGGTGAACGGTTACTCGGGCGGTGGCCGCGACGGCGACGG
The DNA here is from genome assembly GCA_049802575.1 of Acidobacteriaceae bacterium. GTDB lineage: Bacteria > Acidobacteriota > Terriglobia > Terriglobales > Acidobacteriaceae > Palsa-343. Next base: position 795 of record JBARMS010000080.1, on the reverse strand, counting down.
GTTAGTGATGGGGGCGAGTTGAATGGCACGGCGGCGCTGGGCCGCGAGATATTCGATGGTGCGCTTCTTCCGTCCGTCCAAGGTGCCTCGGGATCGCCACTTGCGTTCCCGATCGAGGGCGTTGCGTACGGCCTGCCGGCAGGCGCAAGAGCAATAGCGAGCTTGGTTGCGGATCGAGTTGGCGGGGTGTTGGTAGCAGCCCGGCCGATCGCACAAGGGCCACGGAAAAAAAGTCCGAGGTGCGTGACCACGCGGCGGTGCAAGTTCTGGTTTTTCAACGGGTTGAGGCCGGGACTTCATTCGCTGGCGGCGTGCCTGTTCGGCTTGGGCGTGCTGGGCTTTGACGTTTTGGTCCTCGCGACGTTTCGCCTGGCGCCGGGCGCTGTGCCAACGGATCAGCTCTCGCTGGCAATCTGGATGCTGACAATAGCGCTGGTGGTAACAACGAGGCCGGTATTTGCGTGTGCACCCGTTGCGCAAACACGTCCGCAGGCGCGGGCGGCGCCGGCACCGCGGACTAGACTGGCAACGGTGAGTTCTCGTAGCCTGACGAGTGCCCACGGGAGGTTAGGTCTCCCAAGGGAAAGCTCGGGGCGAGTGTGCAATCACTCGCCCCGAGCGCTATCAAAATGCGAACCAAGAAAACGCCTGCGAAATTCATCGGCGCGCGATGAACCAGACAAAAAGCGAAACAAAGTTAGAAGTGCGTGTCAGAAAGAGATATCTGGACAAATGACCACACCCGGTGGCCGATCCAAATGATCGGTATTGGCTCCGATCTGATGATCGGTGCCA
>JBARMS010000079.1:0-7783 GCA_049802575.1 Acidobacteriaceae bacterium | reverse complement strand
CGCGTCGAGGCCGACACCTCGACGGTGCAGGGTGGCGGTGTGGGCAGCGCGCAGCGGGCGATGGTCAATCTGCCGATCATCGACGGCACGCTCGGGAGACAAAAGCGCGTTTTGTTGCGGCGCTGGCTGACGATCTGAACACGGCCGAAGCGCGCGCGGCCATCTTTGAGATGGTGCGCTTCGTCAACGCGCGTGCGGATGCTGGCAGCTTTTACGCCAGCGACCAGCCGGAGGTGCTGGACGCTCTGCGGCAGTTCGACCGGATCTTTGCCGTGCTCGATGACCACGACGCGGAGTGGACGCGATTCACCCTCGAGTGGGCAGAACGCGAAGGCCGGCTCGGCGAGGCGACGCCCGAGGTTCGCGCGCGCCTGGAGCTTTCAGACGAGCAGATTCAGGCGCTCGTCGACGAACGGCAGCAGGCCAAGCGCACCCGCAACTTCGCCCGCGCGGATGCGATCCGCAACGAGCTGGCTGCGAAAGGCGTGATCCTCGAGGACTCAAAGGACGGCGTGCGCTGGAAACGCAGGTAGCCCGCTGCCTGCAGACGTCGCGTCTTGTATTCACGGTTCTCGCCCCGGGACCTTGGCCTGTTCGCCCGCATCGGGTAGATTCATCGCATGCCTCTGGACGCAAGAATTGAGACTCTCCCCGATCGCATCGCTGTCATCACGCTCACCGGCTCGATGAACCTCGGTAGTTCTCTCAAACTGGTGGATGCGCAGGTGCAACAGGCGCTCGGGGAGGGTGTCGCCGGGATGGTGCTCGACCTTTCCGGCGTGGATTATGTCGACAGCGCGGGCCTCGGCATCCTGGTACACACCTACGGTCTCGTTAATCAGCAGGGCGGAACGCTGCGCCTCTGCGGTGTGCAGCCCCGCGTTCGTTCCCTGCTGCAGATGACGAAGACGGACTTGTTCCTCGCGATGGATGAAACCCGGGAAGCCAGCCTGGCCGTGCTGAAGCCGGGAGTTGCATGATCCGAGACTGAGGAACCCAGGCTCGCCGAGCGGCTCAATTGAGGCAATCGGTGCAGCCTTCAGTCCGCGGCCGCGGCGTGGTTGCGTCTTTTCGGCTTCAGCGCTGTGCGGCGCACCGGTTCTGCCGGGGCTTCAGCTCTGGGAATATCCTTCGCATCCGCGCGTCCCTCAGCCGCATTGATAAAGAATTCCTGCGCGCTGAAGGCTGGCGCCTTGCTGTCGCGGGGAGCGCGCATATAGGAGCCGTCGACGCGCAGCATGCGCGCCTTCACATTGTCAGCCAGGTATGCCGTGAGGATTTCGTCCCGAATGCGCGCCCGAATCTGCGGGTCGCGAATGGGAAACACCACTTCGCAGCGCTCGAAGAGGTTGCGCGGCATCCAGTCCGCGCTGCCGCAGTAGAACTCTTCGTCGCCGCCGTTCAGGAAGTAAAAGAGTCGGCTATGCTCGAGGAATCGGCCGACAATGGAGCGGACGCGGATGCGCTCGCTCAGATTTTTCAGCCCCGGCCGCAGAGAACAGATGCCGCGCACGATCAGGTCGATCTCGACACCGGCGTGCGCTGCCGAGTAGAGCTCCTCGATCACCTTTTGCTCGAGCAGCGAATTCATCTTCGCGATGATGCGCGCCGGCCGTCCCGCAGCGGCGTGTTCCGTTTCGCGATGGATGAGCCGGATGAAGCTCTCCGCCAGCGTGAGCGGCGCGACGAGCAGCGGGCGGTAGTCGTCGGACTCGGAGTGCGCGGTGAGGTAATTGAAGACGCTGTGCACCGCCGCGGTGATTTCAGGATCCGCCGTCAGCAGGCTCAAATCGGTGTAGAACCGCGCCGTATCGGGGTTGTAGTTGCCCGTGCCCAGGTGCGCGTAGCGCCGCGTCACGCCGTCCGGATCGCGCCGCACCAGCAGCGCCAGCTTGCAGTGCGTCTTGAGGCCGACGATGCCGTGAAACACCTGCACCCCGGCGTCTTCCAGGTTGCGCGCCCAGCGAATGTTCGAGGCCTCGTCGAAGCGCGCCATCAACTCCACAACGGCGGTCACTTCTTTCGTCTGAGCGGCCTCGGTCAGCGCGGAGAAGATGGGCGAGTCGGCGCTGGTTCGATAGAGGGTCTGCTTCATCGAAACAACGTTGGGGTCCTGCGCGCCCGCTTCCACGAAGCCCACCACCGCGTCGTACGAGTCGTACGGATGGTGCAGGAGAATGTCGCGGTGCCGCAGCTCCTCGAACAGGTCGGCCGATTTGCGGTTCAGCCGCAGTTCGCGCGGTACAAACGGCTTGAACTTCAGGCCGGGGCGGGATGAGGCTCCGTACAGCGTCATGATGCGCGACAGGTTGACCGGACCATCGGTGCGATAGACGAGCGCTTCGTCCAGCTCGAAGTTCACCCGCAGCCGGTCGACGATTTCCGAGTCGGCGCTGTTCTCAATCTCCAGCCGGACCGCGTCCCCCTTGCGGCGGTTGTGGAGCTCGGCGCGCACCGTTTCCAGCAGCGAGCGAGATTCCTCTTCCTGAAAGTAGAGATTGCTGTTGCGCGTAACGCGGAAGGCGGCCTTGGAGAGGATTTCATAGCCGCGATACATGCCGCCGGCATTGCGCTCGATGAGGTCATGCAAAAAGATGAAATCATCTTTTCCGCTTGCGGAAGGCAGGCGGACGAAGCGCGGGAGGGCCCGGGGAACGGTCAGCACGCCGAGGACCGGCCCGGTGACGCCCCGCCGCTTGCGCCGCAGCAGCAAAGCCAGGCACATCGCCTTGTTCAGGACGCGCGGAAACGGGTGCGCCGGATCGATGGTGATCGGCGTCAGCAGAGGGTCGACTTCACGCTGGTAATAATTGGTCGCGAACTCCCTGGCCTCCGCATCCATTTCGTCCCAGGCCAGCACCCGGATTCCTTCCGCCCGCATCGCCGGCAGCAGCTGGTCATTCCAGCACCGGTATTGGTCGTCGACAAAGCGGTGCGTCTCGTCCCTGATCGCATCCAGCGACTCGCGCAGCGTGGCGCCGTCCGGGGCCGGCTCGTTATATCCGTCTTCAATGCGCTGCAGCACGCCGGCGATGCGAATCTCAAAAAACTCGTCGAGATTGCTGGCCGTAATGGCCAGAAACTTCACACGTTCGAGCAGCGGATTCGTCGCATCCTCGGCCTCTTCCAAAACGCGCCGGTTAAACCTGAGCCAGGATTCGTCGCGGCTCAGAAAAAGGCTCTTCGGCTGAAGTTTCGTGGCTGGCATCTTCGATGGCCCGCGTGCCTTCCGGGGATATGGGGAAGTTTACCTGATTGGCTATAACGCATGCCGCTGCCTGTGGATGTAAACAGACTGCGAAAGTTGACCAAATTCAGAGATCTGGTGGAGGATTTGACGCCTTTGCCCGTGTCGGTAACGATAGTTTCAGGCTCTGTGCGCGGAGGTAAGTCATGACCGAGTCTCCCTGTTCCGGAAGCGATGCTGTTCTGAAGGCTGAAAACGCCGCGATCGAGATGTATCGTTTTGCCGCCCTCATGCTGGGCAGCGAGAAGGAAGCGCTGCACCTCGTCGAGAGCACCGTGGCCGCCGTCGATGTCGATCCATGTGCCGACCCGGGCGCCGTGCGCGGCGTAGTGCGCGACCGGGTCCTCGATGGCGCGCTTGCCATCATGCATCGCCAGGATCCGGGATCGTTTGCGGATGTCCCCGCTGCGTCTGCCGTTTCGGGGTGCCTGGATGACGACGAGTTATCTCCCCTGTCGGGCGAGGCGATATCGAATCTGGTGGAAGGCACGAACCGCCATCGCCTGCGCGACTGGCTCGGCCGCCTCACCCAGGCCCAGCGAGCTGTTTTCGTCCAGCGGGCGGTGCTGGGGCAGGACAACGCTGCCACCGCCAGGGCCATCAACCGCTTTGCGCGTCCCTCGATCTGGACACCAGATGCGGTCGGGCTGATCTTCCGCCAGGCCCTGTGCTCGCTGGCATCATCGCTGGTCCGCGCGGTGCCGGCGACTCACGCCTGAGCGAGGAATCTCGGCCGTATCTTCCGGCTTGCCGGTTCAGAATCCGGTCCCGCTGCGGTCCCTTCGGCGGCGATTCGGGAAGACGCCGGGGCGACCGATCGACTAGTCTGTATCTTAGAGATTCTTCTGAATTTTTTGCCGGGCGGCTTGCATCCAAAGCACATACCCTGTGTGGGGGAAGCGTTCTTCCCTTCTGAAGTCCTGACGAAAGGCTCATTTCTGTGCCGGAGGCTGTTGCAACCGATTTGAGACCCCTGTGCCCGAGGCGTGCCGCCGCTGTTGCCGCGATCGCACTGGCCTTCGCCAGCCCAGCGTTCGCCCAGTCCAGTGGCTCCGTCGCGGTGCCGGCCGCGCCGGTGCAGATTCCGCAGCCAGCCGTTGACTCGTCCACGTACCAGGGAAGCGCGAGCGACGAGAAAGTCACGCCGGGCACGCTGTCCCTGTCCCTCGATGACGCCATCCAGCGCGGATTGCAGTTCAACCTGGGACTCATCCTCACCAGCCAGGACATCCAGTCGGCCCATGGTTCACGACTCGAACAACTCCAGTCTCTGCTGCCCACAGCCACCGGCAAAGTGACCGAAGCCGACCAGGAGACCGATCTGCAGGCGGAAGGGCTGCGCATCCCCGGTTTTCCGGCAATTATCGGCCCGTACGGCTACACCGATATCCGCGGCTCTCTCAGCTGGTCGCTGGTGAACCTTTCCGCTCTGCAGAATTACCTGGCGCAGAAGCACAATTTCGCCGCGGCCAATCTCTCGGCGCAGGACGCGCGGGATGAGGTCGTCCTGACGGTGGGCAACGCGTACCTCACGGTCATCGCCGATGCGGCCCGAGTTCAGTCGGCGCAGGCACAGGTTGACACGTCGAAAGTTTCTCTTGACCAGGCCATCGGCAACCATGAGGCGGGAACGGCTCCGCTGCTGGACGAGCTGCGCGCCCGCGTCGATTACCAGACCCAGGAACAGACGCTGATCGCCGCGCGCAATGCCTACGAGAAGGATAAAATCGCGCTCGCCCGCGCGATCGGCATGTCGCTGGAGCAGCAGTTCGAGTTGTCCGACCAGGCGCCCTACGCTGCGCTCGACAACCTCGACCCCGACGCTGCCGTCCACCAGGCGCTGGACACTCGCGCCGACCTCAAGGCCATGGAGCAGCGGGTGGAAGCCGCGGAGCGGGCTCGCAAGGCGGCGACCGACGAACGCCTGCCTACTGTGAGCTTTTCCGGCGACTACGGCGACATCGGCATCAACCCCTCCCATTCGCACGGCACCGGCAATGCCGTGGGCTCGCTCGATGCCCCGCTCTTCGAAGAAGGCAAGCTGCGCGGCGATGCGCAACAGGCCCAGTCGCAACTGGAGCAGGCGCGCGCGCGGCTGAGCGATCTGCGCGGCCAGATCGCTGCCGATGTCCGCGACAGTATCCTCGACATTCAGGCGGCGGAGAAGCTGGTGGACGTGGCGCGCAGCAACGTCGATCTGGCCAAGGAAGCGCTCAGCGAAGCGCAGCAGCGTTACAAAGCGGGCGTGTCGGATAACCTGGCCGTTTCCCAGGCGCAGCAGGAGGTGGCTCAGGCCGACGAGCAATACGTCGACAGCCTGTACCGGCACAATATCGCCAAGTTATCTCTGGCGCGCGCCCTGGGCGTGGCCCAGATCAGATACAAGGATTACGTGGGAGGTAAGTGATCGTGGCGGAGCAGATGACCGAGCAACCCAAAGCAGAGATTCATGAGGAGCAGCCGGAACCACCGGTGCGGAGCTCCCGCCGCCGGTTCATGATCATTGGCCTGGTCGCCGTGCTCGTCGTCGGCGCGCTGCTCTTCTGGTGGCACTCGACGTACTACGAAGACACTGACGACGCGTCGGTGGATGGCAATCTGATCCAGATCAGCTCGCGCATTGTCGGCAACGTGAAGGCTGTCGACGTGAACGAGAACCAGTACGTCGATGCGGGTAAGATGCTGGTTGAGATCGATCCCGCAGACTTCGAAACCGCCCTGCACCAGGCGGAAGCCAATCTCGAGGCGGCGGAAGCCAGCTACGAGGCGGCGAGCGTCAACGTGCCGGTGATCCACATCAACACGGGAACGAATCTGAGCAACGCCAACGTCGATGTGTCCAGCGCCAACGCGTCCGCTACCGAGGCGGAAAACGAGCTGAAGGCCGATCAGGCCAAAGTCATCGCAGCACAGGCGAATTATGCGAAAGCCAAGTCCGATCTGGATCGCTATACGCCTCTCGTTCAGAAGGACATCATCTCGAAGCAGCAGTACGACGCAGCGGTAGCCGCGGCCGATGCGGAGAAGGCCGCCGTCGATGAGGCGCAGGCCGACGTGGTCGCCGCTCAGGACGCGGTTCGCGTCGCGCACGATCGGGCGATCGAAGCCCGCTCCAGCCTGGACTACGCGAAGACTGCGCCGCAGCAGGTCGCCATCCAGAAGGCAAAAGCCGATCAGGCCGCAGCCCAGGTGGACCAGGCGCGCGCCGCGCTCGCCCAGGCGAAACTCAACCTCGAGTACTGCACGATCAGCGCGCCGGCGGCGGGCATCATCACCACCAAGAGCGTCCAGCCCGGTCAAAACGTTGCCGTCGGCCAGGCGCTGATGACGCTGGTCTCGCTCGACAATGTCTGGATTACGGCGAACTTTAAGGAGACCCAGCTCCAGCACATGAAGGTAGGGCAGCCGGTGGTGATCCACGTCGACGCGTACGATCGTGACTACGACGGCAAAGTCACCCAGATCGGCGGCGCGACCGGATCGGAGCTGAGTCTGTTTCCACCGGAGAACGCTACCGGGAACTACGTGAAGGTCGTCCAGCGCATTCCGGTGCGCATTGACCTGACGAATCCGCAGCAGAACAAGGATCATTTGCTGCGGCCAGGCATGTCGGTCGAACCGAAAGTCCGGGTCAAGAGCTAATCCGCGGGGCTTGCAGGCGCGCGGCAGGCCGGTTTCCGGCGCCCGCTGCCTTCCGACGGAGAACTCCAGCGAGCGGTTTCCGGGCTGGCTCACTACCCCTCGGCTTCCCCCGTCCAACCCGCAGCGCCTGCGGCAATTTGGCTCCGCCACCCGCCTCTGCTTCAGGCACAATAAGGGAGGCTCGCCCGGAGGCCGCCGATGAATCATCGTCACTTTTTGCTGCCCCTGTTCCTGCTTGCGGGATCTCTGGCCGCTGTCGCGCAAAATCCGTCCACGCCGCCGGCTGCCTCGACCACTGCGCAGCCTGCTCCGGCGCAAGGTGCGGCAACTGCGGCGCCCGCAGCCGCACCAGCTCAGGCTGAGCCGGGCGCGACCGCTGCCGCTCCGGCGTCGTCGCCCACGCAGGCATCGCCGACCACACCAACGGCTGCCGCGCCCGCGAACAAGACCTTCACTGTCCCGGCCGGAACCAAGGTTCTGCTCGAACTGCGCAGCGCGATCAATACCAAAAGCGCCAAACCCGGCGACGGGGTCTACCTGGCATCAACGTTTCCGGTCGTGGTCGGAAACCGCGTGCTGATTCCCTCCGGCGTCTACGTCCAGGGGATCATCGACACCATCCAGCGCCCCGGCCGCGGATTCGGCAAGAACGCCCAACTCAATATGCACTTCACCTCCATGATTTTCCCCAACGGCTCGGTGGTGGAGATTCCCGGAATGGTGAACAGCCTGCCCGGCGCCGAACATCAGTCCGTGAATGGGGACGAGGGCACCATCCAGCAACAGGGCGGTAGCCAGCAGGGCCACAACGCCGGTGAAACCGCCAAGCTCGCTGTTCCGACGGGCGCGACCATCGGCTCCATCGGCGGACTCAACAGCGGGCACCCGCTGGAG
>JBARMS010000078.1:0-24951 GCA_049802575.1 Acidobacteriaceae bacterium | reverse complement strand
GCCGCAGCCCGCGCCCAATCCACGCAGCCTGCCGGGCGAGCGCCTGCGCCGCTGCCGCATCGCCTTCATCGGCCAGCCGCAGCAGATCCTGAAAGCTCGGCGTGCGGCCCCTCGGCTTCAGCTCCCGGTAGTAGCGCAGCGCCGCGCGGCACGAGGCAAAGACTTCCCAGCAGCCCTTCTGCCCGCATGCGCAGCGCGGGCCAGAGGGATCGACCGGGATGTGCCCGAATTCCCCCGCCATGCCCTGATGTCCCCGGATCAGCTGTCCGTGCGCAAAGACCCCCGCGCCCACGCCCTCCGAGATCGTGACGAGCACCGCGTCGCGCACGCCGTCCATGCGTGAGAATGTAAGCTCCGCCAGCAGGCACGCTGTGGCCGCGTTTTCCAGCCGGACCGGCAGTTGCAGCTTTCGCTCGATCGCCCGCTTTAAATCGTAATCAGGCCAATGCAGATTGGGCGCAAAAATCATCTGTTGCGTCGCCGGATCCACGCGCCCCGGCAGGCTGATGCCGATGCCTTCAATCGAATTCCTCGGATGGCTGTTGCGCGCCTCCAGCATCATGCCCACCAGGCATTGTGTGGAGGCGGCCGCATCCCCGGTCACCGGCACCACCGCATGCTCCAGCACGCTGCCGTTGATGTCGACTACAGCCACCGTGGCGCGATCCGGATGAATGTCCGCGGCGATCGCAACCAGGTCCTCGTTCAGTACCACCATCGTCGGGCGGCGGCCGCGAGGCGCCGTAGCCAGCGAGCCCTCGCGCACCCATTTTTCGCGGAGCAGCTGCTCCACAATTTGCGAAACGGTGCTGCGCTGCAGTCCGGAGCGGCGCGCCAGGTCGGCGCGCGAGATCGGCTGGCTGGTGCGAATCAGCTCAAGGATGATGTCGCGATTAATGCGCCGCGCCGTCTCGCTCGAAGCCAGTTCCAGGTCGCTGAGGTCCACGTGGCGCATCCCGCGCGCGGTTCGCCCCGTTGCCTCTCTTCGCTGTGATGCGCCCGCGTCCGATCCCCGCGCCAATGTTGCCTTCTCCTCCGGCTCTTCCGGCAAATCCACTCTACACCGCGAGAATCAGCACAGCGGAGCCGACCTGCGCGAAGCGCGGCTGCCTGGACGGCACGTCCCGCGGCTGCCTGGACGGCAAGTCCGTACCCGCGTATGCTGGTCCGCACCTTCCTGCCGCGACCCTGACTCTTTGTCTCAGGCAGAACCGTCTGCCGTACGAAAGGAATGACGCATGGCCACCGGACTCCCCGCAGCCGACAGCATTTCCCCCGTCACCACCAACATGATTCAGAGTGCAACAAACTTCTACGGGTCGACTCCGGCCTTTTGGGGCCGCTATTTCACCAGCGTCGCCACCGGCGGCATCGCCGAGTACCATCATGCGACCGAAAACGGCCCTCTCAACAGCGCCGGCATCCGGTTGCTCCCCGTCGCCCGCCAGACCAAGAATGTGAACGGCACCGCCGCGCAGGGAGTTGCCGACGGCAATGCCAACGCGAAGGACTTCATCACCACCTTCGGCGTCGACCTTCTCACCGCCCAGGGCGGCAGCTTCTACATGTTTCTCGATGTCGAAAGCACCCCCGCGCTCTCGCAGGAGTATTACACCGGGTGGGCGCAGGGACTCGCGCAGCAGGCGCAGGCGCTGAGCAACGGTTCCGTGCAGGTGCTGCCCTGTGTCTACGGAACGCAGAGCGACATCGCCACCTGGACCGCCGTCGCAGCCGCCATGGCCGCCGGCGTTCCCTGCGGCGGGGCCTGGATCGCCCGCTACTTCTCCGGCCAGTGCGCCTTGGGCGACTGGAATGACGCCGTCGTCACGCCGCACGCGCCTGTGCCGTTCCCCTGCCCGATTCTTGTGTGGCAGTATGCGGAGAACTGTCTCAACGGCCAGATCGACTGTTCGCAGACCAACCCGGAGATCGACGTGCAGAATCAGTTGCTGAAGTTTCTGGTACTGCCGCCGGCGTCTTAGAACTGGTCGTCAAAGGCGTTTTGAAGGGGCACGACTTTCACAGCTTGCGGAAAAACCGGTAGAGCGGGGTCTTTGTGCGGACCGGGAGATAGGTAACAGGGCACGACCTTGGTCGTGCCGCTAAAGCCTGAAAATACGCTGGGCTTCAGCCCCTGCGAGCTGCATTTTTCGCGGCGATACTACTTTTTCCGCAAGCTGTTTCAGTCGTGCGCAAAAGCCCAATCCAGACGAGGGCTTTTTAGCCCCGGAGGGATGCACTTTTCCGGGCCCACCATGGATAAATCTTCTAGTCCTCGTCTCCTGCCTCCGGCATATCGGTCGCCTTCTTCTCGGGATTGATCTGCGGCCTCCCCGCCTTGCGCAGCACCTCGTTGATGGCCGGAATCTGCTGTGCCGCGAACTGCTCCCACGCAGGGACCACTTCTTTTCCTTCGTCCTCGACTTGCGAGGCCGCATGGAGCAGGGTCTCCGTCGCCGGCTCGTCGGCCTGGTCGAGTTCGCCATAGACCTGCCCCGCTTCCGCCGTAACGCCGTCGAGGCCCGGCGCAGCCTCCCCGGCCGTTTGACGGGCCTTTGCCGCAGCCGCCCCGCCGCCCTCCTGCTCAGTGCCTTCGAGTACTTTCTTCAGCGCTGCTTGATACGGCGCCAGCTCTGCCTGAATCGAAGCATTCCCCGCCGCGTCCAACTGCTCTTCGACCGAGTGCGCCGCCAGATCAGCCTTTGCCACGGAATCGAGCGTCGCGTACATCGCCAGCTCCGCCGTGTGCAGCGCTTCCAGATCGGCGACAGAGGTATGGATCCGCGGATCCATCTTCACCATCAGGGGCTGCGTCTCGCTCTGCCCGTCCACCGTCAGCCGCGCCGTGTACGATCTCGGCAGCACCAGCGGCCCCTGCGGCACGAGCGGTGTCCGTCCCGGCACCGCCGAAATCGGATACGAATACTGCGGCGACGCGGGCGCCGTCATGCGCAGGTCCCACACCCAGCGGTGCATTCCAGCAGTCACCGGCAGCGGCCCTGTCCGCAGCGGCCAATAGGGCGGAATCAAATTCGTCCGCAATTCCTCCGGCGTTGGCGTCACCGGATCGCTGCTCGTGTACTTGCGTAGCACCGTGCCGTTCGCGTCCAGAATTTCCAGCGTCACGTTTTGCGCCGCGCTCGTCAGGTGGTAGTCGATCATCGCCCCATCTGGCGGATTCTCGCCCATCGGCTCGTCCGGCGGCATCGGCGTATCGGTGTAGTTGCTCCGCCGCACGCGCCACGCCGCAGCCGGTTTGAACAACTCCGGTGGCGTTTTGCCCGCATCGGCCGCCATCTCCCGCAGCGGCTCCACGTCGTCCAGCACCCAGAACGACCGACCATGCGTCGCCACCACCAGATCGTCGTCGTGCACCAGCAGATCGCGCATCGACGTGTGCGGCAGATTGTATTCGAGCGGCTGCCAGTGGTCCCCATCATCGAACGACACCCATACCGCATGCTCCGTCGCCGCGTAGAGCAGCCCCTGCTGCACGGCATCGGCGCGCACCGCATTGACCGGCGCGTCATCGGGAAGGCCGGCGCTGATCGCCTGCCACGTCTTGCCCCCGTCATGGGTCCGGAAGGCATACGGCTTCAGGTCGTCGATGCGCTCGCGGTTCACGGCCACATACGCCGTGTCATCGTCGAAGCGCGATACGTCAATCTGCGCAATCTTGCTCCACGGCGTCACACCCGGCGGCGTGATGTTCGTCCACTTCGACCCGCCGTCACGCGTGATCCACACCAGCCCGTCGTCGGTCCCGGCCCAGATCGTCTGCGTCGTCTTGTACGACGCGGCCACGGCGTAGATGGCCCCGCGCCGCTGGTCCTGCTGCGCCTGGGTCAGCGCCGGCAGGCTCGCCGGCTGCCCCGTCTTCTCCTGGCTCAGATCGGGGCTGATCGTCTCCCACGTATGCCCGTAATCCGTCGTCTTGAAGAAATGATTCGCCGCGTAATACAGCGTGTGCGGATCGACCGGAGAAAACAGAATCGGCTCCGTGCGGTCTCCGCGGAAGCCCGTCTTCCGCATGGGCAGCGGGGTGACGTTCTGCACCTCGCCGGTCACGCTGTCGTAGCGCGACACCTCCGTGCGCCCCGCGCCGTACACGATCGTCGGATGCAGCGGATCGGGCGCCGCGTAGCCGTACTCGATAATCCCCGCCGGGTGCCACTCGCGAAACGTGATCTCGCCGTCGTTGCCGCGCGTCGAAATGCACACCGAGCCGCTCTCCTGCTGCCCGCCGCACACCTGATAGGGAAACGTGTTCGTCGCCGCCACGTGATAGATCTGCGCGGTCGGCTGGTTGTACCAGGAGCCCCAGCTTTCTCCGCGGTTCACGCTGATCACCGCGCCCTGGTCACTCACCAGCAGCAGGATTTTCGGGTCCCGCGGATTGATCCACAGGTTCTGATAATCGTCGCCGCCCGGCGCCCCGCGCAGGCTGATCCACGTCTTGCCGCCATCCGTCGAACGAACGGTAACAATGCTGGTGACATAAACGGTGTCGGCATCCTGCGGATCGACCACCGGCACCGACAAATCGCCCCCGCCGATCTTCATCTCCGGCCGGGGATCGTCTGTAATCTTCGCCCAGTGCTCACCGCCGTCATCGGACCGGTAGACGTACAGCCCCGTCGGCGTGGTGTAACCCGCGGATCCCTTCGTCGACATCGTCGCGTAAAGCCGCTGCGGCTGGCTCGGCGCCACCGCGACATTGATCTGCGTCAGGTTTTGCGGCAATCCATTCGTCAGTTGCTTCCAGGTCGTGCCTCCGTCGGTCGACTTGAACAGCCCGCCGTGCGTGCCGGAATACTGGTTCTGGTCCTCCCACGGCCCCAGCGTGTCTTCCCACAGCGACGCGTAGACGATGAGCGGATTCTTCGGATCGATCGTCACGTCCGATCCGCCGGTGCGTTCATCTTTATAGAGCACCTTCTTCCATGTCTTGCCGCCGTCCGTCGAGCGGAAGATGCCGCGCTCCGCATTCGGCCCGTAGGGATGACCCAGCACCGCAGCAAAGACCACATTTGCATTCGTCGGGTCGATGGCGATCGCCGGAATCTGCTGGCCGTCCTGCAGCCCGCCGTCCTTCCCGCCCAGATGGGTCCAGGTCTTCCCCGCGTCGTCCGAGCGATACATGCCGTCGCCCACAGAAAGATCGGGCCGGTGCAGCCCCTCGCCGCTCGCCACATACACAATGTTGTCGTTTGAAGGAGCAACAGCAATGGCTCCGATCGACTGCGTGTCCTCGTGATCGAAGATGGGAAACCACGTGCGCCCGTAATCCGTCGACTTCCACACGCCGCCATCCACCTGCCCGATGTAGAAGACATTCGGCTGATCGGCCACACCGGCGCAGGCCCGCGTGCGCCCTCCACGAAACGGCCCGATCATGCGCCAGTGCATATCCGGCATCGCCGGCGTGGCTTGCGCAATGAGAACCGGCGCAGGCAGCAGAGCTGTGCAAGCGGCGGCGACGGCAAGAATCAGGCGTGAAGCGGCGGGTCTTGGCATATCTTTCCTTTCAGGCCCGCGCGGCGCGGACGCACAGCGGCCATTGTAACGGCGGTCCACGCGGCTTGCGCATTCGCCGCATTCACCCGCACAATTTGAGTCACCGATGAAGATCCTCCGCCCGCTTCGTCCCCGCTTGTCGTATGCCTCCGCTCTTCTCGCCCTGGTCGCCGTCAGCGCTCCGTGGATCGCACCGGCCCAGCAGCTCTCTCCGCAGCTCTTCAGCGGCCTCCACTGGCGCCTGGTCGGGCCTTTTCGCGCCGGCCGCGTCGTTGCCGTGAGCGGCGTGCCCGGCAGCGACGGCACGTTCTACTTCGGCGGAGTCGATGGCGGCATCTGGAGGACCACGGACGCCGGCACCGTCTGGACGCCGATCTTCGATCACGAGCAGGTCGCCTCCATCGGCGCGCTCGCCGTTGCACCCTCTGATCCGAACATCCTCTACGTCGGTACCGGGGAATCCGACATCCGCTCCGACCTCGCTTCCGGCGATGGCATGTATCGTTCCACCGATGGCGGCGCGACCTGGCGGCACATCGGCCTCGACGACTCGCGCCAAATCAGCCGCATCCTCGTCGATCCCGCAGATGCGCGCACCCTCTATGTCGGTGTCCTCGGCCATGCCTACGGCCCCAGCGAGCAGCGCGGTGTTTACAAATCCACTGACGGCGGCAACACCTGGACGCGGGTGCTCGACAAAGGCCCCGACGTCGGCATCGCCGACATCGCCATGGCTACATCGCAGCCGCAGATCCTCTTCGCCACCACCTGGAACGCCCACCGTCCGCCGTGGAGCACCTACGCGCCGCTCGAAGGCCCCGGCAACGCGCTCTATCGCACCACCGATGGCGGCGCGAACTGGACGCAAATCTCCGGCCACGGTCTGCCTGCATCGGGCTGGACCCGCAGCGGCATCGCCGTCTCCGCCGACGGCCGCCGCGTCTACCTCGCGGTCGCTTGCGGCGGAGACGCAGAATCCGGCTCCGCACCCGGCACTCGCGACTGCCACTCCGGCCTCTACCGCAGCGACGACGGCGGCGATACCTGGTCCCTCGCCAACAGCGATCCCCGCCTCACCAGCCGCGCCTGGTACTTCAACGCGCTCGCCATCGATCCTGAAAATCCCGACGTCCTCTACCTGCCCAACGTCGCCCTCTACCGCACCAGCGACGGCGGCAAGACGATTGAGATCGTCCGCGGCGCGCCCGGCGGCGACGACTACCACCAGGTCTGGATCGACCCGAAAAACTCGGATCACCTCGTCCTCGGCTCCGATCAGGGCGCCAGCGTCTCGCTCGACCGCGGCAAAACGTGGTCCACCTGGTACAACCAGGCGACCGCGCAGCTTTACCACGTCACCACCGACCACCGCTTCCCCTACACCATCTACGGCGCGCAGCAGGACTCCGGCTCCATCGCCGTGCGCAGCCGCTCCGACCACGGCCATCTCGATTCGCGCGACTGGTTCCTGCCCGGGGGCAGCGAGAGTGGCTGGATCGCCATCGATCCCAAAGACGAGAACATCCTCTACGTCACCGACACCTACGGCGGCCCTTCCCGCCACGATCTGCGCACCTCGTTCAGCCAGAATGTTTCTCCCTGGCCCCTCGGCGGCTTCGGCACCGAAATCAATCAGCGCAAGTATCGCGATCCCTGGACGCCGGTGCTCGTCTTCTCGCCCGCTGACAAAACCTCGCTCTACCTCGGCGCGCAGTACGTCATGAAGACCACCGATGGCGGCCTGCACTGGCAGCAGATCAGCCCCGATCTCACTGGCGCCGGCGAAACCAGAGCCTGTCCGAACCCGCCGACCGTCGCCCTGGCCGAACGCTGCGGCTACGGCGTCGTCTACGCGCTCGCACCTTCGCCTCTCGACGCTGATCTGCTCTGGGCCGGCAGCGACACCGGCCTCGTCCACATCACCCGCGACGGCGGCAAAACCTGGTCCGACGTGACCCCGCCTGGCCTCAGCCCGTGGAGCAAGATCGCCCTCATCGAAGCCTCGCACTTCGATCCTGCGACGGCCTATATCGCCGTCGATCGCCATCGCCTCGACGATCGCAAGCCATACCTCTACATCACGCACGACTACGGCAAATCCTGGGCGCTCTCCGTCACCGGCATCGGCGACCACGATTTCGTCCGCGCCGTGCGCGAAGACCCCGTCGAGAAAAACCTGCTCTTCGCCGGAACCGAATTCGGCGTCTGCGTCTCCTTCAACGGCGGCGCGCAGTGGCAGCCGCTCCAGCTCAACCTTCCCGTCACCTCCGTCCGCGATCTCGACATCCACGACACCGACCTGATCATCGCCACGCACGGCCGCTCCTTCTGGGTCCTCGACGACATCACGCCGCTGCGCCAGGCAGCACAGGCCGCGGCCTCCCACGCGTTCCTGTATCACTCGCCCACGGCAGTGCGCGTCGATAACGACGGCTTCCTCGGCACCCCGCTCCCGCCCGAGGAGCCGCAGGCCGACAATCCACCCAACGGCGCCATCGTCGACTACTACCTCGCCGAGCCCGCAACCCAAGTCACCCTCCAGGTTCTCGATGCGCAGGGCCACGTGATCCGCCATTTCTCCAGCGCGGAGAAACACCCCGCGCGCCGTCCATTGCTGCCCATCGCCGAGCGCTGGTTCCCCAAACCGCAGATGCTCGAAGCCTCTGCCGGCGAGCATCGCTTCGTCTGGGACCTCAATACCGGCAACTCCAGCGCCGGTACCGGCGACGATGATGCCGACGACGCCATCGGCGCCCCCGCCGGCCCACGCGTCCCGCCAGGCCAGTACACGCTGCGCCTCACCGTCGATGGCGCAGCGATGGAAAAGCCGCTCCAGGTCACCATGGACCCGCGCTGCGCCTGCACGACAGCCGTCCTCGACGCGCAGTATGCCTTCGCGCAGCAGATTTACGTGCAGCTTCTCGCCGGACGCAAAGCCATGGCGGAAATCGCAGGCGTCGAAAGCCAAATCAACAAGATCAACGCAAGCGACCCATCGACGCCGGCGGATCTGGCCGAAGCGGTCCGCAAGGCGCAGACCACGCTGGCGGCGATTCGCGGGGGTGAACAAGGCGAGAGTGCCGCAAACAGCAACGCCGAGCCCGGACTCGCTGCCGCCGTCTCTGCCCTGGGCACGGTTCTCCGCGTCGTCGAAAGCGGCGACCGCACCGCTCCCGCCTCAGCGCACATGATCTTCGATCAGAGGAACAAAACCGCGCAGGAGAAAGCCGTCGCATGGGATCAGTTCAAAAAGAATGGCCTCGACGCGCTCAATGCCGCTCTGGCAAAAGCGCAGCGCGAACCCATCAAAATCGCAGTCATCGAAGAGCAGGTCCACTACGCGATGACCCGCTAGCAAGCCTCACGGGCGACCGCAGCTTACTCCACGCGCACCAGCAGGCATGTGATGTTGTCGTGTCCGCCGTTCCTCTTGGCCTCGGCCACCAGCGCGCGTCCCGCGGTCTCGAGGTACGTCTGGCCGCTCAGCAGTTCCCCGATCCGCGCATCGCTCACCTCCTGCGTCAGCCCGTCGCTGCACAGCAGAAAAACGTCGCGCGGCTCCGCCTCCGCAATGGCGATCTCCGGATCGAGCTCCGCATCCACGCCCACTGCGCGCGTAATCACATGCCGGATCGGCGAGCGCTCCGCCTCGTCGGCGGTCATCTGCCCCATCCGCACCTGTTGCTCCACGAGCGAGTGATCGGTGGTGAGCGGCTCCAGCATGCCGTCACGCATCCGATAACAGCGGCTGTCGCCCACATGCGCCAGCCACGCCGAGCGCCGCACGCGCCCGTCGACGCGTCCCTTCCGCAGCCACAGCGACACCAGCGTGGTTCCCATGCCGCGAAACTCCGAACTGAGCCGCGATCGCTGCAGCACCACGCTGTTCGCGTCGGCAACCGCCGCCCGCAGCGCTTCGCCGATCTCGGCGGAATCCGCCCCTGTCCCCAGTTTCGACTGGCTCATGGTGTCGAGGAAGGCTTCGACCGCAAGGCTGCTCGCCACCTCGCCCGCGGCCCCTCCACCCATCCCATCGCACAGAACAAACAGCCCCGCATCAGCCTCGATGCCGTACGAGTCCTCGTTCGCAGGGCGCTCGCATCCCACATCGGAAAGCCCGAAATATTCGAACTGTCTCCCCTTGCTCATGGCTGGGCGGAAGAAATGACCTCGAAGGCAAAATAACTTCGCTGGATGGCGTTCTCAGCATAATCGTAGCGAGGCGGGAAAATCTTCCCACTGTTGTCCCCGGAGCGGCACGTTACCAAAGTTGGACCCCGGAAGTTCCATGCCGGGAGTTCCATGCGGTGAAAACGCGCGGCAAAGACCTGCCGCTACCCTGGTCCACACGCCCTTCCCTCTCGCGCCTTGAGGAAGCGATCGGAGGGCGCGGCAGTTAGCAGACCGCCGCGCTTCTCTGTCGATTAGCTGTTCACGGTGCGCAGATAGACCGAGTACCGCTCGTCGAGAATTTGGTTGAGCGGCACCAGACTATGGGTCATCCCGCGCCCTTTGGTGTGGAACCGCAGCGCGTATTGCGGCGAGGCTTCGGCCGGCTCAAACCAGATGCCGTCCTTGCCCACCGAGGCCACCTGCACCAGGTTCCCGCTCGCGTCGCGGTGCATATGCGGCCGCGTATCGATCTCCGGCATCGGGTAGCCATCGTCGTAGCCGCGCGGCCCGGATCCGCCGTAGATCATCGACGTCGTCAGCCCGTCGGTGCCGAGCAGCGCCGCCAGCACCAGCGGCCCATACATCGCCGCCTGCACGGTCTTGTCGTCCGGCGTCGTGTCGATGTGCAGCGGCAGCGGAACATCCACCGTGACCACGTCGCCGTTCTTCCACGCGTGCTCCACGGGCGCGTAGCTCGAGGGAGTCGCAGTGACCTGCTCCTGCTCCCCGTTGATGCTCACCGCAAATCCCTCCGTCGCCCAGTACGGCACGCGGATCGCCAGCGCGGTGGTCGCGGACGGCGCACTGTCGATGGTCAGCGTGATGCGCTCGTCGTAGGGGAACTTCGTCGTCTGCCGCAGCTTCAGCCCGCGCTCCTTCCAGTCCAGCGTCGATGGAATGAACAGGTTCACGAACACCGCATTGTCGTCGTGGAAATAGATCGAGTCGTTCAGCTTCGAGTACTCTTCGGAGCCGGTACCGGTGCAGCACCAGAACGCGTCAAATGGCGTCCCGAAGGTTTTGTACATGCCCGGGGCAAGGGACACGTAGTACATCAGCATGCCGTTGCGGTCCTGCGTGCCGTAGCGGACGTTGTAGAGCAGCCGCTCGTAGTAGTCGAAATGCCGCGCGTCCGGTTCCAGACCGTACAGGTGCCGCGACAGCTTCATCATGTTGTACGAGCAGCAGCACTCCTCGGCAGCCGGACCCAGTTCGGTCGCGATCGCATCCGGCGCATGCCACATCTCGCCGTTGCTCGTGCCGCCGGTGCAATAAGCGTGGTGCTCGGTCACCATGCGGTAGAAGTTCTGGGCAATGTCGCGATAGCGGGTGTCGCCGGTGAGCTCGTATCCGCGCGCCGCGCCAATCACCTTCGGGATATTCGTGTTGGCGTGGTTGTGATCGAGAATGTCCTGGTTGGCTGCCAGCGGGTCGAAGATCTTGTGGTGCTCGAAGCGGTAGCCGAGATCGCGCCATTTCGTATCGCCGGTGATGGCATACAGATTGAACGCAGCTTCGTTCATGCCGCCCTGCTCCACCAGCAGAACGCGCTGCCAGTCATCGGGCGCGAAGCTGCGCGAGTAGGTATCGGCCCACCCCGCCATACCCAGCGCCATGTCCAGCGCCTGCTTGTTGCCGGTGTGCTGATACATGTCGATCAGCCCCGCCATGATCTTGTGGTACGTGTAAAACGGCGCCCAGACGCGCTCGTGCTGCCGCAGGCGATCGTAGAACGTCGTGGGATACGCGCCCAGGTAGCCGTCCTTCGCCTGGCACTCGGCCAGCATCCCCACCAGCTCATCGGCCTTCATCCTGATGAACGAGTCGCCGGTGCTGGCGTGCATCAGCGCGCACGACGACAGATAGTGCCCGACGTAGTGACCGCGCAGCTCGCAGTCCGGCGCCTCCCATCCGCCGAGCGGATCGGCATCGGTCGGAATGCCCGCCGTTACGCGAAAGTTATAGGCGAGCCGCTCGTTCGGCAGCGAATACAACCAGCTGCGGTTCAGCTCCGACATGTCCTTGAAGAAGCTGGGCAGCAGCCGCACGTCAGCCATGGAGAACGGCACGGCCTTCCACCCGACTTTCTCCACGCTCGAGCTCGTCAGCGTCCGATTCTCTGTGTCCCCATCGGCTGCGGCTTCGGCCTGCTTTGACTTCGCCCCGGCCATCGCCTGGCCGGGCAGCAGGGCCGCTGCGCCCGCTGCTGCTGCTGTGCCAAGAAATTTCCTGCGACTGAAATTGCGATCCATCATCATCACCTTTTTCTCTATCTCCAGAATATTCGCGAATGCCGGCGCCTGGCAGCTCCGGTCGAGGTCAGCTCATTTTTGCCGCGACCTCGAAACTGCGGATGCCGTGCGGTGCAATCAGCGCTGCGTCTTTGTTGCGTCCGCCTGGCGCGACGGCTTTGCCGTTCACCGCCAGGCTGGCCAGTGATTTTCCCTCGGGAAGGCGGAAGGTCACGCGCAGGCTCTCCGCCTGCCGGTGCGTCTCCAAAAAATGGATGGAAGCAACCAGCTGATTCTCATCGCGATGTTCCAGCCGGTAGTTCACTCGTCCCCAGCGCGTGGGGGCCTCCTCAATCGCGATGGGCTTGCCGGAAGCGATCCATTTCCGGGGCAGCGCGCGCCCGAAGCACAGCGTCTCCCCATCCTCCGACACCAGCATCCAGCGCACCAGCAGCGGAATCGTCTGCTGCGCGGGGATGCAGAACAGCGCGCTGTCGCCGGTAATTCCCGCCACTTCGCCGGCCGTCCAGCTACCCCGCGAGTGGTCGTGATAACGGTGCGCATACAGGAACAGCAGGTACTCCTCGATGCGGTCGAGACGCAGCAGCGCCTGCGCATAGCCGTACGAGATGAATCCCAGAATGTCTCGCCCCTGCGGGTGCGGGCGCTCCATGTTGGCCACCACTCCGATGGTCGTGCCGCCATTGGCGCGCATGGAATCGATCAGCAGGTTCGCCTGTTCATCAGTCAGAACTGCGGGCTGCAGCAACTCTGCATAACAGCGGTGCGCCCACTGCTGCTCGCTCGGGTGCTCCTGTTGCAGAGACTCCCAAACCGTGAGTTTTGTCCCCGGCAGCGGGCCCAGATAGGGCGGGTTCTGATCGTGGCGGATATTCGCATCCACGCTCTCCACCAGCGCGGTATGCAGCTGCCGGCTGCGCCGCACCCATCGCGCCGATGCATCCCCGCCGCTGCTCAGCGCGGGCCAAACGCGCGCCAGGTCTTCCCATCCCCGCACCGCCCACGCGCTGTTGGCGAAATACGGCTTCCACCACACCGAGGGGTCCGGCATGAGGCAGGAATCCGACTCGCACCAGCCGTGAATCAAACCATAGCCGCGGTCGTTTGCGGGCAGGCGCAGCGATTCATCGTGCAGCTCTTCCAGGAGGCTGGCGGTCGCTTCGATTTTCGCGAGGTGTTTCCGCAGCAGAGCAGCGTCTCCGGTGTAATCGAAGTAACGCGCCAGCAGCGAGAGCGTCAGCCCGTACTGTGCGGTTTCCGGCCCGCGCATGTTGACGAGGCCGCCCGCGTCCACCATCTCGGCGAAATACTCGTCCAGCACATCGTGCGCCTGCGAGAATCGCCCGCATTCCAGATTCGCGTAGAGCGACATCGTGAAAATGTCCTGGAATCCGTCGTACTCCGGGCCGTAGTAGTCGCGATCCACCGCGCCGTATTTCGGATACACCCCGCCCGGCCGCACCATCTGCTCCTTCACGAAGGCGTAACGCGTCATGTAGCTCCACGAGGCGTCGGGCACGGTAATCGGCACGAGGTCGTGCATCTGGCGCTCCCAGTACTCGGCGAACTCCAGCAATCCGCGATAGAAGTCTTCGGCCGGGGGCGGCTGCCGGCGCTGCGTGTAGGCCGGATAGCTGTAGCCGTATTCAACCTTGGCAATAGCGCCGTCGCGAATCTGCGCCGTGCGGTGCCAGGTTTGCACGATGAACCGGTCATGCGCGAGCACATCCCCGAAGACGAGCACTTCGAACGACGATCCATCGTCGCCGGCGAAGACCTTGCGCACCGCCGGCATCCACCCGCCCACCAGGCCTTCATGCCGCTTGCGGGCGCTCTCCGGCGTGAGTTCGTGAAAGAACTGCGCGGGATGGTACGTTCGCGTGTTTCCGCCGGCAAAGACCGGCATGGTATCGCTGCATGCGCGCGTCCCGACGAAGGTGTTCCACGGCAGGCGCCAACCCGGCCCGCGCTGGACCGCCGAATCCATGGGCGGAGCCGCGCGTCGCACCTCGTCCTCATCCGGATCGCCATGGGCCAGCAGCTTGTCTGCCAGCAGATCACGGCCTGTGGTGCCGATGGTCTTCAGATCGAGCCCGAGCCAAGGCGCGCCCTCCTCGGCGAAAACTCGCTCGGCCGTTTTCACCAGTACGCGTGCGGCACCCGACTGCGAAACGAACGTGATCGCGCCATCCCGCGTGCGCAAGTCTTCGTAGACTTTCCACGACTCGTGCCCGCGCGCAAATGCGCACAGCAGAGTGTGTCCTTCCGTCGATACCGCATCGGCCGCAATCGATCCGGGCGCATGCGCAGGAGAAACCGGATCCTCATGCTGCGCGGCAGCCAAATCCAGACTGCGGAGCGCAAGCGTACCGGCTGCCAGCCCCTGAAGGAATCGCCTCCTCTGCATGTTTCACCTCGGCCAAATGGCCGGCTCGATTTCCGCTTGTCTGGCCTGCGGGGATGTCGAAGTTATATCGCAAAGCTGCGGTTGTATACAACTCGGTATCCCGAATGCGTCGCCGGGATGCCCGGCAACTCGGTTGTGGCCCACGCGAATGCCGCGCCTACAATGGCGGCATGCGACGGCATGCGCATCGGCTGATCGGAGTGAGCGTGGCCCTCGCGCTCGCCGCCGGGGCCGCCGCCTGCTCCCAGTCGCTCCCCGGAAACCTCGCGCCCCAGGCAGCAACTCCAGCCAATGCCGCTCCCGACGGCCAGACCCGCAATCAGGGGCTTGACGAGCTGCATACCGGCGCCGCCCTCACGCGCTCCGGCGCCCTCCGCGATGCCATCCCTCACCTGCTTGCTGCACGGGCTGCCGGCGCCGACCCATACGCCACCGGCGTCAATCTCGCCATTTGCTACGTGGGCACCGGCGCCAGCGCACAAGCCATCCCTCTGCTCGAGTCGCTGCGCTCCGCCGGATATCGCACCCCCGCCACGGCCACGCTGCTCGTGCAGGCCTACATCGCCACAAATCGCGCGAAGGACGCCTACGATCTTCTCGGCGTCGCGGCAGCCGCTGCCCCTTCCGACGAAACGATTTTCGCCTACGCCGCGGATGCCTGCACGGATGCCCATAATTACAGCCAGGGTCTGCGCATGATGGACCTTGGCCTCGCGACGTTCCCCGCCTCGGCGCGCCTGCACTACGAGAAGGCGCTGTTTCTCGCCCAACTGGACAGGATCGAAGAAGCGCGCCCCGAATTCGACCGCGCCGCCGATCTCGACCCCAAAGGCTATATCGGCTGTCTCGCCCGCGTCCAGAAAGACCTCCACGACGATGATCTCAAGGGCGCAATTGCGCTTCTCGATCAGGCGATCCACGCGGGCCGGAGCGATTACCGCATGCTCTCCCTGGTGGGAACCGTGCTGCTCGATGAGGGGGTAGCCCCCGGCGACCCACGCTTCCCGGAAGCCCAGTCGGCACTGGAGGAATCGGCCAGGGAACGGCCCGACTTTCCCGCTACTCAAATCGCGCTGGGCAAGGTCGACCTCATGCTGGGGCAATACCGCGAGGCAGTGCAGCACCTCGAAGTCGGCCGCGCGCTGGAGCCGGAAAACCCCGCCGTTTACACCAGCCTCGCCGTCGCCTATCGCCATTTGGGCGAACGCGAAAAGGCTTCCCAGGCTTCGGCAGAACTGGCCCAGCTGCTCGCTCGAAAGCCAGTTCAGGCATCCCCTCCCGGGGTTCCCGCGGCCCACTGAATTTTTCGCCTGCAGCCGGATCGATGGCATTCTCGGCTTGACAATGCATACAATTTCACATACAAGATGAAGCTCAATACGCCCTTTTCCCCAGGGCCGGGCATACCACTGCACCCAGAGGCATTTTTAGGAGGGACGATCTCCCCGTTGGCCCCTCCTGACAAGAAAAAGCACGTCGGCAAGAAAACGTTTATCCACTTTCAGGAGGCACATCTATGCGGACCACGTTTATCCGGCGAACCCTTCTCGCCCTGTTGTTGGTTCTTCTTCCGTTTCTGTCCCACACCGCGTGGGCGCAGTCCGGCACGCAAGGCAAAGTGGTCGTCACCGTTGAAGACCCCTCCGGCGCCGTAGTCCCGGGCGCTTCGCTCAAGCTCGTCGAGCACCAGACCAACGATACCTATAATGCGACCACGAACGGCAGCGGCGACTATACGTTCGTGAACCTCCCCATCGGCACCTACACCCTGACGATCAGCCGGACTGGCTACTCCACAAAGGTCTATTCCACGGTCCTCGTGGAAGCCTCCCAGGCCACCGATCTCACGACGCAGCTGGCGATCGGCGCCACCACCGAGACGGTGCAGGTTGCGGGCGTGGCTTCGCCCGTACTCCAGACGAGCTCCAATGAAATCGGCACGGTGGTCGATATGAAGCAGATCCAGGACTTGCCGATCAATGGGCGCGATGTCACGGCTCTGGCCTCCATCGTTCCCGGATTCACCGGCCAGAACGGCGAAGGCACGTTCAACGGCCTGCCCATCCAGGATGAAGGCAGCAACGTCGACGGAATGGTCGGCAGCTCAACTCGCATGAAATTCGACAGCAATTTTGAGCCGGCGGTCGAGCCCCGCCTCGAAAACATCGAGCAGATGAGCATCCAGACCGACCAGCTCGGCCTGAATTCCGGCTTCGGTCAGGCCACCACCCAAATCAACTTCGTCACCCGCCGCGGCGAGAATCACTTCCACGGAATGGCCTTTGAGGACTTCCGCAACAGCGGGCTGAATGCCAACAGCTGGTTCAACGATGCTCTGGGAGAACGCAAAAACAAGCTCATCCTGAATGACTTCGGCGTCAGCGTCGGCGGTCCCATTCTGCACGACAAGCTGTTCTTCTTCGGGACTTATGCCGAGAGCAAGCAGCCGGGCAGCTATACCGTGACCAACGATGTCTTCACCGCCGCCGCCCAGAGCGGCACCTTCACCTACGTTGGAGCGGATGGCGCGACCCACACTGCCAATCTTCTCAGCATCGCGCAAAGCAGGGGTCTGCCTTCCAGCCTGAATCCGGAGGTTGCCACCCAGTTCTCGGCCATCGATTCTGCAGTCGGCTCCGCAAAAGCAGCCGCAACATCCGATCCCAATTACAACCAGATCGCGTTTCTCAATTCCGCGCCCACAGTCAATTACTTTCCTGTGGCACGCCTGGACTACAACGCTTCGCAGAAAGCCAGGATGTATCTCTCCTGGATGATGACGCAGAACGATCAGCCCGGCACCACGGCGGCCACCTTCCCGGGCACCGCCTTCGCCAATCAGAAGGCGGGGAATCAGACAAAGAACTTTACCGCTTCCTATGGTTTCGATTACATCTTCACCCCGGCACTGATCAACCAGTTCAAGGCCGGCTATCTCTACGATGCCACTCTGTATGCCTACAATGCCGCGCCTCTCTATGTAACCGAGCCGACAGTCAACTGGAACTATCCTGGCGCGACCGGCAATATGTCCGGTCAGACCTATCAGCTGCCGATCAACACCTATTACCCCGTATGGGACTTTTCCGACGCAATGACCTTGCAGCATGGAAAGCACACCATCCAGTACGGCGTTTCCTGGTACAAGGAACAGGATCACTACTGGAACGCGCCCGGCGGTTTCTATAACTACAACTTCGGCCTCGCGTCGGGCGATCCCGCGATCAATGCCTTCACGAACTCCGGATCCAGTCCGACACTGCCCGACGCGACGAACGCCGATCTGCAGAAAGCGGATGCTCTCTACGCGATCCTGACGGGCAGGCTCAGCGGCGTCAACGGTGAAAATTCCTACAACATCAAGACGAAGCAATACGCTCCAACGGGCACGATGAGCGAGTATCCGCTGGACGAGGTTTCCTCGGCGTGGAGCCTCTTCGGAGAGGATTCCTGGCGCTTGACCCCGACGTTGACCCTTAACTATGGCCTGCGCTGGGATATCTACGCTCCCGAGAAAGATCTCACCGGTCAGTACCATTCCGCGGATGAGGCGGCCATTTACGGCCCCACGGCAGTCGGCGATCTGTTCGATCCCGGCTCGCTCAAGGGCGACCTGAATCCCGTGATCGCCGTTCACCCGCAGCCGTATACGCCCTTCAGGGTGACACCGCAGCCCTCCTTCGGATTTGCCTGGAACCCCAAAGTCACGAGCGGTCCGCTCGCAGGAATGCTGGGCGGCAGCCAGACGGTGATTCGCGGCGGCTATGCGCTGCGCCGCTTCAGCCAGGCCTACCAGTATTTCTGGGACTATGGCACGGACTACGGCCAGTTCTACTACCAGCAGTTCAACCTCATCGCGAACAACACCGGTCAGCAGGGAACATTCGCTCCCGGCAGCCTCTCCATCGGCGACAACCTGCCCGCGCCCATCCTGTCGCCCGCGACCTATCAGGCGACAGCCCCCGAGGCGGAGTTCACCTACACCGGCGGACCGGGAGTCAACGGCATTCAGCCCAACCTCAAGCAGCCCATTTCCGAGTCATGGAACTTTGGCATTCAGCGCGGGCTGGGCCGTTCTCTGGCGCTGGAGATTCGCTACAACGGCAACCGCACTTACCATAACTGGATCGGTATCGATCCGGACGAAATCAATATCTTCGAAAACGGCTTCCTGACGGATTTCAAAAACGCTCAGGCGAACCTGGCCGCGTCCGGCGGCAACAACTTCTCCAGCAAAAATGGCAACCCGACGCCGATTTTGGACGCCGCGTTTGGAGGCCCGACTGCTGCCGACTACACGAACACGCAGTTCATCAATTATCTGAATACCGGCCAGGCGGGTTCATTCGCCAGCGTCCTTGCCGGCATCAATGGCGACGTCCCGTTCTTCTGCAATCTCGTCGGCGCCGGCTTCTCGCCCTGCGCCAACAACGCCGGCTATACCGGTGCAGGCGCGGGCTACCCGATTAACTTCTTCCAGTCGAATCCCTATTCGGGCGGCTATGGAAGCGGAGAGTTGGCTTCGTCCGGCTACTCCAACTACAACGGCCTGCAGGTCGATCTTCGCCAGGGAGCCTGGCACGGTCTGCAGTACGACGCGAACTACACGCTGAGCCACAGTCTCGGTCTTATGCCGGGCAATTCGTGGACCGGCTCCTATAACGCCTTCACCCTGCGCAATCTGCG
Source organism: Acidobacteriaceae bacterium (assembly GCA_049802575.1). Lineage (GTDB taxonomy): Bacteria > Acidobacteriota > Terriglobia > Terriglobales > Acidobacteriaceae > Palsa-343. The sequence goes on along the minus strand of JBARMS010000078.1, from coordinate 5,916 downwards.
GGAAAGCTACGGGCCCACGATGTTCGACGTCCGCAATGTCTTCCATGGCAACGGCACGTACGACATCCCGGTTGGCCGTGGGCGCGCCCATCTGGCGAACAACCGAGTGCTCGATGCGGTTGTGGGCGGATACACGGTGGGAACCATTGTGACCTGGCAGAGCGGAGCGCCGGCATTGTTTGGCGGCGGCTTCTACACCTTCAATGACGTCGGTGACGGCGGCATCCAGCTGCACGGCGTTACCGGGAAGCAATTGCAGGGCGCCATTGGTGTCCACCAGGTGGCGGGCCAGCCGTACGCCAACTTGATTGATACGAAGTATCTGGTCAGTCCAGGGGGCGGCGGCGCTAACTCAAGTTTCATCACGCCGAACACGACGCCTGGCGCTTTCGGTCAGCATCTTTATCTCCATGGGCCCCGGCAGTTCTATCAGGACATGGAGTTGACCAAGCAATTCCCCATCCACGAGCAGATGAATTTCAACCTCCAGGCTTCGTTCATCAATGTCTGGAATCATCCCGTCTTCGGAAACGCCGACGGCTTCGGGTCCAACATTGCCGGATATCCGTCGAATTTCGACTCCGGAATTCAGGATTTCAACTTCGCCGAGGGCGGTCCCACCAACGAGGGCTCCGGCTTTGGACGCACGATCGAATTACGCGGAAACTTCGTTTTCTGAAGTTGTGAATATCCCGTGCCGGACGCCTCGTGCGTCCGGCAGTTTTTTGTGACAGGATGGCCATGATGCCTGCAATGAGGGCCGTCGCGAAGGGATAAGGAGAACTTGAAACCTCACGGATGTCCAGCCGCGTTCCTGCCTGCGCGGCGAACCCGGCGCTTTCTGCGCGGCAGTGGCACGCTGGTATTGGGTCTATCCGTGTTTTGCGTGGGATCGCTTGTTCCCGGCGCAGCCGCCCAGGCCCCGCCACCGCCGGCCCCGCCGACCGTCACCGTCGAAACGCCGCAGTTCACGCTCAAGCTGGTCGAGTCGTCTCAGACCGTAGCTGCGCTGCTGCCCAAAGGCGCCGATGGCTTCGACTTCACCCCCGGCGATCGCCTCGCGCAGCGCTGGCACAACGGCTACTACCATCTCGGCGACCTCGATCTCCGCCTGCGCACCGCGGGAGGAGGCTGGCAGGGTTATTCCACTTCGCTCGAGCGTCACCCGGTCAAAGCGCTTCAAACCTCCGGCACTGTGCTGGCTGCCGCCGATCTGTCGCCCACCCTGCCTCCCGGCATTCCGCTCCAGATCACACGCGCCTGGATGCTGAGCGACGGCGAGCTAACGCTGCGGTTCACCCTCAAAAACCCGAGCGATCAGCCGGTCGAGATCGGCAGCCTCGGCATCCCCATGATCTTCAACAACGATATGACCGGCCGCACGCTCGACGAATCGCACGAGAGGTGCAGCTTCGACGATCCTTCCATCGGAGAAGACGCCGGCTACGTCCAGGTCACGCGCCTCAGCGGCCACGGCCCGGCGCTGCTCGTCCTTCCCAACGGCCGCACCCCGTTTGAAGCCTGGCGGCCGATCCTCGACGTTCACCGCCGCGGCGAACACACGCAGCCGGCTCCGGAGCTCTTCCACGACCTCACGCCTCGCGGCATCACGTTCGAGGGTTTCTACGCCTGGATGGTCGCCAGCCGCGCCTGGCAGGATGACGAGTGGAAGAACGCGCAGCCGTGGAATCCGCCCACCAGCATCACCCTGCAGCCGCATCAGACGCGCATCTTCGGCGTGCGCTTCGTGCTGGCAGACTCGATTCCCGATATCGAGAGGACGCTCACCGCCCATCGGCGTCCCGTCGCGGTCGGCGTCCCCGGCTACATTCTGCCCACGAATCTCGACGCCCATCTGTTTGTCAGTTACCCTGAGCCGGTCGAGTCCATGCATGTCGATCCGCAGGGCGCCCTCACCGTCCGCCCCAACGGCCATGCTCCGAACGGCTGGCGCGACTATCGTGTGCAGGGCGTCGCCTGGGGACGCGCGCGCCTCACCATCCGCTATCGCGACGGCCTCGTGCAGACCATCGCCTACCGCGTCATCAAGCCCGAAGACCAGGCCGTCGCCGACCTCGGCCATTTTCTGACCACCAAACAGTGGTTCACGCAGGCCGACGATCCCTTTCACCGCAACCCGTCGGCCATCAGCTACGACCGCCAGGCCAACGCCCAGGTGACGCAGGACAGCCGCGTCTGGATCGCCGGCCTCAGCGATGAAGCGGGCGCCGATTCCTGGCTGGCGCTGGCCATGAAGGAATTCCTCGAGCCCGATCCCCACGAAGTCGCGCAGCTCGAGCAGTTCGTCGACGGAGTGATGTGGGGCACCCTCCAGTACAAGGACGGACCCCGCAAATTCGGCGTTCGCAAGAGCCTCTTCTATTACCAGCCCGATGCCCTCCCGGCCGGCTTCTATCGCAGCGACCTCGACTGGACGAGCTGGACGAGCTGGAACCGCAAAGCCAGCGAAGCCGTGGATCGCTCCTTCAACTACCCGCACGTCGCGTCCGCGTATTGGGCGCTCTACCAGCTCGCCCGCAACCACCCCGGCCTGGTGACGAACCATCCCTGGCAGTGGTACCTCGACCAGGCCTGCGAGACGGCGCTCGCCATGACGCGCTACGCGCCGTACTACTCGCACTTCGGTCAGATGGAAGGCGACGTCTACGTCTACATCCTGGAAGACCTGAAGCGCGAGGGCATGACGGCGGATGCCGATCGCCTCGAAGCTGCCATGCGGCAGCGCGCCGACCGCTGGAAGACCGAGAAGTATCCCTTCGCCAGCGAGATGCCGTGGGACTCCACGGGCCAGGAGGAGGTCTACGCCTGGACGAAATACTTCCACGACGACGAGAAGGCCGAGGTGACGATCGACGCCATCCTCGGCTATGATCCGGCAATCCCCAGCTGGGGTTATAACGGCAGTGCGCGGCGGTATTGGGACTTCATTTACGGCGGCAAGATCCAGCGGCTGGAGCGCCAGCTCCACCACTATGGATCCGGCATCAACGCCGTCCCGCTGCTCTCCGAATACCGCGAACATCCCGCCGATCTCTACCTGCTGCGCGTCGGCTACGGGGGCACGATGGGCGAGCTGAGCAACATCGATCAGGATGGATTTGCGTCTGCGGCCTTCCACGCCTTCCCCGACATGCTCGCCTACGATCCCTACTCCGGCGACTACGGCTCTGGCTTTTGGGGCTTTGCCGCCAACACTGCGACCTATGTCACGCGCGATCCCGCGCTGGGCTGGCTCTGCTTCGGCGGCAATCTCTCGCTGCGTTCAAACTCGATCCGCGTCGTTCCGCTCGATGCCTCCCGCAGCCGGCTCTACATCGCACCGGCCGGCCTTTGGATCACCCTGGACGCGGGCCGCATCCACGAAGCCAGCTTCGATTCGAAGTCCGGCGAAGTGCGGATCACGCTCGATCCTGCGGCCACCGACATGCCCCAGGCCATCCTGCGCATCGCCCAGCCGGCAAAGATCGACGGCATTGGCGCGTATCAGCCCGTCGCACCGCTGCGCCAGGAGCGCGGCGCGTTCATCGCTCCCCTGCACGACGAGCCGCTTGTGATCCACCTGCGCCCCGCGCACTTCCAGCCCGGTGGGAGCGAGTAAATGCGTCTGCGCACGGCCCTCCTCGTTTTCCTGCTCTCGAACGGTTCACTCGTGTATCTGGCGGCGCAGACCAGGCCCGCTCCCGCTGCAACCCTCGAGCGAGGCATCAAGCTGGTCGAGGGCGGCCGTTGTCGCGAAGCGCTGCCGCTGCTGAAGCGCGCTCTCCCTGCGGTCACCGACAAGACCCAGCGCTACGAGGGAGGGCTGGCGGAGGCCCGATGCGCGATGGCGGTCGACGACAGCCAAACTGCGGTGGACACGCTGCTGATGCTTGAGCGCCTCGTGCCCGACGACCCTGAAGTGCTCTACATGGCGGCGCACATCTTCTCGGAACTCGGCTCGCGATTCTCTGACCAGCTCCAGACGCGCGACCCCAACTCCGTGCAGGCGCGCCGCGTCCAGGCCGAAGCGCTGGAATCCGAGGGCAAGAATGACGAGGCGGCCGCGATCTATCGCAAAATCCTCGCCGAAAACCCGAACACCGCAGGCATTCACTACCGGCTCGGCCAGATTGACCTCGCGCCGGCGGGCGATACCGGCTCAACCGACGACGCGCGCAAAGAATTTGAAGCGGAGCTGAAGATCGATCCCACCAACGCCTCCGCTGAATTTATCCTCGGCGAATTCGACCGCCGCGCCGGCAACTGGGATCCAGCCATTCGTCACTTCACCCGCGCGGCCCAGCTGGACGAAGGCTTCTCTGAGGCGCGCCTCGCCCTCGGCATGACGCTCGTCGCAGCCGGCAAGTACGCTGATGCGCTGGCTCCTCTCCAGGCCTACGTGAAGATGGAGCCCGAAGATCCCGCCGGCCACTATCAACTCGCCATGGCCTATGCGCACACCGGCAACCAGCAGGGCGCGGCAAGCGAGATAGCTCTCCAGGCGCAGGCGCAACGTGCGAAGGGCGCCACCGATAACGCCGAGGGTCACGCAGTACACCCATGAGCCATCCCTTCGGCCCCAACTGTTCGCGCCGCACTTTTCTCCAGGCAGTTTCCGGGTCCGCGCTCTCCCTCGCCTGTGCGCGCGCGTTCGGTACAGAAGCTTCCGGTCCGTACTTCGAAGAGATCCCTCCATCGCGCAGCGGCATTGTGTGGACCCACACCGCGGGTCTTTCGCCGGAGATGTATCTGCCGGAAACCGTCGGACCAGGCTGTGCGTTTCTCGACTACGACAACGACGGCTGGATGGACATTTACCTCGTCAACAGCGGCCCGTGCGACTTCTACCAGCCCGCGAAGCCTCTGCGCAACGCGCTGTATCGCAACAATCGCGACGGCACCTTCACCGACGTAACCGCAAAAGCCGGCGTCGCCGGCAATGCCTACGGCATGGGAGTCGCGGTCGGCGACTACGATGGCGACGGCCTGCCCGACCTCTACGTCACGCAGTATCCACACAGCATCCTCTATCGCAACAACGGCGACGGCACCTTCACTGACGTGGCGGCAAAGGCCGGTGTAGCCGCGCCCGGATGGGCCACCAGCGCCGTCTGGTTCGACTACGACAACGACGGCCGCCTCGACCTGTTCGTCGGCCGCTTCGCAGATTTCAGCAAAGAGAAGAACGTCTTCTGCGGCGGCCACGGTCCCGGCCAGCGCTACTACTGTAAGCCGACCATGTTTACTCCCATGCCCAGCCGCCTCTTCCACAACAACGGCGACGGCACCTTCACCGATGTCAGCCGCGAGTCGGGAATCGCCGAGGTGATGGGCAAGGTCTGGGGCGTCGTCGCGGCCGACGTCAACAACGACGGCCACGTCGACCTGTTCGTCAGCAGCGACACCGCGCCCAACGCGCTCTTCATGAACCTGGGGAACGGCCGCTTCACGAACAATGGATTCCTCGCCGGCATCGCCTACAACCCCTTCGGCGCAACTCGATCCGGCATGGGCGTCGATGCGGCTGACTACGACCAGGACGGCTGGATCGATTTGTTCGTCGACAACGTCGACCACGAAATGGACTCGCTCTATCACAACAGCCACGACGGCAGCTTTCAGGACGTCGCCGTCCAGTCTGCCATCGGCACGACGACGCGCCTGATGAGCGGCTGGGGCGCCAAATTCTTCGACTATGACAACGATGGCGACCTCGAGCTGATGATCGCCAACGGCCATCCCGACCTCATGATCCAGGCGCACCATGCCGAGCTTCGCTATCTGCAGCCGCTCCTCCTCTTCGAGCGCCGCGGCGGCAGGTGGCGCGATGTCAGCGGCCACGGCGGCCCGGCTTTCGCCCAGCCCCTCGCCGCCCGCGGCCTCGCTCTCGGCGATTTCGACAACGATGGCGCGGTC
>JBARMS010000077.1:0-9164 GCA_049802575.1 Acidobacteriaceae bacterium | reverse complement strand
ACGGTCAGGTACGGCAGCAGACGATGGAGCAGCATCCGCACTTGAGCTTGAGCCAGCGGAACGCGGTCGAGGATGTGCTGACGAGCCGCGACCGCATGATGGCGCTTGAAGGCGTAGCCGGGGGCGGAAAAACGACTTCCTTAGCGGCTGTCCGTGAGGGGGCCGAGCGTGCGGGCTATCAAGTGGAAGGACTCGCGCCTACATCGAGGGCCGCGCAGAAACTCGCTGAAGCGGGTATCGAGACGCAAACTTTGCAAAGGCATCTTGCACGGGGCGAGCAGCAAGACGACGGACAGAAGCGGCTCTATGTGGTGGATGAGTCGAGCATGGCTAGCACGAAGCAGTTACACACGTTCGTTGAGCGGCTGAAAGAAAACGACCGCGTGCTATTCGTGGGCGACGTGCGGCAGCATGAGGCGGTCGAAGCAGGACGCCCCTATGCGCAATTGCAGGAAGCGGGAATGCGCACGGCCAGACTGGATGAGATCATCCGGCAGAAAGACCCGGCGCTCAAAGAAGCCGTGGAGCAGCTTGCGCGCGGCGAAGTGCGCGAAGCCATCGGCAATTTGAGCAGCCAGGGCCGCGTTCACGAACTCGGCGACCGGCAGGAACGCATCAGCGAAATCGCCCGCGAGTATGTGCGCTCGCCCGAAAAGACACTCGTCGTTTCGCCGGACAATGCCTCACGCCGCGAGATCAACGACTCCATCCATCGCACGATGCAGAGCGAGGGCAAGGTGTCGCACGACGAGCAGCGCGTGCATGTGCTTTACGCGCGGCAGGATGTGACCGGCGCGGACCGGCAACACGCGCAGAACTACGAGAAGGGCGACGTACTGCGCTATTCGAAAGGTAGCAAGCCTCTCGGCGTCGAGCCGGGAGAATATGCGCGTGTCTCGCATGTTGACCGCGAAACTAACACGCTCAGAGTGAAACGGCACGGCGGCGAAGAGCTCAGCTACGATCCGCGCCGCTTGCAGGGTGTAACGGTCTACCGCGACAGCGAGCGCAAGTTCGCGCAGGGCGACCGCGTGCAACTGACGGCCCCATACCATGAACAGAAACTCGCTAACCGCGAGCTGGCGACTATCGAGCGGATCGAGGGCGACGGCAATCTGAAACTCCGCACGGACTCCGGGCGCGAGGTCGAGTTCAATGCGCGGCAGCATCCGCATCTCGACTACGGTTATGCGGTGACGAGCCACAGCAGCCAGGGTCAGACCGCAGACCGCGTGCTCATTCATGTGGACACTGAGCAGGCCTCCGGCGAACTCGTCAACAGTCGCATGGCCTATGTGTCGGTATCGCGCGCTCAGTTTGACGTGCAGATGTACACGAACGACGCGAAGGCGCTGGGATACGAGTTGAGCCGCGACGTGTCGCATCCGACCGCGATCCAGCAAGAGCCAGTCGCGGCACAGAAAATTGAGCCGCAATCGGTGGGCATGGAAGCTTCTCAGGGGCTGAGCGTTGGATAGACGCTCCCGTTGGTTGTGGTATTGTTTCCGGATAGGCGACCAGCCAACCAGAACAGCATTTCGGCCTGATCAATTCACATCATTAGCAAGGTGAACGTGTTTACTGAGCGGGCTTAGTAAACCCGTGATCCTCGGCCCATTTCCGAACCTGCTGCTGTGCGCGAGAAAGTTCGGCCGGGGTTAGGTGAGATGCGGCTGTCTTCCGGTTTTGCGCTACGATTTCGGGGTGCGTAGCGTCCACTTTGCAGGCCGCAGCAAGATCGAACCAGAAATACGCTTTTGCATAATCTTGGGGAAAGCCGTGCCCTTGAGCGTACATCGTACCAAGGAAAAGTTGCGCATCGGAATCGCACTGATCAGCTGCTTTTCGGAACCACATCGCAGCCTGTGAAAGGTCTTCGGGGACGCCCTTGCCAGAGAAATACATCCCGCCGAGATTGAATTGTGCCTCCGAAAATCCTTGCTCTGCCGCCTTGCGATACCAAAGTGCGGCCTGCGCGTAGTCGTTCGGAACGCCCCGTCCCGAATAGAACAACAACGCGAGTCTGCTTTCAGCCAGTGCGTCACCTTGTTCTGCAGCTTTCTGATACCAATGCGCTGCTTGCACGTAGTCCTGTTGAACGCCCCAACCGTGTTCATAGAGCCTACCGACATTAAATTGGGCTGCGGCATTCCCCTTATTTGCCGCCTTTCGGTACCAAGTCGCGGCTTGCGTAATGTCCAGAGGCAAGCCCTTCCTGTTTGGTACGCAATTCCGAGTTTGAGCTGAGCCTCGGCGTTACCTTGAGCAGCTGCTTTCTGAAACCAAAAGATGGCTTTGGAATCGTCTTTTGGCGTGCCTCGTCCCTCTGAGTAACTTTCCGCGAGAGTATACTGCGCCTTGGCATCTCCGCTTTCAGCTCTTGCTTTCAGCGCGGCAATGTCGGGCCCAGTTTGTTCTGCAATCGCGCACGTCACAGCCATGAGGAGCGCAACAGCCACACGACGAAAGACCGTGGACGCAGTAGCATCCCAACGAGTAGGTGATCTTCTCCTGAAGAACATGGCTCCATCCTAATTCTTCACCTTTCGAGTTGTGCAGGGATGACCGGGCAAAAGGGGAAATTGCACCATTCCCTTGCCGTCGAGTTTATGACCGCTGAGGTCCAGTCTTCATCATGGCCGAGTGGCGAATTGGCTGCCAGACTCTGCTTTGGGCCAGCCTTTTGTATGGTCTAATAGTGATGATGGCTTGATGGCGGAATCGGCATACGCGGTGGTCTCAAAAACCATTGGGAGCAATCCCGTGTGGGTTCAAGTCCCACTCAAGCCACCAGATCGATCCGGCCTTCTACCTGCCCCCCAAAAACCAACGCAAGAGATTCCCAGGGTGATTCAGTCAGGGGCCAAGACTGATTCTCGTAAAAAAAGGCCTAAATTTACACATTTTCTTCCACAGTTCTCTGTCGAGCCTTGATAACACATAGATAATACGATATTTACGGACGAACTTGGAGGACTCAAAATCCGCCGACCGCAAGGTCATGGGGGTTCGACCCCCCCTCCCGGCACCAACAAAATAGAAGATTGATTGGGGGTGGCCTCTCTACGACCGAGAGGCCAATTGCATTGGCGAAGCTGTCGAACCTTTTGCTGCGGAACGGGAGAAGATTCCATGCCCGACTTCAGACAGTTGCGAACAGAGTTGATGAAGCGGATCCTGGAGGGACCTGGGATGGCATCACCCTCCGAACGCCGAGCCGCGTTTGATAACCGCGGCCTGCCTGACCCCGTGGACAAACTTGTCGACCAGGTCGCCCGACATGCCTGGCGTATTACCGACGAGGACATGGAAGCGGCGAAAATGTCGGGACTGAGCGAGGATCAAATCTTCGAGTTTGTGGTGTGTGCAGCGATTGGCCAGGCCGTCCGGCAGTACGATGCAGGACTCTCAGCTCTCAGGATCGCGACCGGAAAGGAGTGACCATGCGGCTCCGTATCCTCGACAGCGATCACGGCTTCGGAACGAAGGCACTGTTTGCTCTGATTCGAACGGTTTCGCGCCAGCCGGTGCCCGATGTTCTCAAATTGGTCAAATACCGGCCGGATTTCTATGGCAGTCCAATGTCGAAGCTGACTCAGGAAGCGATGCGCGGGCCGTCCGTGTGGTCAGTTGCCGAACGGGAACTGATGGCTGCGTTCGTGGCGAATGCCAACCAATGCGATTTCTGCACGAAAACCCATGCAGCCGTCGCGCAGCGAGCCTATGGAGAGGGGAAAAACGTCTCCGTGTTCATGTCCGATCTTGACGCCGCAGATCTCTCCGAGCCGTTGCGGGCGACGATTCGCATGCTGGTCAAGCTGACGCGCGAACACATGGTGGACGCGGAGGAAATGCGCGCTGTCCTCGCCAGCGGCGCATCCCCCCGGCAGATCGAGGAAGCGCTCGCCGTCTGCTTCTCGTTCAACGTGATGAGCCGATTGGCCGATGCTTTCGGATTCTTCATAGCCGGCCCGGAGGCTTTCGAGGCCGGGGCGAAATTTCTGCTGTCGCGCGGATACCGCTGACCGCTTTCCAGCGCGAATGGGGGCGCTCCTCTGAAGTCGGCGTCGAACCGGGCGTCATCGCTGGACGGAACCAGGCGAAGCGGATCCGAGGCGGTGTCCGTTCGCGAACAGGTTTATCCATTATCGGACAGTGTGCCAGCAGGCCGGCGGGCGCAACCGCGTCTCAGTCCGCACAGAATCGGATCGCCGAGAGGGCTCGGCCGGCCCGTTTGCGGCGATACAATTGCAAATTCAATCCCACACGGGAGAGTTGCGGATGGCCACACTCGGGCAGGATGTTCGTTACGCGCTGCGGCAGCTCAGAAAGTCGCCCGGCTTCGCGCTCACCGCCGTCGTCACCCTCGGCCTCGGCATCGGCGTCAATGCGGCGATGTTCTCGGTCGTCGAGCAGGTCATGCTGCGGCCCCTGCCGTACGCGAATCAGGATCGGGTTGTCTCCATCGGAACCGTCAATTCCACCGGAAGCGTCACCTTTTCGCTGCCCGATCTGCATGACTACCAGGCCCGCAGCCATTCCCTCCAGGAACTCGCGTGGTATTCCATGCAGCTGCCCACCCTCGGCGGGACCGACAATCCGCAGCTAACGGCGCAACTGGTGATAACCCCGAACCTGTTTGACGTGCTGGGCGTGCACCCACGCGCCGGCCGGAGCTTCACGGCTGCCGACGCGAATGGGGAGCACAACCACGTGCTCATCCTCGGCGACACGGTATGGCGCCAGTTCTACCATGCCGACCCGGGAATCATCGGTCGCACCGTTCCGATCAACGGCGATCCGTACACCATCGTGGGTATTATGCCGCCGGGGATCATGTTTCCCATGGGCGCCGATCAGGAAATCTTCAGCCCCATGAACCTCGAGGACAAAGGCCTGCAGGGCCGCGACGACCGCGCGCTGGTTCCCATCGCGCTGCTGCGTCCTGGCATCACGGCGGCTCAGGCGCAGGGGGAGCTCGAGAGCATTCATCGCCAGCTGATCCACGATTATCCGAAGGATGGAGACACGGCTCGGCTCACGGTCACCAGCTATCACGACTCCATCACGCGCGATACGCGGCCGGCGCTGTTTGCACTGGACTGGGCGGTGCTGGCGGTGTGGCTCGTCGCCTGCGCGAACGTAGCCGGACTGATGCTGACGCGGACCAACGCGCGACGCCGCGAGATCGCCATTCGCGCGGCTTTGGGAGCCCCGCGCTCCCGCATTACCCAGCAGTTCCTGACGGAGAGCCTGCTGTTAGCTATCGCAGGCTCGGCGGCGGGTCTCGGCATCGCGATCGCGGCGCTCCGGATGCTGCGCCACTATCTCGAAAATGCCGTGCTCTATGGCAGCAACATTCACGTGAATTCCGGGGTCTTGCTGTTTCTCCTGGCGGCCTCGTGCCTCTCCGCGCTCCTGTTCGGTCTGGCGCCCGCGTGGCATGCGTCGACGGTTCCCGCGCAGGAGGGACTGCGCGAAGGAACGGCAGCCCCGGGAACCAGCCGGAGGCAGGGGCTGTGGCGCGATGGCCTGGTGGCCGGCGAAATTATGCTGACGCTGGCGCTTCTGATTGCCGCCGGGCTCATGATGCGAACCCTGCTCTCGCTGCGCCACACAGAGATGGGCTTTTCGACAGAGAACGTGGTTACGGCCTCCATGTTTCTGCCCACCAAAGGACCCTGGTGGCTCAAGGCGGCTGACCCGAAGACGGCGCCCAATGCGGTGAGGAACTTCTACGATCCGCTGCTGGAGAAGCTGCAGAACACGCCCGGAATTGAGGTGGCGGGGTTCTCCACGGTGCGCCCGCTCGAGAACAATGTGAGCTTTGTCGACGATGTGGTTGTGCGTGACCATCCTCAGCCAGACAAGGCTCACGAGGTGCAGGCTCAGGTGAGAGCGTCGACGTCCGGATATTTCAAGGCGCTCGGCATCCGCCTCCTCGCGGGCCGCTTCTTCGGAGATCTCGATACAGCCGACACGCCCGTCGCGCTGATCGTGAATGAGACTTTTGCGCACCGGGTCTTCGCGCGGGGGAACCCGCTGGGCCAGCAGATCGAAGTCGGAGAGGAAGGGCAGCCGCGGGAGTGGGCGACCATTGTGGGCGTGGTGGAGGACTCGCACCAGCGCTCGGCCGGCGAAGCCCCGCAGCCAGAGATGAACATCAATCTCGAGCAGCTGATACCGGCAGACGACATGTATCCCATCCTGGCGACCTTCACCGGCGATATCGTGGTGCGCTCGCGCTTCGCGCCGGGTGTGGTGGAGGACGCAATGCGCCGCGATATCCATGCGCTGCAGCCGGAGATTGCGATTCAAGACCTGGAAACGATGCAGCAGGTGGTCGACGACTCCCTGGGCAACCAGACGCTCGCGGCACGGTTGCTGGGGATCTTCGGCCTGGCTGCGCTGCTGATCGCCGTTGCCGGCATCTACGGGCTGCTGGCGTACTCGGTGAGCCAGCGCACCCGCGAGCTGGGTGTGCGCATTGCGCTCGGGGCACAGCGCAATAACATCCTCTGGCTCATCCTCCGCCATGCCCTCTTTCTGCTCGCCATTGGTGTGGGGGCGGGACTGGTGGTGGCCTGGGCCGCGGCAGGTATCATGCGCAGCTTCGTTTACGGAGCTGCCGCTGCCGATGCGGCCACGATTGTGATTGTGGTGCTGGCGCTTGGATTATGCGGCCTCGCGGCCAGCTATCTGCCTGCGCGCCGCGCCGCCGGGATCGATCCCGTGGAGGCGCTGCGCAGCGAATAAGAAATGAAACGGATGTTGTGACAGAAAGGACCGTCGCGATGTTCAGTCTGGCTCAGGATCTCCGCTTCGCCCTGCGGCAATTGCGCAAGAGTCCCGCCTATACCTTCGTTGCCATTCTTACCCTCGCTCTGGGCATCGGCGCCAACACCGCAATCTTTTTGCTGACGTACACGATCGTCTTGCGCAGCCTCCCGGTTCCTCATCCCGGCGAATTGGTGCGCTTCACCGCCTGGACGAACGGCGACCATGATTTGCCGATGTCGTATCCCCTCTATGCGGCGGTGCGTGCCCACCAGACCGCGACCAGCGACGTTTTCGCCTGGGCCGAGCGAGAGTCCGAACTGAAGGAGGGCGACAGCGCCTTCAAAGTGCACGCTGGGTTGACGACCGGGAGCTTCTTTCCTGTCCTTGAGCTGCAGCCCTTCCGCGGCCGTGCGCTGGATTCCAGCGCCGGAGAACCGAATGCGGCATTCAAGCCTGAAGCGCTGCTGAGTTATGACTTTTGGCGGACCCATTATGGCGCGGATCCTGCCGTCATCGGCCGCAATATCACAGTCGACAAAGTCAGCCTGACCGTAGTGGGTGTGCTGCCGCGGGGATTCGAAGGAATCCGGCCCGAACGTCCCATCGATTTGCTGGTGCCGCTGTCGATTGAAACCGTGCTGCGTCCGAAATTCTCGATGATGAAGGAGCCCGGCGCTTTCTGGCTGACTGTCATGGGACGGATGCGGCCTGGACAAACGCTCGCCTCGACGCAGGCTGCCGGGGACGCCACCCTGAAATCCATCATCGAGGAGGCGGATCCGACGCATAGGTTTTACGCCGGAGTGTTCGGCGGTGGGCTGCGCATACTCGCTGTTCCAGGACGCAACGGGTCCTCTTACCTGCGGACGCAGTACCAGGAGCCGCTGTTTGCGCTGGAAGCGCTGTGCGGGCTGATGATGCTGTTGTGCGCAGTGAACACGGCGCTGCTGGTCCTGTCGCGCGTTTCAGGCCGGCTGCATGAATTTGCCGTGCGCAGCGCACTGGGAGCCGCGCGATCTCGCCTCATTGCGCAGGTTTTGGCGGAAACCGGAATGCTCGCGGCAGGAGGCCTGCTGCTGGGCGGCCTGATCGGTTGGGAATTGGCGCACGCACTCATCGCGCTCATCACATCGCCGGGCGATCCGGCGGTCTTGCAGCTTCAGCCTGTCCTGGCGATCGGGCTGTTTGCTGTCACCCTGTCACTGGCCGCCGCGCTGCTGGCCGGGTTATGGCCCGCGTGGCGCGTCTCACGGTCAGCGCCCGCACTGGACCTGCGCTTCCTGCATACCCAGCGGGGCTCCAGCCGGCTGGGACGCTGGATCGTTCCCACCCAGGTGGCTTTGGGCGTGGTGCTGATCTATGCTGCTCTGCTGCTCACCGGAACCCTGCGCAATTACCTTCGGGAGCACTCGGGATTCGTGACGGAACAAGTCACGTTTGCCGATGTGAACTACCAGAACGACGATTTCTCCGACTCCGATCAAGCCCGCAAAGGCTTCGAACTGGTGAAGGCGCTTGACCAGACGCCCGGCATTCAGGCGGCCGCGCTGCTCGGCATGCCGCCGCTGCAGGGATGGAACGCATCCAGCGACGAGTTCACACGCGATAGCCATGGCAACCTGCACCACGACGCCGACGTGTGGGCGGAGAGCGTCACGCCGCACTACTTTGCCGCTCTGGGAACGGCGATCGTGCGCGGGCGCGCCTTCGGTTCTTCGGATATCGGGGGCGACCGCGTGTGCCTCATCAGCCGGGGCGGTGCCGATTTCTTCTTCCCTGGAGAAGATCCAATTGGAGCTTCCATTAGCGACGGCGACGGCCAGCCGGCGAAACAGCCGCAGAGCGGGGAGAGTGGGAGCCCATCCAGTTGCCGGATTATTGGAGTCGCCGAGGATGCGCGGATGAAGAGCCTGCTCAGCCCGGCGCCCATTGTTCTGTATTCACTGGCACAGCAGGCCAGGCATCCGTTTGTCATTTCGGTTCTGGCCGTGCGTTCGGCGAACCCCCAGCTTGCAGCCGACGCGATTCGACGTGAGGCGGCCCACATCCTGCCCGGCGCCGCGCCTCCGAAAACCTACAGCTTTGACAGCGTGCTGAACGACGACCTCTCCCGGCAACGCCTGCTCTCCTCCGTGTCCGGCGGATTCGCCCTCCTCGCGCTCGCCCTCGTCGCCACGGGACTCTACGGCATCCTGGCGCGCGCGGTTGTTGAACAGCGGCGGGAAATCGGCATCCGCATGGCTTTAGGCGCGCAGCGCGGACAAATCGTCTCGCATCTCGCTCGCGGCGCGGTCGCCCGCGTTCTGATCGGAGTGGCAGCAGGCGCCGGCCTTGCACTGGTGGCCGGCAGGCTACTCCGGACCCTGCTGTATGGCATCACGGGT
>JBARMS010000076.1:0-6637 GCA_049802575.1 Acidobacteriaceae bacterium | reverse complement strand
AGATGGAGCGCACCACGGCATCGATGAGCTGGAATTCCATCTGCCGCCGCCCCGACTCAGTTTCCCGCAGGTCGCGCAGCCGGATGGCGAGGCGGTTCAGCTCCGTGGCAATCGCTCCTAGGTCGTCTTTGGAGCGCCACTCCACGCGCTGGTGCAGGTCTCCCTGGCCGATGCGCCGCGCCACCCGCGCGGTCCGGCGCAGCGGCACGATCACTAGAACCAGCATGACAACGGAAATGACGCTGGCCGCGGCGATGGAGAGGCCGCAGGCAGCAATCAGCCGCGCGCGCAGCGAATCCTGCTGGCCGCGCAGCGCTGTCACCGCGGCGTACCGGCGCGTGGAGAGTTGACTGAGATCGCGCCGCAGTTCGTCGTGGATCGACGCCACCGCCGTGGCCAGCTCCCCGCTCGTGGGCGGCGGATGGTCCGCCAGACGTGCATGGCGGTCGGCGAGACGGTCGATGCGAAGGGTGGGGTCGAAGGCGCGCACATCCTCGACGGCGGTCTCGAGCTCGGCCTGCGTGGTTTTCGCCTGCTCGCGAAACTCTGCGATCCCGGCTGCGCCCGCGGCCATGCGCGCCACGATCAGTTCCTCATGGGCCATCGCCGCTCGGGCTGATGCCAGCGATGTGACGGCGGTCTCCGCAACGCGCACCTGCTGGTCAAGCGCGCCCAGGTGCACAAACGATGTGCGCACCAGCAGACTCACCGTCGTCACCAGCGCGACGAGCAGAATACAGCCGAGGATGAGCCGTTGGTAAAGGCTGAGCATGAGCGGGAGGAAGCCGGAACTCCTGAATCTCTGAGCCTAGTGGCGCGCGGGCGGCGTTGCAAGCAGAACGAGATCAATCCGGATTGCGATACCGCGCGAGCACGTCATCGAGGCTCACCAGGCCTTCCAGCGCGCCGCGGCTGGCGCGATTGGAAATGGGCAGGACCGGCCAGCGCGGGAAATAGTGCAGCGCCGTGTCGAGCGGCATATCCGGGAAGAGCATCGGGGTCCGGTCGGGTTTGATGGCCCGCTGCACGGGTGTGTTGGGGGTCAGTGCGGCCGCAGCGGCAGCCAGCTCGTCCGCCCCCAGCGCGTACCAGGAGCCATCGATGAGCCGCACCAGGGCGGCTGTGGCGTGAGCCTCGGCCATCGCCCCGGAGACAATGTCAATCGTATCCGCCCCCCGCACAATCGGCAGGTTCACCGCTTGCAGAGCGTCTTCGATGTGCAGCACCGACTCCTCCCGCTGCTCCTCCATCGAAGGCAGGTCGAGCCCATCCTGATGCGTAAAGATTTCGAAGATGCCCACCGGCTGCAGGCTGCGCGACAGCAGAAACGCGATGGTGTTCGCCAGAATCACGGGCAGAACGATGGAGTAGTTCCCGCTCACCTCGAGCACCATGAAGACTGATGTCAGCGGTGCGCGCAAAAACCCGGCGAACAGCACGCCCATGCCCACCAGCGCATACGCTCCCACCGTGCCCGTCAAATGCGGAAAGAAGTGCTTCTCGAAGGCGCCGACGGCTCCGCCCAGCATGGCCCCGATAAACAACGTCGGCGCGAACATCCCGCCCGGCGTTCCGCTGGAAAAGGAAACCGTGGTGGCCAGCAGCTTGAGGAAGACGAGAGCCAGCAGCAGTTGCCATCCGAACTGCCCGTGCAGGGCCTGGTCGATCACGTCGTACCCCACGCCCATCACCTGCGGGAATCCGAAATATCCGATGGCTCCCACCATCAGGCCGGCAACGCCGGGCTGCGCGTAAAGCGTCCACCGCGGCATGGCGCGCATGCGTGGGCGCAGGAACCCCAGCATCAGCGAAAACAGAGGTGCCAGCAGGCCGCCGATCACACCCAGAACCGCGTACGCCATCAGTTCCCGCGGGTCTTTGAGCGTCACCGACGGAATCCGGAACATGGGCTCCGAGCCCATGAACCAGCGCATGACCACTACGCTCGAAATGGCCGATAGCACCAGAGAACCCAGTACGGCGGCGCTCCAGCTCCCGATCACTTCCTCAATAACAAAAAGAATCGCCGAGATGGGAGCGTTGAACGCAGCCGCCAGCCCGGCGGCCGCTCCGATCGGCGCGAACATGCGCAGCCGCCGCCGCGATAGCCGCAGATTGCGCGCGATGATCGACGCCACCCCAGCCCCGATCTGCAGCGACGGATCTTCTGGTCCAAGCGAATGGCCCCCGCCGATGGCGAGCGCCGCCGTCAGGAACTTCCCGAAAACCGTGCGGATGGAAATGTATCCGTCATAGACATACAAAGCGGCTTTCGTCTGGTTGACCCCGCTGCCCCGCGCGGCGGGAAAAAACCAAATCACCAGCGCTGCCACCACAATCCCCGCGATCGACGGAACGAGGAGCAGCCGCACCTGCCCCGCGTGGGGCGCCGAGCCCAGCGAAAGTATCTGGATCCACTCGATCGCAATCCGGAACGCGACCACCAGCAGCCCCGACAGCACCCCGATGAAGATCGAAAGCACCAGAAACATCCGCTCATCGCGTGTCGGCGCAATGCGGTCGATGGTCGCGGCGAGGCTGGCCCGCGGCGGAGTCGCTGCGGCCACGGGCGACCCAGCGGCAGCGGAGCTGGGTGTCGCAGCCGCCGTCGTCGCGGCGAAGGGCGGCGATTCCGTCACTCCGGTTTGCGGATCGGGCATTATTGTTGTTCCACCGCGTTGGGATTCTGCGCCATGCGCAGCAGCAGAGCGTCATCTCCCGTGGGCGCGCCACAGCTGTGCGCGGTCATGGTTTCCGTATCGTAGATCAGTTGCACCAGGCTCTGCTCCAGATCCGGCTGCTGCTCCAGCTGCGCGGCCGTCAGACGCGTGGAAACCATCGCCCAGCGGGCCACCAGGCTCGAGAGCGGCGCGGCATTCGCAGTCGTGGCGCCAGTGCAGGCCGTCAGGCGTTTGCGCGCAATGTCGCGCAGAGCAAGGATCCGCCGCGCCCGCGCCCTGGCTGCCAAATCGAACGCAGGATA
This sequence comes from Acidobacteriaceae bacterium, assembly GCA_049802575.1. Classification (GTDB taxonomy): domain Bacteria; phylum Acidobacteriota; class Terriglobia; order Terriglobales; family Acidobacteriaceae; genus Palsa-343. The sequence continues at coordinate 3,654 of JBARMS010000076.1, read as the reverse complement.
CAGAAGGATTACCCGGTTCGCCGTGCCGAGCATGCCGCGAACCACGGTTTGCGCGGCGACGTCTGTTTTCGCAAACTGCGGATTGGCTACCGCCCGGCTCAGATATTCCGTGGCCATGCGATACATGCCCAGACCGTAGGCATCGCGCCCCGCTCCCTCCAGCGCCTCAAGCGGCGTGGGCCGGCGCGCCGCAACCGAGCGATAAATGCCAAGGGCGCCCTGCAGATCCTTCGCCTGTTCCATCATTTTGGCAATTTGGATCTTGATCGTCGGATCGTCGGGCGCATTCCCGGCCGCAATCATCAGCTGGGTGCGTGCCTGGTCGACTTTGCCGCGCGACAGCAGATATCCGGCCAGTTCGAGACGGACCTGGCGCCGGACGTCGTATCCGTTGCCCTGCCAGGTGCCGTCGAGCGCCGCCTCATAATGCGAAACCGCCAGCGCCTCATTACCCTGCCGAGCCGCCAGCCGCGCCAGTTGCAGGTTGATGGTCCCGTCGCCCGGAGCCGACTCCCACAGCGTATTGAAATAGGCCTCGGCCTCGGTGGTCTTTCCGGATTCCGCATACGCCGTCGCCAGGTCGATCTCCGTGCTGCGATCGGGCACATAGGCCAGGGCGGAGCGCAGCGGCTCAATGGCGTCTTTAGGCCGCCCCTCCCGCAGCGCCAGCTCGCCCCGCGCTTTCCACCGCTGCCCCAGTTCCTCGCGATGGTTCTCAAAGGAGCGGTACAGCATCCACGTGAGCGTAAAAATAACGGCTGTAATGACGAACAGGGTGAAAAGAGACAGCGCGTCCCGCAGGATGAGCCTGCGCCTGGCCACCCGTTCTTCCGGGGTCAGTAGTGGGTCCGCGTGGAGTGTCGTCATCGTCCGTCCTGTCTATCTTTTCAGATTTGCAGCCGCTCGCCGGACATCTTGCTGAGATGCCGCAAATTTCCCAACGGAGATACGGCGCGGTAGCATCAAAAGGCAGGCTGGTCATGACTCTGGACGAGAAACAACGCACCCTCGACGAGCGGCTCCGCCAACTGGGCGGCATCCTGGTTGCTTATTCCGGCGGCGTCGATTCGGCTTACCTGGCCTGGGCCGCGCACCGCGTCCTCGGTGACCAGATGCTCGCCGTTCTCGCCGATTCACCCTCTCTGGCCCGCAGCCACTATCGCGACGCGCTGGCCTTCGTCGAGGAGCAGGGCATTCCGCTGGCCGTCCTCGCAACTCAGGAACTGGACCATGAGGCCTACGCGAAGAACGAAGCCGACCGCTGCTTCCACTGCAAGGACGAGCTGTTCACCGTCCTGGAAGCCGAGCGGGCGCGGCGCAAGATGGCAGCCGTCGCCTATGGCCTGAATGCCGATGACGGCCGCGATTTTCGTCCCGGCCAGCGCGCCGCCGCCGAACATCGCGTCGCGGCGCCGCTCGCCGAATCCGGGCTCACCAAGGCCGACATTCGCGTCCTGGCGCAACAGGCAGGCCTGCGCGTTTGGGATAAGCCCGCCTCCGCCTGCCTTTCCTCGCGCATCGAATACGGTCGCCGCGTCACGACCGAATCCCTGCGTCAGGTGGAGGACGCCGAAGAGGCGCTCCGCGCGCTCGGCCTCCGGAACTTCCGCGTGCGGCATCACGGCAGCGTGGCCCGCATCGAGATCGCCGAACCGGAGATGGCGGCGGCGCTTCGCCCGGAGTTTCTCCGCCAGATCGCCTCCGCGGTGCGCACCGCCGGCTTCCCCTATGTGGCCCTCGATTGCGACGGCTACCGCTCCGGGTCCATGAACGAATTGTTGCCGGCCGAGATGCTCGCCGCACACACGCACCACCCCTGACCTCGCCATGACCATCGGGAGCATTGAATGTTTTGCCGGCATTTCCGGGGATATGTTCCTCGGCGCGCTGATTTCCGCCGGAGTCCCGCTCGATCTTCTGCAAAATGCCGCTCGCTCGCTCGGCCTCGGCGCGGATCTGCGCATCGACACCGTCACGCGCAGCGGCCTCAGCGCCACCAAAGTCACGGTGCTCGAGCACGGCAGCGTCGCCGAAGACCCGCACCACCACCACCACGAGCCCGCGCACTCCCATGAATCCCAAGCAGAGCACCACCCGCACAGCCGCAACTGGCCGCAGATTCGCAATCTGATCGAGCAGGCCTCCATCTCCCCTTCCGCGAAGCGCATCGCCCAGCGGGCTTTCGAGCTGCTGGCGCTCGCCGAGGCAAAGGTGCATGGCATCGCCCCCGAGCAGGTCCATTTTCACGAGGTCGGCGCGGTCGACACCATCGTCGACATCGTCTGCGCGGCGGTCGGCGCCGATTCTCTCGGCGTCGACGACTGGCGCGCGACGCCAGTGAACGTGGGCAGCGGATTCGTGAACTGCGCGCATGGAAAAATGCCGGTCCCCGCTCCCGCCACGGCCGAGCTGCTGCAGGGCATCCCGATCTACGTCGCCGGCCCCGCAATGGAGTTGACCACCCCCACGGGCGCGGCGCTGCTGCGGGCTCTCGACTGCCGCTTCGACAGCAGCGAGCCGCTCGTCGTGACAACCCACGGTTACGGGGCAGGGAATCGCAATCCTGAAAATTTCGCTAACGTTCTGCGCCTCTCCATCGCAATGCCCCTGCGTCGCGCCACACCCGGCGCTGGGTTCTCCCGGGATCAAGTCGTCGTGCTGGAGTGCGCTCTGGACGACGCCTCGCCCCAGGTCATCGCGCACGCGCTCGAACTCGCGCTGGAACACGGCGCCCTCGACGCCATGGCCTCTCCCGTCACAATGAAAAAAGGCCGCCCCGGCACGCTGCTCACGGTGCTGTCGAAGCCGGAAGACGAGCAGGCGCTCCAGCAACTGCTCTTCCGCGAAACGACAACGCTCGGCATCCGCCGCCGCGACGAGGAACGCGTGATCCTCGACCGCGCCTTCGTCACCGTCGATACGCCGTACGGAAAAATCCGCATGAAGATCGCCTCCGCGCACGGCGAGATCCTGAACGCCATGCCCGAATACGAAGACTGCCGCCGCGCCGCGCGCGAGCACGACGTGCCCCTGCGCACCGCGATGGAGGCAGCGCGGCTGGCCTGGTCCGAATCTCAGTCGGCGAAAGAGAAGGCATGACCCGCGAGACCATTTTCGAGTTGCTGGAGCGCGTGCAGTCCGGCGCTACCACGCCGACCGCGGCGCTGCGCGAGCTGGCGAAGCTGCCCTTTGAAGATGCCGGATTCGCGCGCATCGATCATCACCGTGCCCTGCGTCTCGGACTGCCCGAAGTGATCTACGCAGCCGGCAAGACGCCCGCCCAGGTCGCTGAGATTTTTGCGCGCATGGCGTCGACCGGCGGCAGCGTGCTCGCCACGCGGGCCAGCGCCCAAGCGTTTGACGCGGTCCAGGCCCGCGTCCCCGAAGCGCATTTTCACGAGGAAGCCCGCGTCATCGGCCTCCGCAAACCGCAGCCACCCGCGGATGGAGGCGCCGTCGCCGTCATCTGTGCCGGAACCAGCGACCTGCCCATCGCCGAAGAAGCCGCGGTCACCGCCGAATACCTGGGCCTCAACGTCGCGCGCATCGCCGACGTCGGCGTCGCCGGGCTGCATCGCATCCTGGCCGAGCGCGAAACCCTCCGCAATGTCCGCGCCGCCATCGTCTGCGCCGGCATGGAGGGCGCGCTGCCCA
>JBARMS010000075.1:0-3492 GCA_049802575.1 Acidobacteriaceae bacterium | reverse complement strand
TGTGAAGAAAGCCGACCAAAGCTGTGTTGGTCGCGTCGGCCGCCTCTAGCTGCGGCCAATGGCCCACACCGGGAAGCAGCTTCCAGCCGACGAGCCCCGGCAATGCCTTGCGTAGGCGTTCCTCGCTGAATCCCCCTCCGACGTCCTTGCCCCCGTCTTCTTCGCCCGCGAGGAAAAAAGACGGCTGCTCGACCACTCGCCCCGTGAAAGCGGTGGTAAGATTGAACCCCGGTTGGATGGAGCGACAATAGTTCAGTGGGCCGCGAAATCCCGTGCGCTCGAAATCAGCGATAGCCGATTCGAGGTCCTCTTTGTTTGCCCAACTGGGTAAAGGTGCGGACAGGCGTCGATATTTTGGCTCGTCCCGATTGAACAGCGTCCCGCGTTCCGACTTCGGAGCCGCAGCCGAGGACCAATAAAGATTTGCCGGCAGGCGCTCTCGCGGATTCGACCAGGCAGCCTCGGCTGTCGGCAGCATACGACTGAACATATAGAAGTCTGGATACCCAGCTTCGATCATCGCCTGGAGAAAACTCTTCTCGCCACGAGGCGAGAACGGAACGCTCAGACCGAACACGGCGGGGAAGCGGTCCGGGCGCATCATGGCCGCGCTCCATGCCACGGATGCACCGAAGTCATGACCGACGATCACCGCCTGTTTCACCGCGAGCGCATCCATCAGGCCTACCACGTCGCCGACCGTGTGGAGCACTGTGTAGGCCTCCGGATTTTCCGGAGCCGAGCTTCCGCCGTAACCGCGCATGTCGAGCGCGATTGCCCGATAACCTGCGTCGGCGACCACTTCCATCTGGCGCCTCCATCCGCGCCAGGTGTCGGGGAAGCCGTGGCAGAAGATCACTGCTGGTCCTGAACCAAGCTCTACCGCGTGAACTGCTATGTCATTGGTGGCGATTTGCGCATGCTTCATTGCAGGTCTCCGAATCGAATCTTCAGGCGGGATGGGCGCACGCACCGATCGGTGCATGGCGCAAGTGGCGCTCGCCTGGGTCGCGAGCCGGCCCGGCGTGTCATCGGTGCTCATCGGCGCGAGCAGGGCGGAGCAGCTACGGGAGAACGTCGCCGCGCTCGACATTGAGCTGTCGACCGAACAGAAGTCCCGGCTCGATGTTGTAGGAGCGCCGTCCTTGCTCAATCCCTATTTCATCTTTGGCCTGCCACGCGATCGCATCGTCGGCGGGCACTCGGTCGAGCCTTGGGCGTGGCGCCGAACGAACTGACGATCCCAAGGGGCGCTCTCAATCATGGCCGCCACACCACAGCCGTCAACCGTCGGTCGAAACGGTAACGGACTTCCAGGCTTCGATCTCGTGCTTGAGGCGTTCGACCTTGTCCGTGACCAGTCCAAGGGCATCGCTGCCGAGCAGGAGCTGTGGTGGAGGATTGTCAGACTCGACCAAGCCTAGGACGGCTGCTGCGAGCTTGTCGGGATCGCCGAGTTGCTTGCCGTTCTTGGCCTGCCGTGCCTGTCGGATGGGATCGAACACCGCGTCGTAGTCCGCGATCGATCGCTCGGTCCTGATCATAGAGCGTCCGGCCCAGTCCGTCCGGAAGGAACCGGGACACAAGGCGGTCACGTGGACGCCGAACGGCGCCATTTCCGCGCGCATGACTTCCGAAATACCCTGAAGGGCGAACTTGCTTCCGCAGTAGTAGGCGATGCCGGGCATGGTGATCATGCCGCCCATCGAGGTCACGTTCACGATGAATCCGCGGCGCCTTTCGCGGAACCGTGGCAGGAAGGCCTTGGCGACCGCGACGGCGCCGAAGACGTTCGCGTCGAACTGACGCCGCATCTCTTCCAGAGGCGACTCCTCGAGGATCCCCTCTTGACCGTAGCCGGCGTTGTTGATCAGCACGTCGATCGGTCCATGCTCCTCCTCGGCCTGCCCGACGGTGTCGGCTATCCGATCGAATTCCGTCACGTCGCACAGGACGGACAGCACCGCCGGCAGGCGTTCCGCGAGAACGGCCCGCGCCTGTTCCGAACGGACGGTGCCGATGACCTTATGGCCCTGGCGGCTGGCGGCGGCTGCGATCGCAAGGCCGAAGCCGGAGTTCGCGCCGGTTATGAAGAAGGTCTTCTGCGACATGATGGTCGTTCTCTCCTTGAGGGGCGGTGCTTATGACTGATAATCTCCGGAGAGGCCGGAATCGATCGCAAAAACTATGAATATCTTGCCAAATCCTATGAATGCGGGAAACGGGAGGCCGGAGCGTCGCGAGCTGGTGGAGCTGGCCGGACTCCTTGCCCCCCGCCATGGCTACAATCCGACAGGGCTCGATGGTGTCCGCATTCTCAGGACCGAGGCGGTCCTTCACGACATCCCCGTGCTCTACAGGCCAGGTGCGGTTTTCGTGCTGCAGGGCCGCAAGCAGGGCCTGCTCGAGGGCGAGGTCTATCTCTACGACGAGGAGCACTATCTGGCCGTCTCGGTACCTGTTCCATTCCGGATGGAATCCGTAGCTAGCCCCGAACGGCCCCTGCTCGCGGTCTATGTCGAATTCGACATGCGCCTGGCTGCCGAAATCGTCTCGGAAGTGGGGGTGAGGCGCGCCGATCGGGCCGTTGCTGAACCGACGGCCGGCAGGGTGAGAGGTCTGGTGTCGAGCAGAATGGAGCGGAGCATCGAGGATGTCGTGCTGCGCCTGCTACGGGCGCTCCGCGATCCTGTCGAGCTTGCGGTTCTGGGAGCCGGCATCCTGCGCGAACTGCATTACCGGGTGCTCGTCGGCCCGCAGGGCAGCGCGATGATCACAGCCCTGCAGCAGCGGGGCATGTCCGGGAGGATCGTGCGAAGCCTCGCCCGGTTGCGCGAAACCTACGGCTCACAGATCTCGGTCGCCGCGCTGGCACGTGAGGCAGGCATGAGTGTTCCCTCCTACCACGTCCATTTCAAGGCCCTGACGGGCAGCACGCCGATACAATATCTGAAAGCGATGCGGCTCCACGAGGCGCGGCTGATGATCGTACGCCAGGACAAGACAATCGCAGTGGCCGCGGCATCGGTCGGCTACGCGAGTCCCGCCCAGTTCAGTCGTGATTTCAAACGACACTTCCGGCGTACGGCGTCGGAAGAGGCCAAATGGGTTCGTCAGAACCTCGGTGAGTTTGCCTGAACGCCTTGGCTGGAAATCGCCGCTTAGCAGTGCAATGCTATCGTCCAATGACGAAGCTGCGCGTTCTGTCTCCCGACTGCTCGGTGTTCGCCACATCGCTGGCCCTCAGTCTTCGCCAATCTCGTCTTCTCCTTCCTCTCCTTCATCGTCGCGGTGCCCTCGGCGATCAAAGTTTTCAACTGGACGGCGACGCTCTATCGCGGACAGATCACGTTCGAAGCGCCGATGCTCTACGCGCTCAGCTTCATCGGGCTATTCACGATCGGCGGATTGACCGGGCTGTTCCTCGCGTCGGTCCCCGTCGACGTTCAGGTGACGGGCACCTATTTCGTCATCGCGCATTTCCACTACGTG
>JBARMS010000074.1:0-15152 GCA_049802575.1 Acidobacteriaceae bacterium | reverse complement strand
GAGGAAGAAAGGCTGCGTGTGCCCCAGTCGGTTTCGAACGCGGAACCGGCGAGGCGATCGAGAGCGGCGCTTTCACGATCTGCCGCGAGCAGGCCCTTGCCGAGAAGATCAGGGTGGGCGCGCTCGTCGGCGATGGGCGCGCCGTTCTCGGTGAATCCGGCGATCCAGAAATGCTTTTGCTCGTCCCAGTAGCGTGCGGCAAAAGCGCGGCGCGCGGCGTCGGCCGGAGCGGCCGCTGCCTCCGCCTCTGCGGGGCGACCAGCGGCCATTGCCAGGGCGCGGTATGCCGCGGAGGCGTTGACCCAGGAGGCCGAAAGGCTGACGTCCTCGCTCATGCGGTCCTGCTCGTTGCCGCCTTCTTTGTCAGATGGAATTTTGGGCAATGCCGTTTGCGGATCGATGAGCGAGCGACCGTACTTGCAGGCGGCGGCGATTTGCTGCCAGTGGTCGCGCAAAAAATCAGAGTCGCCGGTCACAGCGTAGTAGTCGGCGAGCGTGGAAAGGAATGCGTAGGTGATGTCGACGTGGACGTACATGTAGGGATACTTGTGGGCCCAGTCGAGAAACCCGGCGTTCTGCGAGATTTCGTGCCAGATCATGCCATTGGCGGGGTTCTGGTAGCGAAGGATGAAGGTGAGTTCGTCGCGGGCGCGGGGGATGTCGCCAGCGGCGAGCAGGCCTTCTACGGCGACGAGGCCGTCTCCGGCAAAGAACCAGTCATATTGCGGGCGGCGCTCGGGACGCGAGGGTCCATAGCCGGCGACTCCGCCGCAGCCGATGCGCGGATTGCAGACCCAGGCCTGGTCGAGGGCAAGACGGGACCACGCGAGGGCGCGGTTGAGTTCGTCGTCGGGAGTGCGGATCTGCAAACCGCCGGCGAGGAGTTGCGCGACATGGGCACGGTATTCGGCGCGGAGATTCGATTCGTCGTGCTCGAGGGCCTGGAGCACGGAGCCCTCGGGAGCGGGCTTGCTCTCGAGTGCGGCGAACAACTCGGCGTGGCCATTGTCGGGGCGCAGCACCATGGACTGGGTGAGGTCCTGGCGCAGGGTGGCATTGACAACGGCGGTGTGGTCGATGGTCTGCGGCGACGCAATGACGGCGCGAAAACCGGTTGTGAGTTCGGAGATGACGTAACCGTGGAGCGCGTCGTCCCAGCGCAGATCCTGACCGCCGAGGGCCCCGGGCCACATCAGGTCGAGGACAGGCAGGAAGGTGATGCGAAGATCGAGCGGGCGCGGACTCTGAAGGTCCCAGGAGAGAATGACGCCGGGGCGATCGAGCGGAACGAACAGGCGCTCGTGGATTTCGTAACCGTTGCCGTCGTAAATACGCACGATTTCTTCGGGGTGGTATTCGATGCGGCGGAGGAGCGGCTCGGCATCGATGGGTGAGGAAGAATCGGCGGGGAAGACTTGCAGCCGGAAATGGGTGAAGAGTTGAAAGGGATAGGCCCAGGCTTCGAGACCGTATCCGGTGTAGCCCATCAGAACGGCCGCCTGGCCGTGGGCGGCGGCGAATCGGGGCTGCGTGGAGACATCAGCCGTGAGCGTAAGGGAGTCGGGCGAATTTTGCGCGCAGACGGAGAGAGCAAGAGTCGCGACAGCGAGAAGCGCGACAGCCCGGCGGGGAAAGACAGCGATCACTCCATCCTCGATGACGCGATTGCCTGCTACCAGGTCAAGGTTACTGTTTTTCCCACGTAGCCGGCGCCGGCGGGAAACTGTATGGTGAGCGGGCAGAGACCGTTGACGGAGTCACCGAGACGGGCGTCACGCGTGGCGAGATACGGGGTCGCGAGATTCTCGCGGATCGACAGCGATTGCGTCGAACCACCGGGCGCGGCGAGTTTCAGTGTGAGGGAGTGGTCTGTCGCGTCATCGGCGAGGACCTTGAGCTCATTGGTCTCGGCGCCTGGGGCGGGCAATTCCTCGGCGATGGCCGCTTCGACGGAGGGGAGGGGGATGTGGAGCACGCCATCGCGCACGAGGGCGCCAGGCGCGGCGGAAACGAGACGCAGGGAAGTGTCGCTGGATTGGACGAGCAATTCCCTGCCCTCGCGGCGAAAGGTGATGTCGAGGGTGCGGTCGCCCAGCGGAACGCGGCGGACCGTGGCATGGTCCCAGGTGGCAGGCAGATGCGGCGTCACCGACAAAGTGTGTGCGGCGGCGTCCCAGGCGAGGCCGAAGAGGCCGCGCAGGATCGGCGAGATGACCATGGCAGAGGACCAGAGCTGATGCGCGGTGCTGCGACCGAGGACCTGGTTGAACTGGCCGGAGAGGAGCTCGGTCACGTCGCCCGGGTCCTGCGGCCAGGTGAGGTCGATGTTCTGCATGAGGTGGGCCCAGGCGGAGAGTGGGTGGCCGGCGCGGTATTCGGCGAGCGAGACCCATCCGGTGAAGAGCGGCCAGACGGTTCCCTGGTGATAGCTGATGGGGTCGTAGAACGACGTGCGGTCGCTGAGGTCGCGTGTGCCCCAGTCGGTGGAGAACTCGCTCGAAGCCCAGCTCTCGAGCATTGATTCAGGATGGGCGAGCTGGAAGTCCCCATCCCACCAGGCGACCGAAGGAAAGATCGTGGCCGTGGTATCGCGTTGGCCAGCGTTCCAACTGAAGGCGTAGTTCTGGTCCCCCGGAAGGTAATACTCCTGCTCGATCAGGGGCGCGATGTGCTGGGCGCGCTGCGATGCCGACGCGGCGAGATCGGCGTGGCCGGCGGCAGAGGCGAGATGCGCGATGGCAAGGCTGGCCTGCTCATCGAGCGCGGCGAGGTAGATTTCCTGGCGCGGCATGGCGGGAATCCAGGATTCGACCCACCCGGAGCCCTCGGCGTTGTCGTAGATACCGTCACCGTCGCTGTCGTGCGAGCTTTCGAACACCCACGCTCGTTGCAGGCTGGGCCAGATCGACGCAATGAAAGCGGTGTCGCCGCTGATGCGCAGATAGTCATTTGCGGCCATGAGGAAGAGCGGCGTGGAATCGGCGGCGGCCCACTGATACGGCAGCGCAGCCCAATCAATCAGATTCGCGGTCTGCGACCACTCGTGCATGATCTTGCCGTCGGCGCGCTGATGGTCGATGAGGAACTGAATCTCCTGCTTCGTGGTTTGGAAGTCGCCATAGCTGTTCACGGCGTACAGGGTCCAGAGCGCGTCACGGCCGAAGAACCATCCGAAGCCGGGGCGCGCAGCATCGCCCGATCCGTAGAAGCCCGCAGTGAGCGCCTGATGGCCGGAGCCCGCGGGCGTTTCGACGCGCAGCTGGTCGATCGCCGCTTCCGCCCAGGAGAATGCCTCATTGAGCTTTGTGTCCGGCGTTTCGACGGCCGTATGCCGCGCGAGGAAGTCGCGGTAGTACGACTGATTCGCTGTGAAGATGAACTGCGCCTGGCTGTCGAGTTGCGCGAGTGCCGTGGCGAACGCAGATTTGGTGGTGGTCTCGGGTGAATTGGCAAAGGTGGTCAGGAATGGATAGAGCTTGCCCGCATCCTGCTTCGGGTCGAAGTGGAGGACGAACTGGAGAGGCCAGGATGCGGCTCGTTCCTGGTAGGGCGGAAGAATGCCAGGCTTCGCCGTCGGAAGCGCCAGAGCGGCGGCGTGATCGGGGCTGTTGAGATGCAAGATGTAAAAACCGGAGCCGCCGGGCGACGCGACCCACTCGGGCGAGGGGCGATCGGGCGACTCGGCGGGCCACATGCGCTGCATATCGGGATGAAAGCTGAAGGTGACGTCCATGGGACGGACTGCGGCGAAAGAAAAGAACATGATCGCGCCGGGGTTGCCGGATTTAGGCGCGAGCATCGTCTGGCGGATGGTGAAATTGGCGTGCGAGTACATGATCGTCGTTTCGTCGGGCTGCACGTCGATGGAAGCAGCGTGCGGATTGACGTCGATGGGGACAGCATAGTCCTGCATGGAAACAGAAAGCTGCAGGTTGCTGAATATCTTCCATGGGAAGAGCCACACTTCGCAGGAGCCGTCCTGCTGGCCGAGCACGGAACCGCGCGGGCCGACGACGGAAAACGGCAGCTGCGGCACTGCGTCGCGATGGATCGATGGCAGATCAGGCGCGACGACGGGAAAAGCAGGGATCGGAGACAGACCTGCCTGACCGCGAGCGGAACTGGCTGCCGCGACCACGCAAAGCAGCGCGAGTTCCGGAACGAGGGTGCGAGTCAGCAAGGTGCCCACCTCCGGGCGGCGCGAGAACCGCGGCTCTGGACTGAAAGGCGTGCCGCGGAATGTTCGGCAAACAGGCCGCGAGTCAACGCTCTGGCAACCAAGGCGATGCTGGCGGTCACGCGAAACCCAGCCGGCACAGGATGTCGGGAACGACGCGGGGATGACCCAGTCTTCTGCCATCCCCGGGAGGCATTGCGGTTCAGAACTGGAATCGGCCGGCAAACTGCAGGCGGCGCAGCGAAGTGCCGTCCTGCTCGGAAACCGTGCCCTGGATATAGCCCGCGTTGGTTCCGATGCAATCCACGCAAGGCGACGGCTCCGAGAAATTCACGTGGTTGAAAACGTTGTAGGCCTGGACGATGAGCTGCATCTTGAGGCCCTCGTGAATGGTGAAGTTCTTGGCGAGGGTAGAGTCGACGTTGAAGAGGCTGGGACCCCAGAGCGAATCGCGGCCAAGATCTCCCCAGGTGCCGACGTCAGGACGAGCGAAAGGACCGAAGCTGTCGCCGTTCGCGGTGAACGGATACGGCGACGTGGCCAGATACGGCACACGCAGGGCGATGGGATCGAACTTGCCCTTGTGGATGCCCCATCCGTGGCCAGGCACTTTGTTGACGAAGGAGGGCCCGCAACCATCGCGCGCGGCGACGTCGTTGTCGAGAGCGATTTCGTTGTAGCACGGGGTGAAGGGCAAGCCGCCGTCGAGCGTGACGTTGGCGTTGAGCTGGAATCCTCCAATGATTTCGTTCATCCAGCCAGGGACACTGGAACCGACGAGCTTGTCGCGTCCGAACGGCAGATCGTAATTGCCGGCGAACACCCATGCCTGGCGGCGATTGTAGTAGCTGTTGCCGCGGCCAATGCGCGGGTTGATGAGGAATTCATACGACTCGTGGTCGATGTCATGGGACCAGGTGTAATGGGTCAGGAACTGGAGTCCGTTCTGGTAGCGCTTGTTCAGGATGATCTGCAACGCGTTGTAGCTGCCGGTCGCTTCGTTGTAGTTGTCGGAAAGATCCTGGGTAAATCCGAACGGGTAGCCATTGTGGACGCCGAGCTTCTGAGCATCGCCGTTGTTGTAGGGACGGCGATCGTCGTAGGTGTAATCGACGCCAGTGGCCGGGTTGATCATGTCGAACCCGGCGAGGGTGGCTTCATTGGCGTTGTACTGGTTCGAGGAATCGAACATGTTGTGGTAAGCCTCACTGCCCACATAAGCGACCTGGAGCGCAAGGCTGTTGGTCAACTGGTGCTCAACGGTGAGGTTCCATCCTTCCACGGTGGGCAGCCGCACGGTCCGCGGACGCGCGGTCTGCGAAACACCGATGGGTAGCGGATAGATGCCGTTGCTGGGGATCGGGGAAAACGTATAGCCGGGCGGACCTGCAGGCACGCCGTCCTCGGTGGTGCTGAGGTTGAAGGCAGCGCCGTACTCGCTGGCGGGGTTGAGGTTTTGCTCGACCTGGAGCGGATAGGAGCCGGTCAGCACCTCGCCGAAGGTGTTGCCCGCCCATCCCTGGCCGTAAACGATGCCGTAGCCGGCGCGCACGACGGTTTTGGGCATGACCTGCCACGCGAAGCCGAGACGAGGCGCGAACTCGCGAGGATTGTTTTTCACGTTCAGGGCATTATTCACATTCCCGTAACCGGCGATGAGGATGTAACCGGCATCGAGATCGAGCAGGCCGCCTTCGCCTTTGGCCGTCACGGACTCCGGGGTGTAGAGTTCCCAGCGCAGGCCGTAGTCAAGGGTGATATTGCGAGTGACGCGCCACTGATCCTGCGCGTAGGCGAAGAGGCGGTTCTGGCGGGTCTGGCCGATGACCGTGGTGCTTTGATTCACGGTGCGCTGGAAACCAGAGACATCGCCGAGCATGAAGGTCGCAAAGCCGAGGCCCGCTGAGGGCCCGCCCGCGGTCCGAGCGCCGGCGAAGTCATACGTGCCGGAGCGCAGGACGTTGCCGCTGCCGCTCAGGGAGAGCGAATTGTTCTTGCCGAGGCGATAATCCAGGCCGAATTTGATGTTGTGGTTGCCCATCTCGTGGGACCAGTTGTTCACGAACTGGTACTGCGCGGTCTGCTGCAGGTTCGCCTGCGCGGACGTCCCGTATTCGATGTTGGCGCCGTTATTCGCGCCGTTCGGGGGAATCTGGATGTTGATCTGGGGAAGGCCGCCGGTGAGAGAGAGCGGCGCCGGGTTGCCATTGGGGATACTGAGGGTGTTGGCCAGCGGCTGGGTGGCGTCCGGCCCTGCCGTGTTGTTGTAAATCTGGTAGTAGCCGAGCCGGAAGTCAGTGAGCCACTTCATCGAGACCACGTAGTCACCGCCCGAAGCGACGCTGTTGTAGTGGAACGCATCGGTGCCGGCAAAACCGCCGGATCCATAGCCGGCGCCGCCCGCCGCGCCGAAGTATGGCGCGCCCGAGAGATTGCCGCTGAACCACGTGTAGCGGCCGAAAAGATGGAGCTTCTCGGTCGGCTTCCAGTCGATGCGGGCATCGGGTTGGTTGGTGTTGAAGATGCCGAAGCCGGTAGCAGCAAAGTTGTTGATGATGGAGGTGCCGCTGGTCGGCTTGGGCAGGAGCTTGAAGAAGTTCACTGCAGCCGTGGAGAGGTCGGCTGCCGGAATGATGTTGCCGGTAAACGAAGCCCGGCCGGCGTCGCTCGTATCCATAAGGCTCATCGGTTGATAAGCCTGAAGACCGCTGGGCAGGTAATCGCTCAAATTGCAGTCGCCGCCTGAGCTGCAGGTGGTTTCAGCCAGCAAAGTGGGAACGGTGGTGAGCGTGGAAGAACCGGTTTTTTCGCGCAGACCCTGGTAGTCGCCGAAGAAGAAGAGCTTGTCTTTGCGGATCGGCCCGCCGATGGATCCGCCGAACTGATTGTGCAGTGTGGAAGGCAGTGTGGTGTTGGGCGGCGCATTGGCAAACGGATCGCGGGCCTGCTGCGCGTCGGAGCGGCGGTACTCGAACGCGGTACCGTGGAAGTCGTTGCTGCCGGAGCGCGTTTGCGCGGTGACGAGGCCGGCGACCGCTTTTCCGAATTCCGCGTCGTAGTTCTGCGCCGTAACCTTCATTTCGGAAACGGCATCGAGGTTTGGGTTGATGACCGCGACGCCGTTGAGAGGATCCTGGTTGTCGGTGCCGTCGAGCTCATAGCCGGTGGCGAAGGGAAGCTGGCCATCGACCTCGATGGACTCGCTGCGCTGGGGATTACCGCTGCCTTCGCCGGGTCCCCACCCGATGTATGTGGTGCCGGGGGTGAGCAACTCAAAGGCGGTGAAGTTGCGATTCATGTTGGGGAGGTTTTCGACGGCGCGCTCATTGAGGATGGTGGAAACGTCGGCGCGATCGGTTTGCAGGAGGGTGGTTCCACCCTGGACGGTCACGGTCTGCGTCGTGGAGCCGACGGCCAGCGCGAGATTCACTTCCGGCGCGGTATCGGCGAAAACGGTAACGGATTCAACGGTTCCCTTGGTGAAGCCACTGGCCTCGGCCTCCACACGATAGGCGTCCGGGATCAGATGGAGGACGCGATACTCGCCGCTCGCATTAGTCTGCGTGGTCTGGACCGTTCCTTTGGAGATGTCGGTGACGGTGACGGTAGCGTTCGGGATGACGGCGTTGGATTTGTCGGTAACCGTGCCGTAGATCGACCCATAGACTGCCTGGGCGTTGGCCGCGGGTATCGTCACCCAGGCGAAGGCCAACAAGGCAGCAAACGCCAGGAAAAGGCGAAACATTCCGGACGAGAAGCCGGAACTGGATGTGCGATGCATTGTGCGCCTCCTGAGAAATCCATTGGCTGGCGTCCTTGACTCCGGCGCCAGGCTTGTTATTCAGGGACAGGCTTTTTCTCTGCGCTCCCCCGTGGTTACCACCGTTGCGATGCAGACCGCCAATCGTGGCCTTACACAGATCCCCATCACAGCCGCCAAGTATTCGCGTCGAAATGTAATGCTTACAAGGTTTTTTACGGTCAATTTGACGGGTGAAATGCCGTATGACATACTCGCCACGGATTCAAATGGCTGTCAGTCATCCAGTTACCAATGTCGGTGTGCCCGGTGTTGCGGATGAACGATGGGCCCTGGTGAATCGGATCGCAGCGAGCCAACACCTCAGAACCTCTCCGCGCCTTCGGGAATTCCTGTTTTACATAGCGAAATGTGCGATTCGGGAGGCGCCGGAGGAGGCGACTGAGCAACAGATCGGGATTCGCGTCTTTGGCCGGCCGGCAGGATACAACTCAAGCGAAGACAGCATTGTTCGAACCCACGCGAGGCTGCTGCGGCAGAAACTGGCGGCGTATTTCAGCGAGGAAGGCGCCCAGGAAGCCATCCTCCTGGAGGTGCCGAAGGGGCATTATCTTCCCACGTTCCGGCCGCGCGAAGCGCCACGCGCCCCTGAACCGGTCGCGGTCATCATGCCGCATAGCGCGGGGGCGGCGAGCCACACAGATGAGGGGGCCGCGCCGACACGATCGTGGAGGTTGTGGATTGCGCTGGGCGCTCCGATCGTCGCCGTGCTGCTCCTGGGCGCAGCCATCGTGTCGCATCCCTGGCGCAGGGCAACTGCGCCGCAAACCGCTGTCGATGTCTTTTGGCGTCCATTTTTGAACAGTGATCCGCCGCTGGTGATTTACAGCAATGCGCTGTTTGAGGGAAGCTCGACGCAGGGATTGCGCTACGCACCGCCGGAAACAGTGCGTCCGCCGAACGGCGACGGCTATGTGGATACGTACACGGGGATTGGCGAGCTGGCATCGGTCTACACGCTGACACGGTTGTTCGACGCGCACCACGCGACGTTTTTGCTGAAGCGGAGCCTGCTGGTGACGTGGGACGAGGCGCAACTGCGGAATCTGATCTTCATTGGCTCGCGCGCGGAGAATCCTTCGCTGCGGGTGCTGCAGCCGACCTCGGACATCACCATGGTGGCGGAGCCGGATTCTGCGGGCGTGGTCAATGTGCATCCTTTGCAAGGGGAGCCGGCGATGTATTCGCGGCCCGAGCGTCCGTTGACGACGGACTACGCCATTCTTGCGCTGCAGCCGGGCGTGCAGGCGGGGCGGCAGATGCTGGAGTTTAGCGGGCTGACGACGTTCGGTACGCAAGCTGCGGTTGATTTCGTCTGCAATCCTGACACGATGGGACCACTGCTGAAAAAGATCACCGGGCCCAAGGGCGAGATTCGTCCGTTTGAAGCGGTGCTGCAGACGACGATCGGCGGCGGCGTGGCGCTGCAGACGCGGCTCGTGACGATTCGGGTGCACTGAAGAACAGGGTTCAGGGGATAAGGTTTAGAGATTAGGAATTGCGCTTGAGCGTGCACCCGCAACCTGACTCCAGGCATCACCGGAATGGCTCGCCCTATTGCATCGGCCCGAGGCCGCTCTCGTTCCCCAGGTGACTTTTCGCGGCGAGTTCATTCTCGCGCTTCGCCTCGTCTTCCTGTCCGGACATGCGATAGGCCTGCGCCAGCGAGGCGTGGGTGACGTAGTTGGCGGGGTCCATCTTCTCGGCGTGCTGCAGATACATGATGGCGGTGCGCGCATCCTGACGGCGCAGCAGAACGCGCCCCATGAGGATGAACGGGCCTGTGCTCGACATATCGAGCGAGAGCGCTTTGGTGAGGGACTGCTGCGCGAGGTCGAGCTGACTGGTGCGCAGATAGGCGTCGCCGAGGCGTTCGTAAACGGCTGCGTAGCCCGGATTGATGCGCTGTTCGGCCTGAAATTCCTTCAGCGCGAGATCGATGTTGGAGTCGAGCAGTGCAACCTGGCCGAGAAGAAAATGTGCCAGCGGCAATTGCGGATCAGCGTCAAGCGCTTTCTGCGCCTCAACAGCCGCCTGACGCGGCAGGTTGTCGTGCTGCAGCATGGTGGCCAGCAGGAGCCAGGCAGAGCCGGAGTTGGGATCTTCTCCAAATTGCGCAGCGAAAGCTTTGCGGGCATCGTCGTAACGATTGGCGTTGAGATAGCAGAGGCCGAGCACGTAGTTCGCGTCCGTTCCGGCATTGGGGGTCCATTGGCGGACTCGTTCGAGAAACGGGATCGCTGCCGCCGGCTGGCCGAGCCGGTAGAGCGTAAGACCCTCCATCTGCACCGACTCGACATCCTGCGGGTCCTGCTGGATCGCGGCGTTGAAGGCGTCGCGCGCCTCAACGAGCTTGCCGGTGCGGTACCAGGCGAGGCCGAGCGCGTGCTGCACGCCTTTGGCGCTGGGCGGCATCTGCTTCAGGATCGCCAGCGCATCGTCGACGTGATCGTGATCGAGAGCCTGCTGCGCCTGAGCGAGTGACCCGCCGGCGGCCGGAGCGGGAGCAGGGGTCGACTGCGCTGCGAGGAGTGATAGTGAGAAGAGGAGGAAAGGATAGCGAGACCAGGGACGCATAACGCCTCAGCATACTGCGCTCGATGCTCCATGAGTAGTGGTACCATTTGCGGCGGTATGTCTGGCGTGAAGCTGTCGGCCCTGGGTCTGCTGGCGTTGCTGGCGGCCGGCTCCGCGACGCAGGGCGGGCCCTATCCGACGAGCCGGAAATACGCAGCACCGGCGTGGTTTGTGAACGTGGCGCCGCAGGCCGGCCTCACGATGCGCAACGTGAACGGCGAAGCAGCCACCAAGAACTACATTCTCGAGACAACAGGCGGCGGCGTGGCGATCTTCGATTACGACCGCGACGGATGGCCGGATATCTATTTGACCAGCGGACAGAATTTGCGTGGCGAGCCGGATGCCGATGGCATGCCGACGGGTCATCTGTACCACAACAATCACGACGGCACATTCACCGACGTGACGAAGCAAGCGGGGCTCTCTGCCACGGGTTGGGCGCAGGGGGCGTGCGTGGGCGATTACGACAATGACGGCTGGGACGATCTGTACGTCACCTATTTCGGGAAGAACCGGCTCTACCACAATGACGGCAACGGCCACTTTACCGAAGCAGCGGAGCAGGCGGGCGTCGCAGGCGATGGAACGAAATGGGGTACCGGATGCGCGTTTGTCGATTACGACCGCGATGGGAAGCTGGACCTGTTTGTTGCGAATTACGTGCGGTTCGATCTGAAGACGGCTCCGAAGCCCGGCGAAGGAATGACGTGCATCTGGAAGGGTACCCCGGTAGAGTGCGGTCCGCGCGGGCTGCCATACACGACCAACCTGCTCTATCACAACCTGGGCAACGGCAAGTTTGCTGACATGACGAAGACGAGCGGCATTACGGCAACGAATGGGCACTACTGCCTGGGCGTGGCCACGCTCGATTACAACCGCGACGGATGGCCGGACATTTACGTGGCCAGCGACAGCACGCCGAGCATTTTGTATCGGAACAATAAGAATGGGACGTTCACAGATGTGGCCGTGGACGCTTCGGTGGCGTTCAGTGATGACGGCAACGAGCAGGCCGGAATGGGCGCGACTGTGGGCGACTATGACGGCGATGGGTGGCCGGACATCTTCAAGACGAATTTCTCCGACGACATTTCGTCGCTCTATCGGAACAACCGCGACGGCACGTTCACATCGACGATTTACGATGCAGGGCTGGGGCTGAACACGCATTATCTGGGTTGGGGTGTGATGTTTGTGGATGTTGACAACGATGGCTGGCCCGATCTGCTGCTGGCGAACGGGCACGTCTATCCGCAGGTGACGGCTGATCGCGGCGCGAGCTATCGCGAGCCGCGGGTTCTCTACTGGAACCAGGGAAACGGCAAGTTCAAAGAGGTGACGGACACGGCGGGCCCAGGCATTACAGAGCCGATGCCCGCGCGCGGACTCGCTATCGGCGATTTGTGGAATGACGGGCGCGAGTCAGCGGTAATCAACGACATGGATGAAAAACCCATGCTGCTGGTGAATCTGGCGGCCAATGGCAATCACTGGCTCGGCGTGATCCTTCAGGGGACGCAGTCAAACCGCGATGGGATTGGCGCGCGCGTGACAGTGACGGCGGGCGGGCGCAGATGGGTGCAGGAGGAGCGAAGCGGGTCGAGTTATCTTTCCAGCAGCGACCTGCGGCTGCATTTTGGACTGGGTGCGGCGAGCACGGTGGAGTCCATCGACGTGGCGTGGCCGAGTGGACGCGAGGAGCGCTTTGCAGGAGGCGTGGCGGACCGGTTCGTTACGCTGGTGGAAGGAAAAGGTTGTCCGATAACCAAATGAGCAGTGAGGAGCGGACCCGTCCGGCGCAATTCAGTCTGCTGCGTCCAAAACTTCGACGCGAGACCCAGATCTTAGCCGCGACTTGCAGTATGCGGGGCTGCGCGGTTCCGCAGGTGTTCGAGATGAACCGCCCGCGAGCCCGGTAATCTGCCCGAAGCCCGAGTCCGTCAGATTATTGTCCGCATTGCCGCTCAGGACGACTCTGGAATCGCGAACTTTTTGACCTCGTTATGATTACGAAGTCGGTCGTAAGCTTACGGTTTCGATTCCTCCCGCGCGGAAGTCAAGACAGGCCCATGGTTCAGCGGCGGAGGTGCGACGCACGTTTCGATATTCCAGAAACACAGTGCGGCCGCGGTTCCAGTGCCCTTTCCCATCAAGGGCCGGCTGGTTTTCAGGGCTGCGTTACGGTCCGGCAGGCTCGGCACCTTGACACCTTCCTCATCTTTCTCTAGCCTCTCGCTCGTAAAGGTAAACAAACGAAAGACGCGCGCTGTGGAGGACCCATCGTGGCGAATCATCGCAATACTGCAAAAACAGTCCTTCTGTGCGCAGCTTTGGCGTTGCAGGCGGGTTGGTCAGCGCAGGCGGCCGCGCAGAAGACGCTGGAGGTATCGGTGAACGATGGGGGCCAGTATGTCATCGGCATCCCTGGCGCCAACGCCCCGGTGCTGGTGTCTGGAGTCGCGGCCGAAGTGGATGGCGCGTGGATTCACAGCGCGGATTATCCGCATCACGCGATCGCGAAGACGACGGCGCAGGGTTATCTGGGCGCGGCGCAGCAGTGGACTGTGACGTTCTCCGGCCTGACGGGAAAACCGGATCTCGAGTATCGAGTGCGGTCGTACCAGTCTGAGCCGTTTGCCGATGTGGCCGTCTCGGTGGAGAACAAGACCGGGAAATCCATCGACGTGGAGAGCATTCGCGCGGTCGAGGCCACGGGTGACGCGATCGCAGCGTTGGCTGGCCCTGCTGCGGCGGATCGCGTGCTATCCGACAGCTTCAGCGAAGACCGGCCAGCGATGCAGATTCACGACCTGGGCGATCCCGCGCACGGCATACACCGCGCCGTCGGTAGCCAGTTGATCTACAACCGGGAAAGCCGCGAGAACCTCTTTCTCGGAACCCTCACAGCGGATCGCTTCCTGACCATCCTGCGGTTACATGTGGAGGGGCCGGCCGAGGCTCCCCGCATCGTCCGCTACGAGGTCGATTCGACCGGAACCACCGAGATGGAAAAGGAAAACTCGCTGCAGAGATCCTCCGCCGAGGATCAGGTGGAGTTGCGTCTGCCTGTTGAGCCGGGAGCGTCGCTGTCTTCGGAGACGATTGCGATCGCCGCCGGCAATGATTATCACCGGGAGCTTGAAACCTACGGCTCTCTCATCCGGCAGATTCATCATGCGAGGATCGCCGCGCCACCGCTGATGGGCTGGTGGAGCTGGACGGCGTATTACTTTGGACTCAACGAAGGCGCGGCGCTGACGAATGCCGCCTGGCTGGCGCAGCACCTGAAGAGCTTCGGTTACGATCTGTTTCACATCGATGAGGGCTATCAGTACGCGCGCGGTGAATACGTAACTGCGAATAGCACAGTTTTTCCCCACGGCCTTGGCCCGGTCGAATATCAGGTCCGCCGGCTCGGCCTGACGCCGGGCATCTGGACGGCCCCGTTCGAGATCTCTGAACGTTCTGAAGTTTATCGGGACCATCGCGATTGGCTGGTGAAGAACGCACAAGGCCAGCCGATCCACGCTGGCTTCGTTGATGAAGACAAGGATCAGCTCTACATCCTCGACACGACGAATCCCGGCGCGCAGCAATATCTGCGCGAGACCTACGGCAGGCTGGTCCACGACTGGGGTATTCACTACATCAAGATGGATTTCATGGATGACAGCGCGATCGAAGGCTACTACTACAAACCGCACACGACGGCTATGGAGGCGCAGCGCATCGGACTGCAACTCATTCGCGACACCGTCGGCGAGAAAGTCTGGCTCGACAAGGACGGCAGCGCGATGCTCAACCCCGTCGGCTATGTGGATTACGGGCGCATTTCGCAGGACACCGGCCACAGCTTCGAGGCAAGCCGCGATGCGGCCACCGGTATTGCGGCCCGCTACTACATGGATCGCAACTTCTACGTTTCCGATCCCGATGCATTCACCGTATCCACGCAGCGCATCACCGATCAGTCGTGGCACGAGGGCAAAGCGCCCCTCACGCTCGACGAGGCGAGAGTCTCCATTGCGCTCGCGGCTGCTTCCGGCGGCATGCTCGAGATCGGCGACAACCTGCCATTGCTGGAGAACTCGCCCGATCGGCTGGCGCTGATCGAAAACCGCGACCTCATCAACATGGTGCGGCTCGGCAAGGCTTCCGTTCCGATCGACCTGATGAGTTATGAAGCAGCGGACCGGCAGCCGAGCATCTTCTATCTGCGCGAGTCGCCGCGGCAGAGCATCCTCACCGTCTTCAACTGGACTGAGGGTGCGCGTTCGCGGCAGATTCGGCTGGCTGATTTGGGGCTGAACCAGGCAACCAGATACACCATCACCGACGTATTCGATCGCAAGCCGGTTCAGGCTGCGTCGGGAACGCTGGCCTTCGTGCAACCAGCGCATTCGGTGCGGGTGCTGAAAATCACCGACAAGAACATCTCATCGCCGCAATTCGCGTTTAGCGCCGACTGCCCGCAATCGGGAGCTACGGGAACGCAGCTCTCCTTTGACGCGCACGCGAGCGACGGCGACCCCGCGCTCACCATTCGCTGGAATTTCGGCGATGGGGTGGAGC
>JBARMS010000073.1:0-10309 GCA_049802575.1 Acidobacteriaceae bacterium | reverse complement strand
CCGCACCGGAGGTGCCCGAACATGCGGGTGCGTAAGGCGCGTCTCCAGGACGCCACCAACATCTACGAGCTGGTCAACTCGCTCTCCGGCGACGGCACCCTGCTCCGCCGCCCCTTCGCCGAAATCTGCGAGAACGTCCGCGACTTCACCGTCGCCGAATCCGAAGGCGGCATCTTCCTCGGCTGCGGCGCGCTCCACCTCTACGGCCCGCACCTCGCCGAAGTCCGCTCCATCGTCGTCCGCCCCGAGGCAAAAAGCCACGGTGTCGGTGGCGAATTGCTCCAGACGCTCCTCGCCGAGGCCGAGCAGCACGGCGTCGGCTGCGTCTGCCTCTTCACCCGCATCCCCGACTACTTCTTCCGCTACGGATTCCGCGAGGTGGAAGACCGCACCGCCCTCCCCGACAAAATCTTCAAGGATTGCCAGAACTGCCCGCGCCTCTACAAATGCGACGAGGTAGCGATGGCCCGCGGCCAGGTCCCCAAGGTCTCCATCCTTGGCCCAAGGATCGAAGCCGAACAGCTCGTCCGCCTCACCACCTAGCGGCGCGAGTCCCGATCGCTCGCCACCGCTCGCCACCGCCCTGGCCGTTGTCCTGCCGCCGGGCTCCTGCCGGCAGTAAGAGCCGGCCTTCGCTCCCCACCGGTCATCGCCGGCCCGCGATCCGCCGATCATCGCGGCCGCAGCGCGGCAAATTCCGCGGTCGTCACTCCAATCACGCTTCCCACAAACACGTCCGAGGGAAAGTGTTCCCGGCCCGTGATGCGCGACAGGCTGATCACCGTCGCCATTCCGTAGGCGAGCACCGGCGCCCAGACATGGTTTCTGTAACGGCTCGCGACCACCGTAGCCACCGAAAACGCCGCCGCCGCGTGCCCCGACGGGAAGCTGCTTCCCCCGTACCAGGAATTCCTGAAAAATTCGTCCTGAAACGGCGTCGCGGCCGGCACCTGCGACGGCCTCTCCCGGCGCGCTATGGCCTTGATCACCAGCGGCGGAATCGCGCTGTCGGCATACGCATCGGCGCATAGCCACCCGGTGCTCGTCTCGTACGGATCGTCGTGCAGGTGCCCCGCCAGCAGCAGCCCCACGGGTACCGCTGCGATTTCCCCCGCCGCAATCTCCGAGCTGAACGAGCTGTTCAGGTCCGAAAGGTTCTTCTGGCGCGACCGGAAGTAGGTCATCACATGCGGATCGGCATACAGCAGCCCCGCCGTCACGCCCGCCGTCGCCAGCACCGGAATCCAGTGACGCCCCCTGGCCATTTGGCCCGGGAACACCGCCCAGATCTCCTTCTGGTCATGCAGGAAATCCATGGGCAGCGCCTTGAACGACTCTTCCCGTTCGGTGGGATAGCCATGGTGATTCGGCGCCTCCCCTCCCGCGCCGGCCGCAGGATCTTCCGTCAGGGTGTGAGGTACGGGGCTGTCCGGCAGATCGACTCGCGCTGTCTGTTCCTGGCACCACAGCGGCGTGCAGATCACCAGAATGGGCAAGAGATGAACGAGGAATGGCCTACGCATAAGCAACTGAAAAACTTGGATGCAGCTTTTGTGCCGGTTGCTGGGACCATTCCCCAATCCCGGCCACACCCATCGGGCTGCCCCATCGGGTTGCCCCTGAGGACCCGTCCTTCGGTCGTGACCCTCGCATCGTCTCGCCGTCGCAATCCCCAGCGCCACTCCACGCCCGGGGCGAGAACCCGCATCCCGCCAACCAAAAACCTTCAAGGATTGCCAGAACCGCCCGCGCCTCTACCAATGCGACGAAGCGGCGATGGCAAGAGGCCAGGCGCCGACGATCTCGAACCTCGGCCCCGCATCAAAGCCGAACAACGAAGCGAAAGCACCTGCCCTGAAAATTCGTGATCCATCCCATCCGTGTCATCCCCAAGGCGCAGCGAGGGATCCGCGGTTGCTTTTTTCGCAGCGCCAAACGCCGCCCATGCCCTACGATGGCCGCATGCACGAGGGCGGCTACTTCACGTACGTCAGGGCCAGCCGCAGCCACACCATTTACATCGGAGTCACCGGTGATCTGCACCGCCGCGTGTTCCAGCACAAATGGAGAGAACACGACGGGTTTACCGCGCGTTACAACTGCGACCGCCTGGTGTGGTTCGAACGCCACCAGGAGGCGCACCTGGCGATTGCGCGCGAGAAAGAACTGAAAGGCTGGCGGCGAGCGAAGAAGATCGTCCTCATCGAAAGCCTGAATCCGGCGTGGGCAGATCTGAGCCGCGACTGGTACGATCTGGAGGCTGCCGACTGCAAACGCGCACTCGACCGCATGGATTCCTGAGAACAACCGCGGATCCTTCCGCTGCGCGTCAGGATGACAGTCGTAAAAGTGGCGGGTTATGGACCGAGCTGATGTTGTTGGCCGTTCGCCGGCATCACGGCTTCCCCGCACCCGCACCACGGCACCCGCCCAGGCGACCCGCAGGAACAACGCCTTTTTCCCACCCTGTCTATACTGGCGGCCAGGGACAAAGAACGAATGCCCCGCCTTGTGCCGCACTTCCATCGCGTTCGGAATCCCACCGCGCGCCGCACTTTCGGCCCTCTCTGCCTGCTCGCGACTCTGCTGCTGGCCGCCTGCCCCCGCGCGCGTCCGCAGTCGCTGGTCCTCGAGCACGTCACGGTCATCGACGCTACGGGCAGCCCGCCGCAGGCCGACAGCACCGTCATCGTCGAGGGCGATCGCATCGTTTCCATCCGCTCCTCGAAGCACTCGAAGCTCCCCCATCATGCCGTCGTCGTCGAGGGCGCGGGCAAGTTTCTCATCCCTGGGCTGTGGGATATGCATGTGCACGGGGCCTCCGATGAGCGCGCTCCCTGGAGCCATCTGCTCTTCCTCGCCAATGGCATTGTCGGTGTCCGCGACATGTCGGGTCCGCCGGATGCCCATGCCTGGCGTGCCGCGCAAGCCTCGAACCCTGACCCATCGCCGGCGATCGATCTCGGCAGCCCCATCGTCGATGGTCCCAACCCCGTTTGGCCCGACTCCCTGATCGCCGCCGATGCGGCGCAGGGTCGCGCCATCGTCGATCAGCAGCAGCAGCGCGGCGCGGATTTCATCAAGGTCTACAGCCGCCTGCCCCGCGATGCTTACTTCGCTATCGCCGACGAAGCCACGAAACGCGGCATCCCTTTCGAAGGACATGTTCCGGAATCGGTGACCGCGGCAGAAGCCTCGCGCGCCGGCCAGCGCAGCATCGAGCATCTCACCCGCGTCGCCGACGCCTGCTCCAGCGAAGCGGCCGCCATCGATTCCGCGATGCAGCCGGCGGAGGCTTCGTTCCGCGCCCCAGGCCTGACCGT
Organism: Acidobacteriaceae bacterium; assembly: GCA_049802575.1. Taxonomy (GTDB): domain Bacteria; phylum Acidobacteriota; class Terriglobia; order Terriglobales; family Acidobacteriaceae; genus Palsa-343. The sequence goes on along the minus strand of JBARMS010000073.1, from coordinate 6,986 downwards.
CCCTGAGAAGGTCGAGCTCGGAAAAAACATCCTCCGCCTCGAGCAGCGCGTCGTCGACACCTTTGACCCGGCAACCGCCCGCGCCCTCCTGGCTCTGTTCGTCAAGAATCGGACCTGGCAATGCCCTACCCTCGCCCTGCTCCACGCCCAGATCGACGATCCGCTCCCTGCGCAGGATCAGCGCCTGAACTACCTGAGCCGGGAGGTCCGCGCGAAGCGGAGCGCCGGCTTTTATCCCGGCGTCCCCCCGGGGCCCCGGGCCGCCATTGCCGCGATCAGCCGCCGCCAGTTCCAGCAGTCGCTGCAGATTGTCGGCCTCATGGACCGGGCTGGCGTTCCCATCCTCGCCGGCACCGACGCCATGAATCCGCAGTGCTACCCCGGCTTCGGCCTCCACGATGAGCTTGCTTTTTTGGTCGACGCCGGGCTCACTCCCCTGGCTGCTCTCCAGGCCGCCACACACAATGCCGCGCAATTCATGGGAGAGGCCGATCACCGCGGAACCATCGAGGCCGGCAAAATCGCCGATCTCGTCTTGCTCGACGCGAACCCGCTGGCCGATATTCACAACACCCGCACCATCGAAGCCGTCGTTCTCAACGGTCAGCTCTATAACCGCCGCGCCCTCGACGCCATGCTCGCGAAGGCGCGGGTCTTGGCGGAAGGTCAGGGCGACGCGTCCCGGAAGTGAGCCCTTACCGCTGCTCTTCGGCTTTTTCTGAACGCTGATCGCTGATCGCTGCTCTTCAGGGGGGGTGCGGTACCGTTATTCCGCCTTCCACACATACGCGCCCGCCTGCGGCAGCCCAAAATGCGCCAGCACCCGATCGACGAAGTGCCTGGCCATCTCGACGGAATCGACCGGCTTCGCGTAAAACGCCGGCATCACCGGGAAGATGGTCGCACCCGCGTCCGCCGCCAGCTCCATGTTGCGGATGTGAATCTTGTTAAACGGGGTCTCGCGCAGGCACAGGATCAGCGGCCGCCGCTCCTTCAGGCACACATCGGCCGCGCGCTCGATCAGGTTGCCGGCCATCCCATTGGCGATGCCCGCCAGCGTCCCCATGCTGCACGGCAAAATCAGCATTCCACTGCTGGGATAGCTCCCGCTGGCAATGCAGGCGCCGATGTCGTTCTCCGCGTGTTGGGTGATCTTCTGCGATGCATGCCCGAGCAGCTTCTCCACCAGCCCGTTCCGCCCGGAGATGCCCAGCTCCTCGGCGATCACGCGCAGCGAGTTCTCCGACGCGACAAAGTGCACGCGCTCCACGCGCTCGTCGGCAGCGAGCGCCCGCAGCAGCGCCTGCGCCAGCACCGCTCCGCTCGCACCTGTAACAGCCACGGTTACATTCATCGGCGCGTCTCTCTGAACACTGAGCGCTGATCGCTGATCGCTGTCGTCACGGCCCGTACTCGTGCCCTTCCTCGCCCAGCACGCGCTTAAAGATCGCGTCCACGTTGCCCAGCTGCCGCTCCAGATCGAACGTGCGCGCCAGCTTCTCCGCGCTCAGCTTTCCGGTAATCTCCGTGTCCGCGCTCACCAGCTCGCGGAAAACCAGATCGTTCTGCCACGCGTTCATCGCGTGCTTTTGCACCAGCCGATACGCATCCTCGCGCAGCATGCCCGCCTCGGCCAGATCGAGCAGCAGTTGTCCCGAGAAGATCAGCCCGCCGGTCGACTCCAGATTCTTTTTCATGCGAGCCGGATAGACGACCAGCTTCTCGATCAAATCCGCCGTCTTCGCCAGCAGATAATCCGCCAGGATCGTCGAGTCGGGCAGAATGACCCGCTCCACCGACGAATGCGAAATGTCCCGCTCGTGCCACAGCGCCACATTCTCGAGCGCGGCCTGGCTATTCGCCCGCACCACCCGCGACAGCCCCGAGATCTGCTCCGCGGTGATGGGGTTCCGCTTGTGCGGCATCGCCGACGAACCCTTCTGTTTCGCCGAAAAGAACTCCTCGGCCTCACGCACTTCCGTCCGCTGCAGGTGACGGACCTCGGTCGCAATCTTGTCCAGCGTCGCCGTCACCACCGCCAGCGTCGCAATGTAGTAGGCATGCCGATCCCGCTGGATCACCTGCGTCGCGATGGGCGCAGCCGCCAGCCCCAGCTTCGCGCAGATGCGCTCCTCCTGCTGCGGTCCAATGTGCCCAAACGTCCCCACCGCGCCCGACACCTTGCCCACGCGCATCTGCTCCGCCGCCGCCGCGAAGCGTTCCTGATTGCGCCGCATCTCGGCGTACCAGTTCAGCAGCTTCAGCCCGAAGGTCGTCGGTTCCGCGTGCATCCCGTGCGTGCGCCCCACGGTCGGCGTGCTCTTGAATTCGAGCGCGCGCTTCTTCAGCACCTCCAGCAGGTGATCGATATCCACCAGCAGAATGGCCGACGCGGCCTTGACCTGCAGCGCCTGCGCCGTATCCACCACGTCGTTCGAGGTCAGCCCGTAGTGCAGCCAGCGCGACTCCGGCCCCACCTTTTCCGCCACCGCTGTCGTAAATGCGATGACATCGTGCTTCACCTCGGCCTCGATCGCCCGGATCCGCTCCACATCGAAGTCGCCGCGCTCGCGAATCGCCTTCGCCGCCTCGGCCGGCACAATTCCGTCCTCGGCCAGCACTTCGCTGGCCGTCGTTTCCACCTCCAGCCACGCCCGGTACTTCGCTTCATCGGTCCAGATGCGGCCCATCGCGGCCCGTGTATAGCGCGGGATCAATGCAGAAAGCCCTCCTCAGGAACCTCTCATTCTATCGTTAGCCTCGCTGCCCCGCCGTCCACCCGCAACCGGCGTGCGACTGTGGCCCGCGAAGTGAGCGCATCGCATCCATTCCGGGTAAGCTGCTAACGCAGGCAAACAAAACTTCCATTCAGGCGTCGAAAGAGGAGAATTATGCCGGACGTAGTCACAATTGCCAGCTTCAACGAACCGCTGGAGGCCGAGATGGCGAAACTGCGCCTCGAATCGGCCGGGATTGAAGTGTTCCTCTCCGGAGAGAACGCGCGCATTATGGAGCCGGGCCTCGGGCCCCTGCAAATGCAGGTGAAAGCCGAAGACGAAGCCGACGCCCGGGCCATCCTCGCCGACCCCGGAGCCTCCCCCGAGGAGACCGCTCAAATGTCGTAGCACGATATATCGTGGTACGATAATTTCATGATTTTCGCCGAAAACTCCGGGGTTCTCTCGCTCGCCCGCAACGGCCATAAACAATCCACCACCGAACCCGCTCCGCTCTCCCGCGCGCAGACGCGGCGGCTGGCGGAATTCCGCTTCCAGCTCAGAAAATTCCTGCATTTCTCCTCGCTCGCCGCGGAAGCCGCGGGCCTCCGCTCCCAGCAGTACCAGCTGCTGCAGTGCGTCTGGGGCATGCCGGAAGAACTGGACCCCACCATCGCCAACGTGGCCGCGCGCATGCTGCTCAAGCACAACAGCGCCGTGGAGCTGGTGGACCGCACCATCGAGCAGGGCCTGCTGCGCCGCTGCCCCGATCCCACCGATCACCGGCGGATTCTGCTGCGCATGACGCCGCACGGCGAGAAACTGCTGGCCTCCCTGGCCGCCTGGCACGTGCGCGAACTGGAAGAGACGGGCCCGGAGCTGATTCGCGCGCTTCGCCGCGTTCTTCTGACGCCGCAGCAAGTTCCGCAGAACAACCGAGTGGGCGACAAGACGCCAACCCGCATCGATGCTCCGCGGGTAGCCCGGGGAGCGTGCTAAACGGCTCTGCGACCCTCCATCCAAAGATGGAGACAAAAAGCAATCTTTGTTGCCACGACAGAACGCCGGCGATTTTCTATTCTGTCTATGGAATTCAACAAAGCCTCCTGAATCCCCGGACTGGCTGACACAGCTCCGGGGATTTTCTTGCGCCGAACCCCGCATTTAGTTTGCGGCTTGTTCCTGCACCGGCTCCGGCAGCGGCGCGATGATCCCCAGCTTTTCGTAGATCGGCCGCATCTCGCGCCGAATCGACGGCAGCCGCGACCAGAACCACAGCCCTCCGGCAATGCAGCACGACCCGGTCACCATCACGGTGCGGGGCGCGCCAATCCAGTGCGCCAATGCACCCGCCAGCAGGCTGCCGAAGGGAGCCATGCCCACAAAGGCGGCCATGTAGTAGCTCATCACCCGGCCGCGCTTGTCCTCGGGCGACAGCGTCTGGATGATGGTGTTGCTGGCCGTCATTCCCTGCATCATCCCGAACCCGACAAACAGCAGCAGCACCAGCGACAGCCAGAGCCGGCGCGAGGAGCCGAAGGCCACCAGCCCCGCGCCAAAAACCATGGCGGAAAACGGGATCATCTTCGTCAGTCCGCGTACCGATCGCCGCAGCACCAGCGACAGGGCTGAAACCAGCGCGCCCGCGCCGGCAGCAGCCATCAGGAAGCCCAGCGTATGGGGCCCGCCGTGGAGCACGCTGCCGGCAAAGACCGGCATCAGCACCATGTACGGCATGCCCATCAGGCTGATCAGCGCGAACAGCAGCAGGATGGTCCGAAGCGGGAGGAACGACGAGACATAGGACCACCCCTCGCGCATCTGCTCCAGCATCGAGGCCGCGTGCCGCCGCCCAGCGCCGGCCGGCACGCGCATCATCGCCAGCGAAACGATGACCGCGATATAGCTGATGCCATCGACGAGAAAGCACCAGCCTTCGCTGCTGGCGGCGATCACCAGGCCGGCGAGCGAAGGACCGATGAGCCGGGCCGAGTTGACCATCGAGGAATTGATCGCAATCGCGTTCGACAGGTCATTGCGATCCTCCACCATCTGCACCATGAAGGCCTGCCGCGCCGGCATGTCGAAGGCGTTGATCACTCCCTGAAACGCGCTGAGCGCGAGGATCTCCCAGATGTTGACGAGGTGCGCCAGCGTCAGCCAGGCCAGCGCAAACGACTGCACCATGGCCAGGGTTTGCGTCCAGACCAGAACCTGGCGGCGGTTCAGGCGGTCCACCCAAACTCCGGCAAACGGCGCCAGCAGAAACGTGGGAATCTGCCCGGCGAAGCTCACCATGCCCAGCAGCAGAGCCGATTTCGTGAGCCGATAGACCAGCCACGCCGTCGCCACCCGCGTCATCCACGTGCCGACCAGCGAGACGGTCTGGCCCCCGAAGAACAGCCGGAAGTTGCGATGCCGCAGCGCGCGCCACGCGTGCGAAAGATCGAGCGCGGCCGGCCGGCTCTCGTTGTCCGTCGATTTGGAAGGTGGAGTTGGGTCGGCGGCCATGCTCACCTGTTGCGGTGCGGTCTGTCCCCTTCGATGCCGTTCGCCGCGGACTGATTCTCGTTACGCAGCCAGATGCTTTCTGAGGAACGCAAGAGACCTTTCGCGCGCCAGCTTCGCCGCCTCCGCGTTGTAGCTCGCGCGATCGGTGCAGTTGAAACCATGTCCCGCGTCATACCAGTAAATCTGTATCTCCGGATAAACCGCGGCCACCTTGCTGTCGATCTCAGCTTTGGGAATGTGCGTATCCTGCAAACCAAAATGCAGCATGATCGGCGCCCTGGGCGCCTCGCCTGCAAAGGCGAGGATCATCCCGCCGTAATAGCCCACGGCCGCATCGGGATCGAGGCGCGCCGCCGCCAGCCAGGCCACCGACCCTCCCAGACAATAGCCGATCACGCCCGCTTTCTTCCCAGTCTCTTTCCGTGCGTAAGCGAGGGCCGCCGCCACGTCCTTCACATAATCGTCGGTGTTGCCGCCGCGCGCCAGGGCAATTCCCTTCTGCAAATCCTCGGGGGTGTAGCCGAGTTCGACGCCGCGCTGTCTTCGGTCGAAGAGCGCCGGCGCCACTGCCAAAAATCCATCCCCCGCAAACCCGTCGGCCACGGAGCGAATGTGGCTGTTCACGCCGAAGGCTTCCTGCACCACCACCAGCCCGGCAAGCGGTTCGCCCTGCGGCCGCGCGACATACGCATCCAGTTCAAATCCGTCTGAGGCCCGCAGCGTCACATGTTCGCCCATACGATCTCCCTCGCATGATGATTCATTTCTGCTTCCGATTCGCGATTCTCTGCATTGGATGCGGATCGACCCCGCGCAGCTTCTGTCAGGGCTGCCCCGCGTCATCCCGGCGAATGGCCCAGTAGCTGTTGCGGGCGATCACGCGAGCTTTGTAATCCTCGGTCAGCTTGACCTGGATCGTGTGCAGCCCCGGCGTCAGGTCCGAAGGCCGAAAGCTGAGGACGTAGCGGTTCCTGGCGTGGCTCGCCGCCTCCAGCACGCGGCTCTGGAAGCCCTTGTCGCGCGTGAAGGGCGCGTACTCGCCGCCGCTGAGGTCCGCCAGCGTCTTCGGCACATTGCGCCGCATGGCATTCACCGTCATCAGCAGCGGCGCCAGCATGTTCAGTTCCGAGCCGCCGGCGCTGTTGCCGCGCCCCCAGTCGATGATCTCCGCTTTGGACGGGGAAAAGATGAGGCTCTGCACCAGCGTATTGCTGGTGCCGATGCGCTCCACCAGCTCCGGAATATTGAAGATGTGGCTGCCATGATCGCGCGACTCGCTGATGAGCAGCAGCACGCGCCGATTCGTCGCAGGCCGCTGCTCCAGCAGATTCACCGAATAACCGACGGCATCGAGAATCGCCGCCCCATCGTCGCCCTGCGGCATTTGCCGCAGATCGCTCGTAATCGCATCCACGTTCGCCGTGAAAGGAGTCACCCACACCGGTCGCGAGTCGAACGCCACGAGCGCCACCTCGCCCAGCCCGTCCCCGACGAACGACTCCAGCAGCGGCCCCAGCTTGTCGATCATGCGGAACTCGAGCGCTGCATCCCGCCCGCGCTCCACGCACACCACCAGCGACACCGGCTGCGCATCCAGATCGTCGTCGACGTGAAGCTTCTGCTCGATGCCGTTGTCGAGAACTGAGAAATCCTGCGGCTTGAGCCCATAGAGAACGTCGCCGTTCGATTTCTCCACCAGCGTGGGCACAATCACGACGCTCGTGCTGACGCGAAACGTGGGCAGCTCCAGATTAGGAT
>JBARMS010000072.1:0-1549 GCA_049802575.1 Acidobacteriaceae bacterium | reverse complement strand
TAGAGCCAAACCGCATGGCTGATCACCTCCGGAGGAAAGCGATGGCGCTGGTAGAGAGGGTCGCGGGCTGTCGGCATGGCGGCGGTATAACTGCGCGGCGCGCTTTAATCGTTAACCTGACGGTGCCCAGCGCGCAGCCCCTGCGGTTCAAGCCCGTGGCTCCCTTAGGGTAAATTGCTCGGCACGGTCGTGCGTATGCTTAAACAGGTCGAAGCGGAGATTCCAGGGATGATCCGCGATCAATGCAAGCGCCGATATGCCGCACAGCGCGGTCAGAATCATCCTATTGCAAGGAGCCGCGGCTACTCCGCTCGCCGCTGCTGGTTGGCGGGTCGATCGTCGAGCAGAGTGGGAGGGGGCGACCGTCCGGCCGCCCTTTCGTTCGCTGGTCTCGCTGATAAGCTTTCTCAGCTGCCCGGCGAGCAAAGGCCCGCAGTCTACCGCTTTCTCCTCGTACCCTCGCGCTTAAGGCGTTTTTCTATATCGTCAATTGATACCGCTGGTCCGGATCGCCAATTGAAAAGCGTTTCAAGTGCTGAAACTTCGGGATCCATGGGGACCTCCGCCAAACGCCTAAGATGGCTGTCTGCCTCCTGACCTAAATAGACGGAACCCGCCACGATCGTTCCTTGCGACGGCATCTAACGGAACACAATGCGGCGCGGGTGGTCCTGCCCGGCGTTTTTTCTGCGGACATGCGCGCACGGGAACAACAGTGGCGCGTGTGGTGTTGGGCGGATGGGCACGTCTAGTTCATCGCCCCCACCCCTAGACGCGACCGGGATGGAACTTTGCCCCGCTCCGAGCCTCCACTCGCGCGGGGCTTTTTTGCGAAGCAGCGATTGGCAATCCCGAACTCCGGTCGCCACAACTCTGGCAACGTCTTGTCCGACTGCACACGCCGGTCCGTCACCCGATCAGTCGGCGATATCCGGCCTCGGGAATGCCAGAGGCTTTGCCTGCCGCGTGCTCCAGTCGCTTGCGGTTCGTCACGATGATCTGCCCCGGGCATGCGAAATCAATCCTTGCTCTCGCAGAGCATGCAGAGCTTTCGTCACGCCAGATCGGTAGGCGCCAAGCATCAGCGACAAGAACTCACGCGTAGCGTTCGGCGTGTAAACAACGCACACCGCGATCTGCAATGCACAATCCAGGTTGGATGTGGCGATTGGCGCGTTGGCTCTTGATGGCGCACGATCGCGTAGGCGAGGATACGCTGCCGCTCATTGCACAAACTTTAACAACGAGTCGCGAAGCCACTGACTGGTTTGGGTCGCCTGGCGCAATTCCACCGCTGAAATGCACTGACTCTTTCCGGGCCCCTGAATAGGTTGCATGGGGCGAGCGGTTGTCGCCAAGCACGATTGCCAAGCCGTCCTGCCCTCGCGGCCAATCAATCCGACTTCGACCTGCTTACCGCTGGGTTGAATGGCGACGACGGAGGCGAAGCCCTCGCCGGGAAATAAGGCCTCTATCCGTCTGTTGGGTCTTTCGAGGTATTTTCGTAAGTCCCAGGATTCGAGATCGCCGTTCCCTCGCAGGTCCGTAG
>JBARMS010000071.1:0-1965 GCA_049802575.1 Acidobacteriaceae bacterium | reverse complement strand
GTGTTGCCGGTGTTGCTCGTAGTGCTCCCAGTGTTGCCGGTGTTGCTCGTAGTGCTCCCAGTATTTCCGGTTGACCCGGTGCTGCTCGCTGGGGTGCCTTGGCCGGTCGAGCCCGTGTTCGCGGCTGTCGACGCTTCGGCCGTGTTGTTCTTCGATAGGCCGACAGCCAGCACCACCACGCCCGCGAAGATCGCCAGGGCGGCGGCCACCCCAACGGCGTAGCCGCCCGTCGACCGACGCGGGGCGAGCAGCGGCGTGCGCGGCCAAGGCGCGACGCGCTGCCCTCGATCCTTAGCGTTCAACTCGTCCGTCACGGTCGCCGCAGTCTCGGTGGCCTTACCGTTCATCGATATCTTGTTCGCCGAGAGCAGCCAGAAGAGCGGCTCGAGCGTTCCCTTCGGCGAGAACGCACTGGAGTCCGACGGACTGGGGACGCGACCAAGAGCGCTCACCGCAAAGAAGCGGCAGGACCCGAACTCCGCCGCCAACAGGCGGACCAGGTTCCCACCACCATGCGCTTCCAGCCAGGCCGCCACCTTCTCCCCTTCATCACCGGGCAAGATCCCATCGCCCGCATCGAGCGCGTCAACCTTCGAGACGACGACTGCGACGGGCAGCTTCCGAATGTCGGACCGGCCGGTTTCCCGCATCGCCTGGAGAAACCGCTCGACCACGCTTTGCGGATCCTCCGCCGACGGATCGATCAACGCCCGCTGCTCGTCGCGGCCGTCCAGGGTCGAGCCGACCGCACGAAGGCTGAACGGATCGATCAGGATCACCGCACCTCGAGTCCGCAACAGCGCCGACATGTCCCTAACGGAGTCCGCCTGCTGAAAGCGCTCACCGGCCACATCATGGGCGTAGAGCAAGCCGGAGCGCGAGGTACCGGAGCGAACCTCAGCCACGAACGCCGGCGTCAAAGGCCGGTCCTGCGTCTTGGCCGGAAGCCGCCCCGCCTTCAGATCACCCGACAACTCCTCGAATGCTTTCCGCGAGTCCTCGGTCACCGACAGACGCGAGGAACCGGCCTGCGTGCGCTCATCGAGCTCCACCAGCAGGGAAGCCAGGAACGCCGTCTTGCCCGCCTTCGGTCCCCCCACGATCGGGACCACGACCTCGGGGACAATGCCGCCCGCGCCCGGCATCACATGCGAACACGACGGACACTCGGCGGTCAGAGAGTGCCGACCGCCTGACTCCCGGACCGGCAAACTCACCGAGTCGCATTCGCACCGCCGACGCCTGACGCCCCACTTCCCAGGCAGCAGTTGCTTGTGCTTGGCCCCGCAACCCGGGCACACATAGACCGGAAGCGGCGCACGCTCATGGCAAGCAGGACAATCGAAATGCGCCCCCCGCAACCTGCGCCGCCCCCGCTCAAGCGACTGAAGCAGGCGCGAACCCACCCACACGAATCCCGCCACGCTCAGAACAACAAGCCCCACAGGGACAGCGATGAAGGCACCGACCACCAAACCGAGCCCCGCGCCCACGAACGAGCCGAGACCGACCCCCCAGGCCAGCGGAAGCATCGCCCCCTTGAACCGCGCCGACGCCTGCCCGTAGCGAGCACGCGCAACCGCGATCGTCTCCCGCTGAGCCGCCGCGAACGCCAACCGGAAGTCCCGAACCAAAGGCCGGCTGAAATAGATCTCAAACGCAGGCTCCGGCGGCGCCACAACCCGCTGATCACCCCCCCGCGTCTTGATCGCGAGCCACACGATCGAACCAAGCCGAGCAACAAACGTCGCGACCGCATCAACCGCCGCCAGCGCACCCAGCGCCAACGCAGCACCCCCCGCCACCACCACATACAGCCCCACCAAAAACGCAGCGACCGCCACCGCGATCATCACACCAACGAAATCGTCCATCTACCTAACCCCCGAACACCAAGTCGTACCCCACACCCACACGCCCACCTGCCCCCAAGCGGCGAGCGAATCATAGTAGCCCCGTCAACGC
>JBARMS010000070.1:0-6240 GCA_049802575.1 Acidobacteriaceae bacterium | reverse complement strand
GCCGCAGCGCGTGCCGCGTCGCCGAGTACTGTCCTCCGGAGAGCAGCAGCAATCCGGTCAGAAACGCCCACAGCATCAGGCTCACCGAGAGCTCAAACGGCCCATACACCGCGTGCAGGTCGAGACGCGGCAGCACGGCGATATACACCAGCCGGCCCAGGTCCCATGCCAGACCGATGAAGATGGCCGCGGGCAGCACGGCGCGAACAGGCAGACGGCGATTCGGCAGAATCCAGTACACCAGGAAAAACATGCTCACGCTCAGAAACGCGACGGCAATCTGCAGAAACGTCCCATTGAGCGCCGCGAAAACCATGTTGTCCGTGTGGTGGAAGAGGAGGAAGGTGAGAATGCCGGTCTGTGCCGTGGCTGCGGCCACCGCCAGCATCGCCAGCAGGCCCACGCCCAGCGCCAGACCCAGCGACACCACCTGGTTCATCAGATAGGAGCGGTTCTTCTTCACTCCCCATACCCGATTCAGCGCCACTTCCAGCGGCAAGAACACGCCCGACGACGTAATCAGCAGCATCACCACCGACCACGCCTGCACGCTCCCCCGCGGATGCACCAGCAGGGTCATGTTGCGGACCACGAAGATCTGGTCCCTGGCCGTTGCCGGAAGCAGATCGTGCAGCATGGCCGTGATCGCATTCACCATGCCGTCGGAATGGAAGACGCCCCGCGCGATCGTGTACAGCATCACGATGAACGGAAACAGCGACAGAATGGCGTTGGCCGCGACGCTGAACGCGTAGGTGTGGACCTCGGTCTGGCCCAGATAGCGCGCCAGCGCAACCACCACCGCGCCCCATCCCTGCCGCGCCGATCGCACCGCAGGGGGCTGCGGCGACGGCGGCAGAGATGCTTTCGCCTGGCCGGATGCGGCCCGCTCCAGCTCTTCGGTCGTAACCATGCAGGGGATTCCTGAAGAAATCGTAGCAGAGGGTGTCGGCTCCGTCGCTGCACTTGGGTACTCTTCCCACTCCAAAGGGGCACCCACGTACAGGCTACTTTCGTAACTTGCAGCGAATCAACCGCCTCCGGGCAACTTTTCTCTTGATTTCAAAACTGTTTCCTGCCATAACAGGAGGACAATTCTCCCTTAGCCGGGAAGCAAATTGGAAGGCCGTTTTTGATGTATCTGTATTACCGTTTCCGTGACTGCCCGCTAACCCACTAAGCTGCCGTATCCGCCAGCGCGGCGGACAAAGGCAGCTTTCGGTGTCTCTGCGCTCCATTACAGCAGTAACTGGGAGCAGGAAACCGGGGTGGTTACGGAGGCCATTCGGGACAGACAACAAAGGAGTATCCGGTGAAAGAACATGGTGTTGTGAAGTGGTTCAACGGGGCGAAGGGTTATGGCTTTATCCAGCGGTCGAGCGGCGAAGACGTCTTCGTGCACTTCTCCGCGATCCAGGATTCAGGCTATCGAACCCTCAATGAAGGCGAAGCAGTGGAGTTCGAGTGCACGCAGGGCCCCAAGGGCCTGAGCGCTGCCAACGTGGTCCGCAACGTCGCTTAATTCCTGAGCGCAGCGTCCCCAGAGGTGCTGCGGGTTCCGGCACGAGTCTTGGGACAGCGGTTCCCTGCCCTATTTTGGCCGGGCAGAGCCAATCTGCGCTCAACAATAAGAGGCTAAGCCGGGCGAACGCACGCGCGGATCTCATCCGGCCAGCGTCTGGGTCTGTTTCTGTTCCTGGTCGAGCTCGGCGAGCGCCCAGCGCGCGGACTCGGCGAGGACCGGATCCGCCTCCTCTGCCCACGCGCGCAGCGTGGCGCGAAACTCCTGCTGGCCGCTGTTGCCCATGGCGATGGCCAGATTGCGGCGAAAACCGGAGTATTGCGCGCGCCGCACCGGGCTGCCGTTAAACCAGCTCTCCCACGTCGCTTCATCCATCTCCGCCAGACCCGCGAGCGCCGGATTCACCAGCGCAGGCCGCGGCGCAAGCTCGGGATCGGCTGCAATCGGAGCGCGGCGATTCCAGGGGCAAACGTCCTGGCAGATATCGCAGCCGAACACCTGGCGCCCCATCAGCGAACGCAGCTCTTCAGGAATGGAGCCTCGCTTTTCGATGGTGAGATAGCTGATGCAGCGCGTCGCATCCATCTGGCGCGGTCCTGTGAGCGCCTGCGTGGGGCAGGCATCGATGCAGCGCGTGCACGAACCGCAGCGGTCCGGAGCCAGCAGCGCGGGGACGGACGTAGCATCGGTCTGCGCGGAAAACTCCAGTGACGTGACGATCACTCCGAGAAAGATCCACGAGCCGAGCTTCTCACTCAGGATGCAGGTGTTCTTTCCCGTCCAGCCGATGCCCGCATAGCGGGCGTACACCCGCTCCACCACCGGTCCGGTATCGACGAAGCACCGCGATTCGAAACTCCCCACCGCGTCGACGAGCCGCTCGCGCAGAGATTCCAGCCGCCGCTTCAGCACCTTGTGATAATCCGAGGGCCGCGCCTCCACACTCCCATCCTGAGCCGTCGCCGCCTTTGAGCTCCACGCGTAGCGGGCGATCCAGCCCGCGTCCTGCGGGGCCGGATCGGTCGAGCGCGGTTGTGCCGCGTTGTAGTTCGCCGCACAGACGATCACCGAGCGCGCCCACGGCAGCGCCACGCGCACCGACGATCGCAGCAGCGCACCCGCATCGTCGCGGCGCTGCAAATACTCCATCTCGCCGGCGCGTCCCTCGTCCACCCACGCCGTGAAGCGAGCCCGTTCCTCGCGATCCTCGGCAGAACCGGGCGCAGGGACAGCCACAATCGCGGCAGCGGAGAATCCCGCGTCGCGCGCCAGCGGCTCCACAAGCTGTCGAGTGAATTCGGCCATGCAACCAGCCCTCAGGCTATCGCGTGCGGCAACGCCGCTGCCACTCTTTCGTTGTGCGCAATTGTTCGTTCCGCGTGATAGATTGCCGACATCCCCCGCGTCCCCATTTTCGCCCGCTGTTTCGACCGTCATTTCAACAGCACCAGGTGTCGCCGCATGCCTCGCCGGTTCCACGCCCTCCCGGTCCCTTCGACGACATCACCGTGCTCGCTCTCGCGTTCGCTCCCGCCGAGGTGGTCCATGCGCAAGGTCGCGCTGTTCTGTCTGGGGCTTCTGGTTCTGGCCGGCGGCCTCGCCGCGGCGCAGACCTCCGCGTGGACCAACGGCTCCGCCGACCTCAACAGCGGCTGGCGTGCGCAGAGCGGGGACAATCCCGCCTGGGCGCAACCGAACATCGACGACCGCTCCTGGCCCGTCATCACGCTGAACGCCGCCAATGACGCCGCCGGCTGGCGCTGGTACCGGCTGCACACCGCAATGCCCGCAAGCAAGGTTCCGCTCGCGCTGCTGATCACCGGCGGAACTGGCACCTATGAGGTCTACGTCAACGGCCAGCGGATTCCCGGTCCTGCCCTGCTTCCGGACCGTCTCGTCACGTATCCTCGCTCCCGCATGCTCTCGCTGCCGGCCATCCCCGGCAATGCCGTTATCGCGCTGCGCACCCGCATTCCCGGCACATCCATGTTTCTCGCCGATCGGGGCGTGCTGCGCGTCACTCTCGGCACCGCCGGCGCGATTGGGGATGCGCAACGCGCCGAATCAGGCAGCCGCCTCGATAACGTCGTCTGGGGAGTCGCCTCGCATCTGTTCACGATTCTGGCCGGCATAGCGGTCCTGCTCCTGTTCTGGTATCAGCGCGACCATCGCGAGTATTTATGGCTGGGCATCTATCTCATCCTCGACGGCGGCGGAAGTGTCATCTATGAACTGGCCCTTGCGTCGTTCATACCCTTCGCCGTGAACTGGTTTGTTTCAGCCCCCTCCCTCTATTTCGGCGTCATTACGGAGATCGAATTCACCTTCAGCTTCGTTGGCCAGCGCGTGACGCGCATGTGGCGTGTCTACGAGTGGCTTCTCCTCGTTCCGCCCGTCTTCCTGCTCATTCCCGCGTGGTTCGGGTACATCAGCCGCGGTCTGTTCAACATCGACGAAGTGCTGATTGTCGTTCCGGCTGCCGTCGGCATCATGCTTCTGCTGCTGATCTGGTACCGCCGTGGCCATCGCGAAGCAAGCTGGCTCATCTTCCCCAGCCTGCTGCCAATCCTCACCATTGCCCTCAACGATGTCGGCATCGTCGGCGCGTATCTCGGCTCGCACTGGCTCACGGCTCTAGGTGAACCATTCAAAGTGGGTATCTTCGCGGTTCAGCCATTCGATGCCGGCGACCTGGTTTTTCTGCTCGCGATCGGCATCGTGATGTTCTTCCGCTTCACCCGCGTCAGTCGCGAGCAGGCCCGCTCCGCAGCCGAGTTACAGGCGGCGCGCGATCTCCAGCAGCGGCTTGTGCCCGCGTCCCTGCCTTTGGTGCCGGGTTATACGCTGAGCGCTTCGTATCTGCCCGCCGAGGAAGTCGGCGGCGATTTCTATCAGGTCTTTCCGCAATCCGAAAGGGGCGCTTTGGTGGTCATCGGGGATGTGAGCGGCAAGGGGCTGAAAGCCGCCATGACCGGCGCTCTCGTGCTGGGGGCGCTGCGCAGCCTGGCCCAGGAAGACTTGTCACCGTCACAGGTTCTCAGCCGGCTGAACGCCCAGCTGCTCGATTCCTCCGACGGGGGTTTCGTCACCTGCCTGTGCGCGCACATCGCAGCGGACGGCACGCTCACTCTGGCGAACGCGGGTCACCTTCCGCCTTATTGTAACGGTAGCGAGTGCAAATACGATTCCGGCCTGCCGCTTGGGCTCAGCCCCGACGGGTCCTGGTCCGAATCCGCGCTGATCCTCACGACCGGCGACACGCTCACCTTCCTCTCCGATGGTGTCGTCGAAGCGCAGAACGCTTCCGGCGAGCTCTTCGGCTTCGACCGCGCGCAGCGAATCTCCTGCGAATCCGCCGAATCCATTGCCCATGCGGCCAGCGTCTACGGCCAGCGCGACGACATCACCGTTCTTACCGTTGCCTTTGCCCCAGCCGAGGTCCTCCATGCGTAAATGCGCGCTGCTGCTCCTGCTGCTCCCGTTTCCGGTGCTCGCGCAGACGAGCCTTTCCATCGCCCCGGACCACTGCGTCTGGCGCGCCGGCGATGATCCCGCCTGGGCTGCGCCCGCTCTCGACGATTCCGCATGGCGCCCCAGAGCGCAGTGGTCCGGCGTCGCCACGCCGGAGCCGAAATTCTGGCTGCGCTGCCGCCTCGATCCCGCCGCGCTCGCTCCCGCTGTGCATCCGGTGTTGCAGGTCTCCGGCGACCTGAGCTATCAGCTTTACGTCGACGGCCGGCGCATTGCCTCCTTCGGCAATCTCGACACCGGTGCTCACACTGTAGGCGTGGTACGCACGTACACCGCGCCCGAGTTCAGCGATCGCACCCGCCCCGTCGTCGTCGCCGTCCGCATGACCTTCGCCGGCGCGATTGATGGTCTCCAGGTGCTCCCGCAGATCGACCTCGGCGATGCGCAGCTCCTCCATGGTGAATACATCTCCACCGTGGCCGGCAGCTTTGCGTCCCAGTCGACGACCTGGATCTGTTATGCCCTCATCACCGCCGCCGGGCTTTTCTTCTTCGCGCTGTACTGGTTCGATCGCACCCAGAAATACTTGCTCTGGGTGAGCCTTGGGTGGCTCATGCTCGCCGTGCTGCGCTGGAACGAACTGCTCGTCTCTGCCTCGATCCCTTACCCCTCGCGGATGGAATTCTTTCTCTACGGCATCGGCCAGTCCGCTCCCATCTTCCTCATCGAGTTCTTCTTCGCACTCGGCCAGCGGCGGATCAACTGGTTCTTCCGCTTCGACCAGGCGATATCGGCCTTATTTACCGCGTGTCTTCTCGTGGCCGGATTTCTGCCGCTGCGCTGGGCCGCGCCGCTTCATTACGAGGCGGAAATCGTCCCCTGGTCCACCTACGTGCTCATCGTCACGCAAATCCTGGGGTGTTCCGCTCCCTTCTTCGCCTTCGCACCCCTGCGCGCGCGCCGTGGCTGGCAGCTTTCCCTCGTTATCGTCTGCTGCGTGTGGCAATTGATGGATGCCGCCTACTTCTTCGTGCAGCTGCCGTTCGCCAACGCCAACGTGCTCGACTGGTTCCTCAAGATTCAGCCCTACCGCTCGGTTGCCATCGCCGCCGTCGTCATCCTGCTCACGCTGCTGCTCGTGCAGCGCCTGCGCCAGACCAACCGCGAGCGTGCCGCGTTCCAGGGCGAACTGCAGGCTGCCCGGCAGATCCAGCAGCTGCTCCTGCCCGCGACGCTCGACGTCGTCC
>JBARMS010000069.1:0-28365 GCA_049802575.1 Acidobacteriaceae bacterium | reverse complement strand
TATTTGCTGGCGACGATGTTGGTCGCGGTCATCGACCAGTCGACGGGGACTTCGACGTCCTTCTGCTCGAAGATGGTCTTGCCGCCGGCGTCGGTGATGGCGGCGGTGCGGCGCTCCCACTGGACTTCGTCCCAGGGCGAGACGCCGGGGCGCGAGAAATAGCGCGGGAAGCGGAGTGCAGCAGCGGTTGCGGCGGTCTGGCCGGCGCCGGGGGTCCCGGTGTCGGAAGTGGCGGCGAGAGTAGCGGATTTCCTGGTAGCCTCGGCCATGAATGTTCCTTCCTTCTGGATGAAATCGAGCGGTGCTGGTTGCTGCTGATCTTTCTTTGTTGCTGACCTCAAAAACTAAAAGCCCCGACCGGGAGCTGCTGCTCAAACTGCCGATCACGGGAACGTCCCTGCTGAAAACCCGGTGGCGGATCGCATCCCCTGGGGGCCTTCCGGACGGGGCCTCCCGGGCTTGCTGGGAGGGTCCGTTTTTTACAGGGCCAGCGCGGGAATCTGCAGAGCCGCAGATGGGAAAGTAGCTCTGTTAATGGTGTGTGTCAAGAGGAAACCACAACATGTAGTATTTTAAATACGTTTTCGGGTATCCGCGATCGCAATCCCCCGAAAGTGGTGTGGACAATGCGGGGAAGCCGCAGAAGAGGCGGATTTTGCGCGAATTTGGATGGGGCGGTGGGCCAGAATTTGGGCGCGAACGGAGGCCGGACTCTTCGGCGCACCGTCCCATTCTGAAACGATAGACGGCGGACCAGGATGGGACAAGGCGGAAACGCACCAAATTCGGTGCAGTGGGTGTGGAGAGGTGTGGGAGGAGTGGAAAAGTGGGGCGCTTGGGGACGCCGTTGGGATGACGGATCGCCGAGATGAATGCAGCGGTCCAGCCATCCAAACCGTTCAATTCAGCCTGGTTTCATGCCGCTCAGGCCCTACTGCTCAGAACCGGAGCGAAAACCCCGAATGCCTGGTTTCATCGCCGCCATCTCCGTAGTACCGCCAATGAGCGCTTGATATCGTTGATCGCCTTCCAGCTGGCTGAAGGCGTGCCACTGCGAGAGGCCGACAATTCCGAAGAGCCTTGCATCCCGTTCGAGCGCGCTCACCGCCTGCCCGCGATTTTTCAATCCCAGATCAACCAGCGCCTCAAAAAGTGGCTCATCGGCGCCATGCCTGGCCATCTCCCGGAGTTCCGACAGCAACTTCCTCGCCTCCTCGGAATGCCCGGTTGCTGCCGACACATAGCCGGCTTCGCCGATTGTTCGTGGATTGGTGGATCCCAACGCGAGCCCGGTGCGGGCCTCCTTCCATGCAGTCGAAGGGTCTCCCGACTCCAAATCGATCAGAGCCAGGGTCTCATGCGGTTGGTCGAAGTCGGGCTGCAGTTCGATTGCCTGACGAAGCCGGATGCGGGCTTCTCCGAGTCGGTTCGCCGAATACAGGAACACGCCCTCGTCCGCATTGATGATCGCAGACAGCGGATCGAGTTGCCGCGCCATTTCAATTTCAGCCAGAGCCTCAGCCGTTCTGCCTGAAAAGAGCAGGTAAAAGGCGTACCAGTGGTACGCCGTGGCGTAGTTCGGATTCAAGTCCAGCGCGCGCCGCAATTCAGGTCCCGCCGGCTTCCAGGCGATGGCGTTCAGCGCAATGATGCCCAGCGCCGCGTGCGCTTCCGCCATGGTATCGTCCAGCGCGAGAGCCTGCTTCGCAGCTGCCGTCGCCTTCGCATAGGTCTCCTGCACGGCGACACTGTCGTACACCGGCATCAGCGCGTAAGCGTTGGCCAAACCCGCATAAGCGGGCGCGTAATTCGGATCCCGACCGACCGCCTGCCGATAATACTCGGCGGATTTTTCGAGGTCGTTCGCAGTCCGCCTGTTCCAGTGCCAGCGGCCCAGCATGCAGAGTTCGTACACCTCCGGGTCGACGGAACGAATCTTCGCTCTGTTCACGATGTGCTGCGCGGGGAGCTGACTGCCGATCTGGTTCGAGATTTCCCGCGAAACTTCGGCTTCGATATCGGGCAGGTCCTCTGCCTCACGGTCGTACCTCCGCGCCCACAGATGGCGATCATGCCTGGCATCGATCAACCGGACCGTTACCGTGACACGGCGGCCGGAGCGCGCTACCGCCCCTTCCACGACGGCATCCACACCAAGTGCCCGCGCAATGTGCTGAACGGGATCGGCGCTGTCCCTGAATCGCATCACGGAGGTTCGGGAGATCACCCGCAGGGGAAGCGATTGCGCGAGATTGGTGATCAGGTCTTCGGTCACCCCATCGGCGAAGTAGCCCTGACCGGGATCGGGCGAAAGATTTCGCAAAGGCAAAACCGCGATCGAATGAATCGGCGCACCCTGATGGGGAATGATTGCACTCTTCAGATACCAGAGCCCTGCGGCAACTAAGGTAAGCGCAACGGACGCCCAGAGAAGACGAGCGACCGGCGGCGATCCACGTCGGCTGTCTGCACCGGAGGCTTCCGGCTCCTGGCTCGGCCGGATGACGGAAGGCGATTCGAGCACCTCGACGGGAACCAGGAATCGGTAACCTTTCTTCGCGATGGTCTGAACGAACCTGGGCCTTTCGGCGGAATCGCCCAGGGCATCTCTCACTTTCTTAACAGCAACATTGATCCCCTGCTCATAGTCCACAAAGGTCTTGGTGTTCCACATGTGCTCGCGGAGTTGCTGACGCGTGACCAGCGTCTGCGGGCGATCCAGTAACGCGCAAAGCAGAAGCAGCGGCTTCTCCTGCAGGCGCACGCTCGTGGCGCCGGTGCGCAATTCACCGTCGCCAGCGGCTAATTCAAATCCCGCAAATTTGTAGACGCGTCCTCGCATGAGGGGTCCCGGCGAGCCTCAAAGGGGAGGGACTATGATTCTCGCCGCTAAATTCAGGATTTGCAAGGGAGGGAGCGCAGAAGAATCCGCCGGAGTGGATCCGCTAAGTCACTGAATCGGAGCAGGATATCGAATAAATTCACGATTCATAAGAAATTTAGTTACGGAAAATTGACGGGATCGGGCGATTCCCCCATAAGTGGGCATCGGTTTTCGCGATCCCAGGCGTTGCCCGACGGCAATTGGGATTCCAGCCGCGCGACGAGCGGGAAAGGTGAATGAATAATGATGAAGAAACTGTGTCTGCTTTCAGGCTTCGCCCTTCTTACGCTGACGATGGTTGCCTGCGGAGGCAGTAAGTCCACCAAGACCACTTCCACGGTAGCCACCATCTCCGTTTCGCCGTCGTCACCTTCGATCGCTGTGGGCGCCACTGAGCAGTTCACCGCGACGGCAAAGGACAGCAGCGGCAAACCGATCACCGCAGTCACATTCACCTGGGCGAGCAGCGCAACGGGCGTCGCCACCGTCACGAGCGGCGGCCTGGCCACCGGGGTCGCCGCAGGGACCGCTCAGATCACCGCCTCGGCAAGTGGTGTCACCAGTTCTGCGGACACGCTGACGGTCACCGCGCCGGTGGTTGCCACCATCGCGGTGTCGCCCTCCTCGCCGTCCATCGCCGTCGGGGCAACCGAACAGTTCAGCGCAACTGCGAAAGACAGCAGCGGGAACACCATCAGCGGAGTGACGTTCACCTGGGCGAGCAGCAAGACAGCGGTCGCCACCATTGACAGCAGCGGCCTCGCTACCGGCGTGGCCGCCGGGACTACTCAAATCACCGCTTCCGCAAGCAATGTGACCAGCGCCGAAGATACTCTTACGGTGACGCAGGCGCAGTCGGCATGTACGCCGGGCGGCAGCGAATCGCTTTTGAGCGGAGGCTACGCGTTCCTGCTCAAAGGCTTTGACGGCTCCGGAAATCCTGCGCTCGTCGCGGGCGCGCTCACCTTCGACGGGGCGGGAAACATCACCGCCGGCTCCATGGATATGAACCTGAACTCCGGTGTGGAGTCGGATGTTTCGGTGACCTCGGGATGCTATAGCGTCGGCAGCGATCAGCGCGGCCTGATGATCGTCAATACCTCGAGTGGTTCAGCTCCAACGCAGAACTACCGCTTCTCTCTGGGGGGCATCTCCGGCGGCATAGCCTCTACCGGACACATGATCGACTTCGACGCGACGGGTCCGTTCACGGCGGGGATTCTGCGCAAACAGAGCGGCGGCCCATACTCCAACGCCTCGGCCAACGGCAGCTACGCGTTTGGCGGCTCGTCTCCGCAAAATGCCGCCCTCTGCGCTTCTCCCTGCAATGTCGGCATCGCCGGCGTCATTGACCTCGATGGCAAAGGCGGCGTCAGCGGAGGATCGGAGGACTTCAACCAGAACGGGGTCGTAGACGGAAACTCGTCCAATACGACCTGGCCTGCGAGCCCCATTCCCATCGATAGCGGGGGTACATATAGCGTTACTGCCAATGGCCGCGCAACATTGACGTTCTCTCTCGGCGGCGGGTCCTCCACCAGCGACACGGTGCTGTATTTTGTTTCGCCGAACGAAACGTTCTTCATCGGCTCCGATCCCCAAACCACGGGGGCCGTCCTCGCGGGAACAGCGCTCCTGCAGTCCGGCGCGCCCTTCGCGGCCAACCCGCTCTCCGGCACCTACGTTGGATACGACTCGGGAAATGGCATCACAGGAGTGGGAAGAACCGATCTCTACCTGTTGGGTCCGCTGACATCCGGGAGTAATGCGCTTGAGGGTACGCAGTGGAGAAACACCGGCGGGACACTGGATTCTTCCGGACTCAGCGGCGGCACGTACAGCGTATCCCCCCAGGGCCGCGCGATCATGGCCGGAGGGGGTGGCCACGCGCCGCTGATCTATCTGGTGAATACCAGCCAGTTTTTCTTCCTGCAAAGTAACCTGAGCGTTGACTCGGGATTCTTCGAGTTGCAAAGCGGCAGCCCGTTTTCCACTTCCTCTGCAAGTGGAACCTATGCGCTCGGCGACATCGATCCCGAGATCCTCAGTGCCGGCGTCATTTCCGGCGTGGCAACGTTCTCGCCAGGCATGAGCAGCATAAGTGTGACGTATGATGCAAACGCAAGCGGAGCCTCCCCAACACCAGGCACTATGCAGAGCCTCACTTACTCGATCGATTCTACGGGCTTGGGTTTGATCCCGGCGGGTTGCTCGATTTCGACGACACCCATAACCTGCGACACGATGTTCTACATCGTTTCACCGACCCAAGCGGTCATCATGGATCCACAGGCATCGAGCCCGCAAATCCAGACCGTGGATCAGTGACAAAGGAGCGCTGCCTGCACCCACTGGGCGAACCTACCGCCCGCTCGTTTCGTTCCAGAGGAAGCTTAGCTCGTCGGTTTGGTCCTGGACTAACTGGGTTAATGAGACGCCGGCGGAGTGGCCTCCTTTGATGGAGTAGTGCAGGAGGATGGGGCGGTCGTCTCCCGCTGAGGCCTGCATGAGGGCGGTCATCTTGCGGGCGTTCATGGGGTCGACGCGGGTATCGTTATCTCCCGTAAAGAACATGATGGCGGGATATTTCTCGCCCTTGTGCACGTTCTGGTAGGGCGAGTACTTGCGGATGTAGTCGAAGTCGGCGGGGTTCTCGGCGTTGCCGTACTCGGTGGTCCAGAGGCGGCCGAACTCGAACTTCTGATAGCGCAGCATGTCGAGCAGCGGATAGCCGCACCAGATGGCGCCGAATAAGTCGGGGCGCTGGGTCATGGCTGCGCCCATGAGGAGGCCGCCGTTCGAGCGTCCGCGGACGGCGAAGTGTGCGGGCGAAGTGTAGTGGTTGGCGATGAGGTACTCGGCGGCGGCGAAGAAGTCGTCGAAGACGTTTTGCTTGTTCTGGAACATGGCGGCTTTGTGCCAGGCCTCGCCGTACTCGTTGCCGCCGCGCAGGTTGGGCAGAGCGAAGAAGCCGCCCTGCTGCATCCACCACGCGTACTCGGCGTCGAAAGCGGGGAGCATGGGCAGATCGAAGCCGCCGTAGCCGGTCATGAGCAGGCGCGCGCTGCCATCGCGGGACAGGCCTTTTTTGCCGGCGATGAACATGGGGACGCGGGTGCCGTCCTTCGAGGTGTAGAAGACCTGGGTCACTTCGTACTGCGAGGAGTCGAAGGGGATTTGCGGCGTGAAGAAGACGTCGGACTTGCCGGTCTTCGTGTTGTAGCGGTAGATGGTCTGCGGGGCGATGAAGGACTCGAAGGTGTAGAAGCCTTCGGTCTGGCTGGGACGGCCGCGAACCACGGAACCCGTTCCGATGCCGGGATAGGGGAGCGTGCCGATTTGCTCGCCCTTCATCGAGTAGATCGTGGTTTCGGTTTTGACATCGTGCAGGCGGGTGACGAAGAACTCGCTGCCGACGTTGCTGCAGTCGGCGATGACGTCGTGGCCTTCAGGGATGAGGGTCTTCCAGGCCTCAGGCCCGCGGTCGGGGAAGGCTTCGACGATGCGGGAATTCGGCGCCTGATAGTCGGTGAGCAGGAAGAAGCGATCGCCGACGGTGACGAGCCGGACGTGCGCCTGGACGTTGTAGACGAGCGGCGTGAGATCGACGCCGGGATGGCGCAGGTCGTGGAGGAGGTAGTCCTCGCTGGTGGCGGGGACGCCGTGCGCGATGCTGATGATGAGCCAGTGGTGGTTGTCGCTGATGCGCACGCTGACGAGGTCGAGCTCGCCGAGGGTCTGGCCGCGATATTCGCCGCCGAAGATTTTCTGGTCGTCGGTGGGCGGCGTGCCCAGCTTGTGGAACCAGACATCGGTGCCCTGGTGGGTGAAGCGGGCGTAGTAGAGGCCGCTGTCGTCGCTGTTGAGGGTGATGCCGGAGTAGCGAGCGGAGGGCAGAACGTCAGGCAGGTCCTGACGCTTGCGGACATCGAAGAAGTGGACGGACTCTTCGTCGGCGCCGCCCTGGCGCACGCCGTAGACGAGGAGGTTGCCGTTCTCGGAGATGTCGTTGATGCCGATGTTGGTGTTCTGGTCGGCGCTTAGTTTGGTCGCGTCGATGAGGCGCTCATCTGGTCCGGTGAAACCGGCGCGCATATAGATGGAAGCCTGATTCTCGTCGGCGAGGCGTTTGGTGAAGAAGTAATTGCCGGCGCGGAGTTCGGGCATGGAGTAGCGGTCGACGCGCTCGAGGGCGGTGAGCTGGGAGACGATTGCGGGGCGGTTCTTCAGCTGAGCGAGATATTGCTGGGTGTAGGCATTCTCCTGGTCGATCCAGGCGCGGGTTTGCGGAGCGTGCGCGTCTTCAAGCCAGCGGTACGGGTCGTCGATTTTGGTGCCGTTGTAGTCGTCGGTGACGACGCTGACCTGGGCGACCGGCGGGGGAGGAAGGGTGACGCCGTTGTCGCCGTGAATCTTGCCGTCAGCGGCTGGAGTTTGCGCGTGAGCGGCGACGAGCGAGGCGCATGCGGCCAGGGCGAGCACCAGCAGGAACGGAACGCGAAGGGGTACGATGCGACGGCGAGCAGACATGCGGAGATCCTTGAGCCTCAGGGTTGGTGAAGCGGCAAGGCAAGTGTAGCGGAAGCTTTGGCGAGGGCCCTGAGGTTCGCTTGAGAAGCGGATGCCAGATGCAGGTCCGTTCGACTCGCGGCTGAATTGTTGGTTGCGCCCAAAAGCGAGGCGCAACCAATTTGGAAGGCTCGCTCGGGATGACAGGGTTATGGATGTGAAGAGGTTGAGGGACAGGGCACTACGCGACGGCTTCAGCGGCGGCGACCCAGTAGGCGAAGGTGCGGGGCGTGATGCGGTCGGGGAACTCCTGGTAGATGGCGTCGAGCGCGGCGAAGAGCGCGGAGGATTCGGCAGCGAGGCCGAGGAGGCGCGTGGAACGGAGGATGCGCGTGAGGCGGAGGTGGTTGTGGTTCATGAGGGAGAGCCAGTTCGTTGCACGCTGCGGGAAATTGGACGCGAGGAGAAGCGTGGGCTCGGTGGCGGCTCGATCCCAGGCGAGGCCGTAGAAGCAGAGCATGCGGTCGAGGGCAGCGCGCAGGCGGTCGCGCATGACGGGCGTGGCATGGAAGGCGGCGACGGTGGCGTCGTCGAGAATGGGCGCGGAGGGGTTGGCGCCGCTGCGCTCCGGGAGGGGAAAGAGCCACTGGATGAAGTCGTGTACGGCTTCGAGGCGGCCGTCGTCCCAGGCGAGGATGGAGGCGAGGGTGCGGCCGGCGTCGTCGGGCGCGCCATCGCGGTAGAAGGCGACGAGCGGATGGGTGGGGGAAGGGTTCAACGCAATTCTCCGCGCGAAGCGAAAGGCTCCCGCGACACCCGGCTGGCAGCCGAAGTGCCGTGCGAGAGCCTGTGCCCTGCCGAAGAGCTAAACCTGCGCCGCGACCGGCTCAGGTTTGGAGTTGGAGTTCGACTTGGAGTCGGATCCCTTCTCGTTGCTGCCCGGCTTGCGGATGTCGATGCCGCCCTTGAAGAACGCGCCGTCTTCGATGGAGATGCGCTGCGCCGTGACATCGCCGGTGAGCGAGCCCTCGCTGCGGATATCGACGCGATCGCTGGCGGTAACGTTGCCGCGGACTTTGCCGAGCACGACGATTTCGCGCGCGGAAATGTTGGCGGCGACCTGACCATTGCGGCCGACGGTGACGCGGTTGCCGGCGAGGTTGATGGATCCCTCGACCTTGCCGTCGATGTAGAGCGACTCGGAGCCGGTGACTTCGCCCTTGATGACGAGGCTTTTGCCGATGGTGGCCTGCTCGCCGGAGGAGGCGCTCTGCTGCGCGGGCGCCGGCGCCATACGCGGTGTCGCGTCGAAACTGGGGGTTGCGGGCGTCGCGGGACGCGGTGGCTCGGGGCTTTGCGGAGAAGTGCCGCTGCCGGGCTGATTGGGTTTCCACATAATTACAAAATCCTTCCTTCACAAGAAATTCAATGAAATGGCGTTCTGCCGCTGGCCTGCCGGAAAGCGCTCATCCGGGTTCCCACGCAGAACCTGTGCAACGCCGACCCTTGTCCCTCGGGAGAGCTTGCCTCCGCGCAATGCCGCCGTCTCTTGCATCTTAAACATCTTCGCGGAAAATGGCATCTTCAGTTTCGGCGGGCGCGATCGCCGCGAAGGACCGGTTATCCACAATATTGTGCGTTTTTCATACGGCGCTCCGCATCCTGATGAATGCAGGACATTTTGCACGCAGAATTTCCACCTCAAAGGAGGGACGGACATGGTGAAGTTTGCGCTGTATGGGACTTTGAAGGCGAAGCCGGGCAAAGAGGCTGAGGTGGAGGCGTTCCTGAAACAGGGCGCGGAGCTGGCGCGGAAGGAGGCGGGGACGGTGACGTGGTACGCCATCAAGGAGGATGACGGGCGGTACGGGATCTTCGACACGTTCAACGACGAGGCCGGCCGCGAGGCGCATCTGAACGGCGAGATTGCGAAGGCGCTGATGGCGAAGGCGGGAGAACTGCTGGCGGAGCCGCCGAAGATCCACAAGATTGCGGTGTTGGCGACGAAATAGCGCTTAGCGGGTAGCGGGTAGCGGGTAGCCGGCCGACGCTGAACGCCGCGGGTGGGCGTTCGCTGACGTCCCGCGCTGCTGTGGAATCCCCCATCTGCCGACTGCAGGCAGGTGTGGGGCACCCTCGATCGTGGCGTGCGTGACTCCTTTACCATCGGTAGGCAATGAACGATCAGGAATTGCTGCGCCATATCGAGCGACTGCCGAATGGCCGCGCCGGGTTTAAGCAGCTGGTGCGGGAGTTGCGGCTGGGCGGCGGCGCGGATCGGCGGCTCTTGCGGGAGCAGCTGGGGCGGCTGACGGGGCGGCGAGCCCTGGTTCAGGTGGACGGAGAACGCTGGGAATTGCCGAAGGCCGCCTTGCCTGGGCCCACCCTGTCTGCGCCTTCGTCGCAGACAAGGATGGGGCACCCAGGGAAGATGGGGCACCCGGAGAAGAATTTTCTTTCAGGGAAGAAACTGGTGGCGGGGCGGCTGGATCTGCATCGCGACGGGTATGGGTTTGTGCGGCCGAATCCGCCGGCGGCTGGAGCGCGCGCGCCGGTGGATGAGGATGTTTTTATTCCGCCGCAGGAGATGGGCGGCGCGATGCAGGGCGATCAGGTGCTGGTGGAGCTGGCTCCTCCGCGCGGGGGCGGGGATCGGCGGCGGTCGGGCCGCATTGTGCGGGTGCTGACGCGGAAGAACGAGACGGTGGTGGGGATTTTCCACTACGCGAAAACGCAGAGCCGACCCTCAGAGCGCCTGGATTCGCGTTATGGCCACGGTCGGGAGCGCGACGCAAACTACGTTGTGCCGTTTGATGAGCGGATGACGCAGCCGGTGGTGATCCCGTTGGGGATGGAAGTGCCGGAGGCGGGCGGGAAGCCCCGTGGGGCGGCGACGCCGCATCGCGTGCTCGGTGTGGAGGCGCAGGCCGCGGCGCAGCGGCATGAGGATCTGGAAGGCATCGTGGTCGATGTGGAGATCACCGACTGGCCGACGCAGACGCGGCCGGCGCGCGGACGCGTGATCGAAGTACTGGGGTACGAAGACGAGTTTGGCGTCGATGTGGAGATGGTGATTCGCAAGCATCATCTGCCGCGGATTTTTCCGGATGCGGTGCTCGATGAGGCGCGGGAGGCGGCGCGCGGCTTTCGCGAAGATGCGGGGGCGGCTGTGGTGGCGGGCGGCTTCCACGAAGATGCGGGGGCGGCTGTGGGGGCGGGGCGGCGGGATTTTCGCGAGCTGCCGATCGTGACCATCGATGGGGAGACGGCGCGTGATTTCGACGATGCGGTGCTGGTGCGGCTCGCGGCGGACGGCAGCTGGGAGCTGCAGGTCCACATTGCGGATGTGGCGCAGTATGTACGGCCGGGAACGCCGCTCGATCTGGAGGCGCGGCTGCGGGGGACGTCGGTGTATTTTCCGGATCGCGCGATTCCGATGCTGCCGCAGGAGCTCTCGACGGACATTTGCAGCCTGCGGCCCAACGAAGACCGGCTGGTGTTGAGCTGCCTGATGCGGATCGATGCGCAGGGCGGCATTGTGGGGTACGAGGTGTGCGAGGGGGTGATTCGCTCGGCGCGGCGCATGACCTACACGCAGGTGGCGGGGATTCTGGACGGCGATGCGGCGCTGCGGGCGGAGTTTGCGCCGCTGGTGCCGGAGTTTGAGCGGATGCTGGAGCTGGCGCAGGTGCTGAACCGCAAGCGCGAGAAGCGCGGGTCGATTGACTTCGATTTACCGGAGCCGCTGATCGAGTTTGACGAGTTTGGGGCGATGAAGGCGGTGACGCGGTCGGAGCGGAACTGGGCGCACCGGCTGATCGAGGAGTTCATGCTGTCGGCGAACGAGTGCGTGGCGAGCTGGCTGGAGAATTTAGGGGTGCCGTCGCTCTATCGCATCCACGAGAAGCCGGAGCCGCGGCGCGTGGTGGAGTTTGAGGAGATTGCGGCGGCGTTTGGGTATTCGCTGGGGATCGGGAACCTGCCGGTGAAGACGTTCACGATGAAGAGCGAGCGGCGCGAGCAGCGGGCGCGGCAGGAGCGGGGGCGCGACAGCCGGACGGCGCGAGGATACGAGGTGCCGCAGGAGATTCCGGTTACGCCGCGGATGTATCAGAAGCTGACGGAGAAGATTGCGGGGAAGCCGGAGGAGCGGATTCTGTCGTACCTGATGCTGCGGTCGCTCAAGCAGGCGCGCTACAGCGAGAAGAATGAGGGGCACTTTGCGCTGGCGGCTCCGTGCTACACGCATTTCACTTCGCCGATCCGGCGGTATCCGGATTTGATTGTGCATCGGATTGCGAAGGAGTTATTGCAGGCGGGGGTGCGCGGTGAGGGGGTCTTAGCGACAGGCGAGCCGCACACCACCGATCGCGGAACTGGAAGAACGCATCGATCGGAGAGCGCGCAGGCGCCTTTTGAACCTCTGGACGAGCAGTCCCTCGCGGCGATCGCGCGGGAGTCGAGCGAGAACGAGCGGCGCGCGGCGGATGCGGAGCGCGAGCTGGTGGAGTGGAAGAAGATCAAGTTCATGCGCGACCGCGTGGGCGAGGACTTCAGCGGAATGGTGCTGAACGCGACGAAGTTCGGCCTCTTTGTCGAGCTGGACGATTTGTTTGTCGAGGGGCTGGTGCCGCTGCACACGCTGGGCGCGCTGGACGGGGACCGCTATACGTATCGCGAGAACACGCGGCAGGTGATTGGCGAGCGGTGGGGGCGGAAGTTCAGCGTGGGCGAGCGGGTGCGGGTGGTGCTGGACCGCGTGGATGCGGTGGAGAAGCGGCTGCAGTTCTCGATTGTGAATGCGGGTGGTGATCCCACGTCTGCCAAAGGAGGGCTTGAGTGGGACACCCGGCGGGTTGGCTCTCCGGCGAAAGGTAAGCAGGCGAAGCGCGAGGAGAAGCGCGCGAAGGCGGCGCGAAAAGAGGCAGCGGCGCAGGCAGGGAAAGCGGCGAAGAAGGGGAAGTATCGGGCTCCGAAGGCGAGGGATCTGAGGAAGAAGGGGCGGTAGGCGGCCGGGGCTGAAGCCCGGATCATCTTCGTCGCTTTTCCCACGGGTTAAAACCCGTGGCTTCTACCGTCGTGCTGCTGGCGCAGCACCGCATAAACATCGTTCACACGGCGTACATAAGCGAAAGTGTGACGAACCAGACCCACGCCAGGCCAAGGGCGGAAATGATGACCCTGATGCTGCGCTGGGAGCGGACAAAAATCGAGATCGCTGCGACCACAACCCTCGCGAGGAGGTTCCCGGACAGAATGTATGCATGGGTATTGGTGTAATCCGGTCCCATCGCGCCCCGCCAGGCCAGAGCGAGCAGGAGCCACAGGCAACTGACGGTTACGACAAGCAGCGACGCCGACCATCGCCTGCGTAGCATGCTGCGCCACCAGTCCCAGGCAAGCAGAATTGGCGCGGCGATCGGCAGGGCGTAGTCGAGGAAAATCAGGATTCTGATCTGCATTGGCGGTCCCGAGTCAGCTGCAACGGTTCAATGCTGCCGAAAGGTGATACGGCCTGCGCAGATGGTGGCGTGGATACGGCCCTGCATTTCGGTTCCGTCGAAGGGAGTGTTCTTCGATTGGGAGCGGGAGTCGGCGGCGCGGAAGGTCCATTTCGCTGAAGGATCGAAGAGGATGACGTCGGCGGGGGATCCGATGGCGAGGGCACCGCGGGCGGTGAGGCCGAGGGCCTGCGCGGGGCGCGACGTCAACAGAGCAAGGACGGCGGGCAGGGGCATTTTGTGGCGCGCGTGAAGGATGGAAAGCGCGAGGCCGAGCGCGGTTTCGAGGCCGGTGATGCCGTTGGGAGCGCGGTCGAACTCCTGCTCCTTCTCGTGCGCGGCGTGGGGCGCGTGGTCGGTGGCGATGGCGTCGATGGTTCCGTCGAGCAGGCCTTCGATCATGGCGGCGCGGTCGGATTCGGCGCGCAGGGGCGGGTTCATCTTCGCGTGGGTGTCGTAGAGGCCGATGCGGTCTTCGGTGAGCGCGAAGTGGTGGGGCGTGACCTCGCAGGTGACGTGGAGGCCGCCTTTGCGCGCGGCGCGGACGGCGTCGAGAGCCTTTTTCGTGGAGAGGTGGGCGACGTGGAGATGGCCGTTCTTCACTTTTTTGAGCAGCGCGATGTCGCGCTCGACCAGGCCGGACTCGGCTTCGACGGGCATGCCGCGCAGGCCCAGACGAAAGGCGAGCGCGCCGGCGTTCATCGAGCAGCCGCCGGTGAGGCGCGTGTCCTCAGCGTGCTGGATGACGGGGAGACCGAGCGGGGCCGCGGCGCGGAGGGCCTGGAGCATGATCGCATCGTCGAGGATCGGCTTGCCGTCGTCGGTGACAGCGATGGCGCGGGCTTCTTTCAGAGCGGCGTAGTCGGTGAGGGATTCGCCGAGCGAGCCGCGCGTGGCGGCGGCGATGGGCAAGACGCGGGCTGATGCGCCGCGCTCGGGGGCCTGCATCCAGCGCGTGATCTCGGGCGAGTCGTTCACCGGGACGGTGTTGGGCATGGCGCAGACGGTGGTGAATCCGCCTGTGGCGGCGGCGGCTGTGCCGGTGGCGATGGTTTCCTTGTAGGCCTGGCCTGGCTCGCGCAGATGGACGTGAATATCGATCAGACCCGGCGCCACGATGAGACCTTTGGCGTCGAAGACTTCGGCGCTGGGAGCCTTGAGGACGCCGGGATTCTCGAGGGCCGCGATTTTGCCGTCGCGGAGGAGGACGTCGCGCTGGGCATCGAGGCTCGAGGCGGGATCAACAACGCGGCCACCGCGGATGAGGATGGGCTTCATCCGGGCTCTCCTTCCGCCTGCGGTGCGAGGGCGCGCGCGACCAGCGCCATGCGGATGGGCACACCGTTGTGCACCTGATCGGCGATGGCGGATTGCGGGCCGTCGGCGACTTCGGCGGTGATTTCCATGCCGCGAATGATGGGGCCAGGGTGCAGGATGAGCGCGTTGGGCGCGCAGGCGGCGATGCGACCGGCGTTGGCCTGGTAGCGGCTGCGATAGTCGTCGAGATCGATGGCGAGGCCGGCGAGGCGTTCGGCCTGGATGCGCAGCATCATGACGACCTGGGATTGGCGGAGGGCGGCGTCGAAGTCGCGCTCGATGCTGATGCCGGGGGCCATGGGTGTCGCGGTCTCGGGGAGCAGGGCGGGCGGGCCGCTGAGGATGACCTTCGCGCCGAGGCGCGGGAGGAGCAGCATGTTCGAGCGGGCCACGCGGCTGTGGAGGATGTCGCCGCAGATGGTGAGGGTGACGCCGCGGAGGCACTTTTCGGTGACGGTGGAGGGGCGGATCGCAAGGAAACGGAGGATGGTGCGCAGGTCGAGGAGGGCCTGGGAGGGATGCTCGGCCATGCCGTCGCCGGCGTTGAGGACGGGCAGGCCGGTGGCACGGGCGAGCAGATACGGCGCGCCGGACCAGGGGCTGCGCAGGATGATGCATTCCGCGCCGAGAGCTTTGAGGGTGATGCCGGTGTCCTTGAGGGATTCTCCCTTCTCGATGCTGGAGGAGAGCGAGCTGACCAGGGTGGTGTCGGCTCCCAGAGCTTTGGCGGCGAGTTCGAAGGAGGTGCGGGTGCGGGTGCTGGCCTCGTAGAAGAGCAGGGCTACGCGGCGCTTGGCGAGGCGCTTCGCGCGGCGGAGCGGGTCTTCGCGCTCGAAGGCATCGGCGGCGAGGAGAATGTGCCGGACTTCGGTGATGGAGAAGTCGTTGGCGGAGATCGCTGATTGGGGATGGATGGGGTGCTGGAAAAACGGAAGGGCGGAGGGTTTTTGCGGAGGCTTGCGGGATGTTTTCCTGGTTTGCGCCATCTCCCCGGGGTCTTTGGTGCTCGGGTTACAGGGGCTCAAGCCCCTTTTAGTTTGAGCCTTAACGGCACGACCAAGGTCGTGCCCTGATACAAAACCCTTCCGGGGCTAAAGCCCGATTCCTGTTCCGGCTTGTTTTCACCGGCCTCAAGGCCGGGGCTTCTACCGTTTTGTCGCTTCGCGACAAGTGATGCAAATCCTGTTACACGCGCTCCACCAGCAGGACCTGTTCGTCGTTGTCGACTTCTTTCAGCTTGACTTCGATAATCTCGCGCTGCGAGGTGGGCACGGAGCGGCCGACGAAGGTCGCTTCAATGGGCAGCTCGCGATGGCCGCGGTCGATGAGCACAAGTAGCTGGACGCGATGGGGGCGGCCGTGATCGAAAAGGGCGTCGAGCGCGGCGCGAATCGTGCGGCCGGTGTAGAGGACGTCATCGATGAGGATGACGTCTCGTCCGTTGACTTCGAAACCGAGAGAGCCGGGAGCGACGACGGGGCGGATGTCGCGCGTGGAGAGGTCGTCGCGATAGAAACTGATGTCGAGGACGCCGGTATCGACGGAACGCTTCTCGATAGCGCCGATGAGCGATGCGAGGCGCTCGGCAATGGGCACGCCGCGCCGCTTGATGCCGACCAGGGCCAGGTTATCCGCGCCGTTGTTCTTCTCGATGATCTGGTGGGCGAGGCGGACGAGAGTGCGTTCGATTTCGGAGGCGGACATGATCCGCCCTTTTTCGCGCAGCCTGGGCGTAACGGCAGTTTGCAGTTCTGACATGTTGAATCAAGACGATGATACGAGCGTCGGGGGTGTGCCGCAAGCGCGGAAAAAGCCTTCACCGTCCGGGTACCGAAACGGAACAGAAGCGCGGCGGAAAATATTAAAGGCTGCGCTGCACGCCGGTGCGCGCGGCCAGAATGCGGCCGGCGATGGCGCCGCCGGTGGCCGCGAAGAGAACGATCCCGAGCGACATGACAATGGCGGTGGTCAGCTGGCTGGCGGCATGTCCATCGGGGGAGAGCATAAAGGCGGCAAAGTTCTGCACGGTGTGGGTGACTTCAGGAGGCTGCGGCCCCTGCGCGGCGCTGGTTTTGAGAAAGTAGTCGACTTCCTGCTGGGCGGCCAGGCGAAAAAGCTGGTCGATGGTGGCTCCCTGATGCAGCAGGTAACGCTCGACCATGAGCTGCGCCCCCCAGGCGGCGGAGGCCAGAAAAGCGGAGGCGGCGCCGAGGATGGCGCCGACACGCCAGCCGATGCGGCCGTCGGTAAAGGCAGCGGCGCGGCGGCGGTAGAGAGCGATGGCGGCAAATCCGCCGCCGATGGGGAAGAGAGAGCTGGTTTTGGTGAGCGCAGAAAGGAGGCCAACGGGGATGGCCACCAGCAACGCGGCGATTATGGCCGCGCGCCAATCCACAGAATGGACCTCACCGCGCAGCCGGATGGACGATGGCTGCTGCGGGACGGCGGGATCGGCCGCTTCCACCACCAGCTGCGGGGCGCCGCAGTGCCGGCAAAAAGTCTCTCCGTCAGCGAGAGAGTTGCCGCAGCGATGGCACAGAGAGTCCATGCAGTGACCCTATCGCACGCGGCTGAAGTGCGCAATCAGGGAGTGAGGGCGCGGGCGCTCAGCGGCGGACATCGAGCGGCCCTCGGAATGCTCAGTCGGCTTTGCCGGATTTGGCCTCGAGGTCGCCGGGCAATTGCAGCTCGACCAGCGTGAATTTCGTGCCCGATGCAGCCGTTTTGAAGGCGACGATGTGTTGATGATGCCGGGACCCGGCGCGCAGCGACAAGCCGTTGTCCTCAATGCCGGTGGAATTGCCGCCGCCGGTATTCACATGGACATTGTTGTCTTCCTTGCAGGTGAGCCCCTCGGAGGTTATGTTGGGCGTGCCGACCGGCTGGTTGCCGTTGCACTCCAGGACATCACCGAAGCGGCCCAGGGCGGTCTTATAGAAGGCGAGCACTTTGTCCTGCGGGTCGGGGCTCTGGTAGGTGACAACCCTGATGTGAAGCTGCCACTTGCCGAAGCCCATGTGGACGTCGGCGGATTTGTCGCCTTGATTGTCAGGCACGACTTGCGAGCCGGGATACGCAGGCAGACCCAGATCGCCCGCCGAGGTCTGATCGGCGCGCACATGCAGACCGCCCAGGGGGGTGTCAATTTTCACGTTCTTGTCTTCGCCGTTCTTCCCTTTGTTCACCTGGACGTGACACCCAACGGCGGCAAGCAACGCAGCGACGATGATCGCCTGACCCAGAATGCGGACTCGCATAGGCCCATTTTCCTCTTGCAGAAAAGATACGCCAGGAGCGGGAGGTTGGTTCCGGAGTGAGCAGAACGATGGGAGTTTGTGCAGTTCCGAGATGGCGTTTGCAGTCGGGTTTTTGAGGCAGGGACGAAGAAATGCAGGTCCATTCGACTCGCGGCTGGATTGATTGTTGCGCCCAAAACGGGGCGCAACGAATATGGAAGGCTCGCTCAGATGACAACGAGTTTTTGTTGGCTGGATTTCCGGCCGCGTTCGATGTCGATCGGGTCTAGGCGAGTTCGCTGGTGGGCCATTGGCCGCGGAGCGAGCGGCGGGAGGGGACGGAGGCGGGCGCGAGGCCGAGGCAGGCGCGATTCGCGGTGACGTCGGCGATCTGGTCGGCGATGACAGGACGGCCGTAGAGCCAGCCCTGGCCCTGCATGCAGCCGAGGTCGAGCAGCACCTGCTCCTGCTCGCGGGTTTCCACGCCTTCGGCCAGCGTGACGAGGCCGAGATTGCTGCCCATGCCTAAAACGGCGGCGACGATCTTGCGACTCTCCGGCCGGAAGGTCAGCTCGTGGACGAAGCTGCGATCGACTTTGAGCTGATCGAAAGGGAGTGCCAGCAGATGACGGAGACTGGCATAGCCAGTGCCGAAGTCGTCGAGGGCGAGACGGCAGCCCATATCCTTGAGCTCGCGGGCGATGGTGTTGGCCAGCTCTTCGTTGTCGAGAATGGCGCTTTCGGTGATTTCGATGATGAGGCGGTCCAGCGCCAGGCCAGCCTGCTCCGCGGCTTCACGCACCTGGGTGGGCAGACTGCGGAAACGCAGCTGGACGGGGGAAACATTGACCGACAGGGTGAGCTGCCCGGGCAGGGAGGCGGCCGAGCGGAAGGCCTTGCGCAGAATCTGGCGGGTGAGGATGCCGATGACGCCGAGCTCCTCGGTCATCTGGATGAAGTTCGTTGGGAGGATCAGGCCGAGGGTGGGATGACGCCAGCGCGTGAGCACCTCAAAGCCAACGAGGTGCGTCGAGCAGAGATCGACGATCGGCTGGAAGCACGGGACGATACCATCGCACTCGACAGCATGTCGCACTTCCGCCAGATTCACGAGCATGGGCCGATGATACCGGTGGACGCGCTGGTTCCTTTGACCCGAACGGGGGAGCGGATCAAACCGAGGCGTTAGCGGTGTAACACGGCGGTTTCGTTACTTTGGTACGCGCAGCGCTTCAGTGGGCGGCTTTCGCGCCGTTTTCGCGGAAGACGCGCAGCGAGCGGCCGCCGAGGATGACTTTGTTCCCGTTCTCAATCGGCGCAAAGGGATCGTCGATGTTCTCCGTGTCCAGAATCTGCGTCCAGGCGGTGCCGGCGGGCGCGTCGGGGAGAGTGAACTCCACGCCTTCGTGCGCGGCGTTGACCAGGAAGAGGAAACTGGAGTCGCGGATGGGTTGGCCGTCTTCGTCGGTGATGGCGAGCGTCCTGCCATTCAGCATGAGGGCGAGAGCGCGATTCCACCCGGTGTTCCAGGCTTCGTCAGAGAGCTCGCTGCCGTTGGTGTTGTACCAGGCGATGTCGCGCACGATGGAGCCGCGAATGACGCGATCCTGAAAGAATTTGCGGCGGTGCAGGTTGGGATGATCGAGGCGCAGATGGATCAGCTTCGCGGTGAACTCCCTGAGGCGCTGCTGCGCGGGGCTGAGATCCCAGTTGAACCAGCTCAGCTCGTTGTCCTGGCAATAGCAGTTGTTGTTGCCGTTTTGCGAGCGCGCGATTTCGTCGCCGCCGCAAAGCATGGGGACGCCCTGGGAGAGGATGAGCGTGGCGAGGAAATTGCGCATCTGGCGCTCGCGCAGCTCGTTGATGGCGGGATCGTCGGTGGGGCCCTCTGCGCCCATGTTCCACGAATCGTTATTGTCGGTGCCGTCGCGGTTGTTGTCGCCGTTCGCCTCATTGTGCTTGCCGTTGTAGCTGACGAGATCGGCGAGAGTGAAGCCATCGTGCGCGGTAATGAAATTGATGGAGGCGTAGGGCTTGCGGCCGTCCATCTCGTACAGGTCGGACGAGCCGGTGAGGCGGTAGGCGAAATCGGAAATGAGACCGCCGTCGCCTTTCCAGAAGCGGCGGACGGTGTCGCGATAGCGGCCGTTCCACTCGGCCCAGAGCACGGGAAAATTGCCGACCTGGTAGCCGCCTTCGCCGACGTCCCAGGGCTCGGCGATCAGTTTGACGTCGGCGAGGGTTGGGTCCTGATGAATGGTGTCGAAGAAGCTGGAGAGCCTGGAGACGGCGTGCAATTCGCGCGCCAGCGTGCTGGCGAGGTCGAAGCGGAAGCCGTCGACGTGCATCTCGGTCACCCAGTAGCGGAGCGAATCCATCACCAGCTTGAGGACCTGGGGATTCATGACGTTGAGCGTATTGCCGGTGCCGGTGTAATCCATGTAGTAGCGGGGATCGTCGGGCACCTGGCGGTAATAGGTCCGGTTGTCGATACCCTTCATGGAGAGAATAGGCCCCATGCGATTGCCCTCGCAGGTGTGGTTGTAGACCACGTCGAGAATGACCTCGATGCCCGCCTGGTGGAGGGACTTGACCATCTGCTTGAACTCGGTGACCTGGCCGCCCATATCGCCGGAGGAACTGTAGCGTGACATGGGCGCGAAATAGGCGAGGGTGTTGTAGCCCCAGTAGTCGCGGAGGCCGCGATCGACCAGGTGGCCTTCGTCGATGAAGTGGTGCACGGGGAGCAATTCGACGGCGGTGATGCCGAGCTTTTTGAGGTAAGCGATGCTCGCATCCGAGGCCAGGCCGGCGTAAGTGCCGCGCAGGTGCTCGGGGACGTCGGGATTGGATTTGGAGAAGCCGCGGACGTGGACTTCGTAGATGACGGAGTCGGCGAGAGGCGTTTCCGGCGGGCAGTCGCCATTCCAGTCGAAACGCTCGTCGATGACGACGCATTTCGGGACGCCTGCGGCGGAGTCGCGGACGTCGAGGGTGAGGTCGTTGCCGGTCTCGACGACATAGGGGAAGATGGGAGCTTTCCAGTCGACGTCACCGGTGAGGGCTTTGGCGTAGGGATCGACCAGGAGCTTGTGGGCGTTGAAGCGCAGGCCGTTCTTCGGGTCCCAGGGACCTTCGACACGATAGCCGTAGCGCTGGCCGGCCTTGATGTTGCGGATGAGGCCGTGCCACACGAAGGCGGTGCGCTCGCGCAGGGAGACGCAGTCGGTCTGATTGCCGGCCTCGTCGAAGAAGCAGACAGAGACGCCAGAAGCATTCTCGGAAAAAAGGGCGAAGTTGGTGCCTTTTGGCGTGGGTGTGGCGCCCAGCGGATAGGGCTTGCCAGGAAGCAGCGTGCGATCCATGTGGGTTGGGTCTCTTTCTTTTCTCGGGGGGATTGCGGAAGCGGCGAGCAGCGTTGGCCGTATCGATAGGTAAGATGCAGAAATTGCGCGGAAAACGGAGGGGTGGGATTGAGGTGAGGCATGGCAGGCAGACGGGCGGAAAGAATCGGCAGGGTCCCCCGGCTGGCGCGATTCTCCTACGCCGGGGGCAAGCAGAGGAAATCGCGAAAACCTGCGCCCCTGCCGTAGTACTGGCTGCGTTGCGTCGCGATAGCTCCGCAGGAGGCGGCGCGGCCGCCCGAACAGCGGCAGCGGCCTCTTTGCGTGGGGATGCGAGGCTGGCCCGCTGAGGATGCCAGAGGAGGCAGGGCCGGAGCGGCATTCACTTCCCGGTTCCGCTCCAGGCCTCCGATTCAGCCGCAAGTGCTTCTTACGTTGGGGCCAGGGACCATGGTTACGGCGACTCGTCCCCGCACCTCATGAAGGAGTAAAGTTGGCGAAAGAAAGTCAGCCTATGAAAGCCACAATCTGGATTGTGCTGTGCACGCTGTTGCTCGCAGCCGGGTGTTCTTCGGCGAACAAACCCACGGATGAGAACTTTACGAAGACCCTGAACGCCTACTATCAGGACCACTCCGACTGTCTGTTTCCGCAGGGACGGCGTTTCCCCTACGAGGTGGCGCCTGGGGCGGGAGCCAAAGAGAGTAAGGCGCAGATGGATGCGCTGGCCGACGCAGGCATGTTCAAGCGGCTCGAAGACCGCGACCTCCACGTCGACTCCTACTCGCTGACGACGATCGGCCAGAGGTACGCGCCGCGCTTTTGCTATGGGTATCGCGAAGTGACGGGCATCGTGAGCCACACGCCGCCGGAGCCACGCAACGGATTCACGGAGACGGACGTGACCTACAGGTACACGATGGCGGAGGTGCCGGTGTGGGCGCAGACGGACTCGATCCAGGCGGTGTTTCCGCAGATGAAGAAGGAATTGTCAGGGAACGCGACGGACCAGCAGACGCTGGCGACGGCGGGGGTGGACTGGCAGGTGCCGCAGTAGGATGGGTCATTCCGGGACGCGCAGCCAGACCTTCCCCGTCATCCTTGCTTCGTGCTTATGGGAAGGGGAGATTCGCGGTGGAAGAGTGCGCCGGAAAAGGGAAAGCGCGGGGAGCGCCGTTCCAGAGAGAGAATCGGAGCGGAGCCAGGAAGGCGGAGTTGACCGCCTCCCCGGAAACGGGCTCACGCGACTTACACGGCAACCGGAACGGCAGCCTCGATCTTATGGAAGGTCGAGTTAATCACCTCGCACGACTGAACGCGCGGATTCCCATCGGTGAGCTTCGAGAAGGTCTTCACCACTTCAGGGTAAGTGCTGGTGTTATAGGCCTCGGCGTCCGCTTTGGTGTCCCACAGGCTGATGGCCGTGACATCGAGCCCGTTTGTGCTGGCGATCGTGATCTCGTCCCTGAAGCCCTTTTGTTTGCGGAGCAACGGCAGAACCTGGCTCTCAAAAACATGGCCGTACTCGGCAAGGGAATTGGACTTCAGATGGACAGATACATTGCGTGCGAACATAGGTCCTCCTTAAGAGGCCGTTTGTTGACTAAGGCGGGGGTAACTTCAGATGGGCTGACTTAGCTCAGGAGACCTGAACGAGGAGGAGGTGTAGTAACCTGCTCATTTCTTACTGTACTCGCAAGTTGCCGCAATTTGTAAATTATAAATAAAGCTAGATAAGTCCTTTCTATTGCTGGCGCGGGGCGCGGGCAGATTGGCGGCTGCGCGGGTTGGCTGCGCCGAGCACCCCTCGCAAGCCTACTGGTACGCACTTGCTGCGCGGGTGCGCGTTGGGGCGCTCGCGGGCGGCAGTTCCGCGGGAATTGTTGTGGATGGGGGATTGTTCAGAAAGTCAGGATGAATGGTCGGGACGGGCAGATTTGAACTGCCCAGCTCGGCTGCGCCTCGCACCCCTCGCAGTCCGGAAAGGGTTCGCCTCTGCGATGCAGAGGCGAGTTGGGGTGCTTCGCGGTCGGCAGTTCCGCGGGAATTGTTGTGGATGGGGGGTTGTTCAGAAAGTCAGGATGAATGGTCGGGACGGGCAGATTTGAACTGCCGACCCCTCGCACCCCAAGCGAGTGCTCTACCAGGCTGAGCCACGTCCCGACAACCAGAGAGGTCTACCTGCCAAGTTTACCATTCTGCGTACTCCCGTAACCGCGCCTCCCCATTGGTGCGGGGGGTCTGCCCGGTTCGGGGCATTTCCTGATGGGGTGGGGGCAGGGAGAATGGAGGGGTCTCGCGATCCGCCTCCAACCTGTTGCGGAAAGCGAGTCAGCCTCGGCTGCGACTTTCACCGGAGGTGCCACGATGGCGACTGCTGTTGATTACCACCTTTACTCCGACGCCTTCCCGGCCGCGCCCGAAGACGCGGCTGCCCCGGCTGCCGGCACCCTTGAGGGGTTCGCGATTCCCGAGTCGATGCGCGAGCTGATCCGCAGCGAAGCGGACCGCTGGCGCGAGTCGCAGAAGGCCAACCGCGGCGGACTGTTGGGCCGGCTCTTCCACCACAAATAGGACTCTGGCCGCTGGCGCGGCCAGCGGATAGCGGCTGGCCGTTTGCGGACAGCAGAGAATGTGACGCCCCGGCTTTCGGATCGAAAGCGAGGCTGAAAAGCAAAAGCAGACTCTTCGCTCACCACCCCGAACGCACAAACGTTCGGGGTTCTTTTGGCTCAAAAGGACCCGCCCCTTTCAGGGGTGCGGGGGAATGCCTCATCAGCAACCTGGTTCGATCGCGATTGGTTCCGCTTTTGGGGCGGGTCGTGGCATCCGCGCGTTGCCGCGCACGCGACTCTCGCTACTCCGTTTACCATGCACAGGAGAGATTTTTCCTCGCGGAGGAGCACTTTGAGTCTGCCTTTTTGGAAGTCCCGTATCCTGGCTGGCCTGCCTGTCCTGTTCGCCGTGGCCGCCGCACCCCTGCTGCACGCCGCTGACGCCGAGCCTACGCGCGCCACGCTGGCCAACGGGATGCAGGTGGTCATTATTCGCAACACGCTGGCGCCGGTGGTGACGGTGGAGGCCAACTACCGGGTGGGGGCCGATGAGACGCCGGACGGGTTTCCCGGGATGGCGCATGCGCAGGAGCACATGGCGTTTCGCGGCTGCACGGGGATGAGCGCGGATCAGGCGGCGGCCATCTTTGCGCTGCTCGGCGGCGACTTCGATGCGGACACCCAGCAGAACATCACGCAGTACTTCAACACCGTGCCGGCGGCGGATATTGACGTGGTGCTGCACGCCCAGGCGGCGTGCCTGCAGGGCGTGGATGATTCGCAGTCGGAATGGGACCAGGAGCGCGGCGCCATCGAGCAGGAAGTCTCGCGCGACCTGTCGAACCCGACCTATAAGTTTCTCAACCGGCTCAACCAGGATATGTTCGCCGGCACGCCGTACGCGCACGATGCGCTGGGCACGCGCGAGTCGTTCGACAAGACGACGGGCGCGATGCTGAAGGAATTTCACGACAAGTGGTACACGCCGTCGAACATGATTCTGATCATCGTCGGCGACATCGATCCGGCGGCGACGCTCAATAGGGTGAAGGAGTTGTACGGCGATATTCCGAGCCATCCGCTGCCGGCGCACCCGCCCGTGAATCTGCAGCCGGTAAAGGCGGAAACCTTCACGCTCGACAGCAATCTGCCGTACGTGCTGGGCTTCATCGCGTGGCGGCTGCCGGGGACCGACTCGCCGGATTACGCGGCGATGCAGATCCTGTCGGACGTGCTCTCGAGCCAGCGCGCCGATCTCTACGGGATGGTGCCGGCGGGCAAGGCGCTGGCGGCGGAATTCGGCGTAGCGGAGACGTATCCCGAGGCCAGCGTGGGCTTTGGCCTGGTGGCGCAGCCGGCGGGCGTGGATACGCAGCCGGCGCTCGATGAGATGCGGCAGATCATCAACAAATATGCGCAGACTGGCGTGCCGCCGGAACTGGTGGACGCGTCGAAGCGCTCGGAGATCGCGCAGGCGGAGTTTGAGCGCAACTCGATTTCGGACCTGGCGTCGGTGTGGTCGGAGGCGCTGGCGTCGGAAGGGCGCAAATCGCCGCAGGAAGACATCGATGCCATCCGCAAGGTGACGGTGGACGATGTGAATCGCGTAGCGAAGCAATATCTGCTGAACGCGCAGACCATTACCGCGACCCTGAAGCCGGTGCCGACGGGCGCGCCGGTGGCGCAGAAGGGATTTGGCGGGGCGGAAAGCGTGACCGCAGCGCCGACCAAGCCGGTAACGCTGCCGGACTGGGCCGCGAAGCCGCTGGACACGCTGCAGATTCCGGAGAATTACCTGCAGGTTTCGGACACGAAGCTGCCCAACGGTATCCGGCTCATCGTGCGGACGGACACGACCAGCCCCACGGTGACGGTGATGGGCTCGGTGAAGCATAACGCCGATTTGCAGACGCCGCCGGGGCAGGAGGGCGTGGACGATATTCTCGACGGGCTGTACTCGTACGGCACCACGAGTCTGGATCGGCTGGCGTATGCCAAGGCGCTTGACGATATCGCCGCCAACGAGAGCGCGGGCTACAACTTCTCCGTCCGGGTGCTGAAGGAATATTTCTCGCGCGGCGTGGAGTTGCTGGCGGATAACGAACTGCATCCGGCGTTGCCGCAGCAGGC
Source organism: Acidobacteriaceae bacterium (assembly GCA_049802575.1). GTDB lineage: Bacteria > Acidobacteriota > Terriglobia > Terriglobales > Acidobacteriaceae > Palsa-343. Next base: position 2,889 of record JBARMS010000069.1, on the reverse strand, counting down.
CTTCAACATCACGCAGATGCAGACCGCGCAGTTTGTCGCGGGGAATCTGAAAAGCCCTGGCTACCGCACGTCGCGCGCTCTGGATACGGCGCTGCTGCCGGCGGGCGATCCGGTGCTGCGCGAAATGACGCCGGATACGGTGAAGAAGCTGACGCTCGACGACGTGAAGCAGGTGCACGACACAACGATCCGGCCGGACCTGACCACGATTGTGGTGATCGGCGATGTGACGCCGGACGAGGCGAAGACGGTGATCACGAAGTGGTTTGGGGACTGGAAGGCGGGGGGCGAGAAGCCGAACACGACGCTGCCGCCGGTGCCGATCAACAAGCCGTCGGCGGCGAATGTGGCCGACGCGCAGGCGGTGCAGGATTCGGTGACGCTGGCGGAGCAGATCGACATCAACCGCTTCAGCCCGGACTACTATCCGCTGCAGCTGGGCAATCACGTGCTCGGCGGCGGCTTCTATGCCACGCGGCTCTATCACGATCTGCGCCAGGAGGCTGGGTACGTCTACACGGTGGGGGTCGCGATGAACGCCGACAAGTCGCGGGGCAGCTACTCGGTCGATTACGGGTGCGATCCGCCGAATGTGTCGAAGGCGCGGGCGCTGATTGTGCGCGACCTGACCGCGATGCGGACGCAGGATGTGTCGGATGGGGAGCTGCATCAGGCCAAGGCGCTGCTGCTGCGGCAGATTCCGCTGTCGGAGGGCAGCGAGGATGCCGTGGCCGGGGGCCTGCTGGCGCGCGCGGATATGGGGCTGCCTTTGGATGAGCCCATCGTGGCGGCGAAGAAGTATTCCGCGCTGACGGCTGACGATGTGAAGGCGGCGTTTGCGAAGCACGTCAACCCGGACAATCTGGTGCAGGTGGTGCGGGGACCGGCGCCACAGTAGCGTCCTCACGGCGAAGAGCGGCGCAGCCGGACCAAAGTTGTATTCGCCGGGTGTGAATTGCGCCGGATTTTGCGCGACGGTCCTCCGCGTTCCGTTGTACCGTAGGGACACGCTCCATTCCCCCCCGAGGAGGTGTCCCATGGTCTGGGACGTTTCGTACAACTGCGATATCTGCGGCAAGAAAAAAGGCGAGTCGAACCACTGGTGGATGCTCTCGCTGGGCAACGTGCTCTGTTTTGAAGAGGGCCAGCCGGATCAGCGGTTCACCATCCTGCCGTGGAACGCAAACGAGAGCCGCAGCGGCGAGATGCGCCATCTGTGCGGGCAGGGCTGCGCCATGAAGGCGCTGGAACGGTTCATGACGAACCGGACGATCGAGATGGAGATGCAGGAAGTGGAGTAGCTGAGGGCGCCGGGGTACTTTCTGTTTCCTGCGGAGGCTTCTGTAGCGAAGGCTCGCCCGCGCGGCCGCGAGAATCGCCGGCTGTGGCTGCTTGACATCGCGCAACCCGCTTCATAGGCAGCAGGTATGGAAGTGAATCTAAGTCCGAAACTGGCCGCTCGCCTCGAACACTGGGCGAAGGAGACGGGACGGGGGCCTTCCGAACTGGTCGCCGACGCGATGGCCGGGTATTTCGAAGAGCTGAGCCGCACACGCGAAATGCTGGACAGCCGGTACGCCGGTATGCGCAGCGGCGATGTGCAGCCCATCGATGGAGACGAAGCCCTCCGGCGCCTGAAGCAAAAGAACGAGGCGCGCCACCGTCTGGGATGAGCAGATTCGCAGTCCATCCGCAGGCTTTCGCGGACATCGACGAGATCCGCGAACATATCGCAAGCGACAATCTGGCCGCCGCCGATCGCATGATCGATGAGTTGTTCGAAGAGTTTGGACTGCTGGCGCAGTTTCCCCACCTCGGACATCTGCGGCCTGATCTCTCGTCGAGCCCCCCTGCGTTTCCATCTCGTCCGCGAATACCTCGTCGCCTACGCTCCGGAGGAGCAGCCGATCTGGATTCTCGCTGTCCTGCAGGGCCGGCGCAATCCGCGCCTGATCGCAGCGATGCTGCGCGACCGCTCCTGACCGTCGGCAACTTCTAACGGAGAAGATCTTCGAGCGCGGCGCTCAGCTCGGTTTTCTCGTCGCGATACTTCACGATGACGGGCGTGTAGACACTCAGCCCCCACTCCTGCCCTTTGCCTTTGGTTACGGCGCGGGCGCCGGGAACGACGACCGCATTTTCAGGGATGATGAGCGGCATTTCGCCGTCGGCACGGAGCACTTCGCCGCGGACGACATCGTAGACGGGGGTACCGCGCGTGAGGATGGTTCCGGCAGCAAGGACGGCGCGCTTGCGGACGATGGTGCCTTCGTAGATGCCGCAATTGCCGCCCACGAGCACATCGTCTTCGAGGATGACGGGGCTGGCGTTGACCGGCTCGAGCACGCCTCCGACCTGGGCCGCGGCGCTGAGGTGAACGCGCTTGCCGATCTGCGCGCAACTGCCCACCAGCGCGTGGGAATCGATCATCGTGCCCTCGTCGACATAGGCGCCCACGTTGACGAACATGGGCGGCGCGGCGATGACGCCGCGCGCCAGGTACGCTCCGGCCCGCACCGAGGAGCCGCCGGCGACGATGCGAATGCCCTGGCCGGGCGTGAAGCGGCGGGCGGGAAAGGTGCTTTTGTCGATGAAAGGAAAGCCGCTCGGCCGCCCTGTCGCCGTGGCTCCCTGTTTGGCCGCCCAACCCTTTCGTTCGCCGTAGAAAAACTCACTCAGGTCCTGGTGATCCTGCGGACTCCCGTGAGCGGCATGGGATGGATGCTCTGCCTGGGTGCCGGTTTCGCGCCGGTCCTCATTCCAGCCCACGTCCCAGGAGGCATCGCGCGCCACGTCCGAGCGGGCATCCGCGCCCTGCAGCGTTCCGATGCGGAACCCGAGCAGGATTCCTTCCTTCACCCAGGCGTTGACGCGCCAGCCGGTGGGCGC